>SIRW01000014.1 GCA_004366205.1 Actinomycetota bacterium | reverse complement strand
ACGCCACGAGCCAGTAGCCGCTGCCCGAGGGCGTGGCGGCCATGCCCACGATGGGGCGGTTGAGGCGCAGGTCGCCCAGGCTCCCCTGGAACGCGGCGTCGCCGAAGGTGAAGATCCCGCCGTCGGCGGCCACGAACCAGTAGCCGGCGCCCGTGGGGGTGGCGGCCATGCCCACGATGGGTTGGTTGAGCCGGACGTCACCGGTGGAGCCGTGAAAGGGCGCGTCGCCGAAGGTGAAGATCCCGCCGTCGGCGGCGACCAGCCAGTACCCGCCGCCCGCCGGCGTGGTGGCCATCCCCACGACGGGCTCGGCGAGGGCCGTGCCGCCCATGCTGCCGTGGAACGGCGCGTCGCCGTAGGTGAACACCCCGCCGTCGTTGTCGACGAGCCAGTAGCCCTGACCGGAGGGCGTGGCCTCGAGGTCGACGATGGGCACGCCGGCGGGGGCGCCGTGGTCGGCGGCGAAGCCGAAGGGCACGACCTTGCCCTCGGTGTGGCCGCCGGCGCCGGCCGGCGTCCCGGTGGTGGCGACGGCCGCGAGCAGCGCCATCGCCGTGCCCAGGGCCAGTGCCGCCAGGGCACGCGGTGCCCGCCCGGGCCGGCGTCCCCCCAGGGACCGCGCCGGCTCGGGCGTGCAGGTACTTCGGTCGGGTAGCAGGTCGTCTCGGTGCATCTGTCCTCTCCTCGGTCGGACCGGCCGCGGGCGCGCGCCGACGACCCGGGGGTGGTGGCGGGCGCGGCCCGAGCTGCAGCGCAGCTCAGACGGGACGGGGCCGGCGCGGGCAGGGACGGATCCGGAGGTGGCCGGTCCACCGTCACCGGACGCGTCGACCTGCCGTGCTCTCTTGGCGGTGTCGCCGGAGAGGGTAGCCGTTGTTAACGGCTTTGTAACAATCGCGAGCAGATCGTCACGTGACGTCCGTCACGGGCGGGTGGGAGCCGTCCACCCGCCCGTTTCGGATCGCCGCGGCCTCAGGCCCCCGGCGCGGGAGCCCGATGGCCGTTGCGCTTCGCCGCGATCCGCCGTCCCGAGACGAGCTCGGGCTCGATCGTGACGAAGTGCTCCCGCCGTCCGTCGGCCCAGGTCGACGGCAGCGCGGCGGCCGCCCGGTCGACCTCGTCGGCCTCGGTGACGTGGCGAGCGGTGCCGATCAACAGGACGCTCCAGCCCTGCCGGTGGTCGCGGTCGATCTCGTCGACCTCGAAGGCCACGACGGCGTTGCGGACGGCCGCCGAGAGCTTGGTGCCCTCCGCGGTCCGGAACACCACGTTGCCGTCCAGCACGACGAAGTTCACCGGGAGCACGACCGGCAGCGCCGCTACCGTGGTCGCGACCCGTCCCACTGCCGCCGTGTCGACGAGGCGGAGGCACTCCTCCTCGTCGAGCAGTTCGAGTCCTTCGTCGATCAGCACGTGGACCAGTGTCGGGGCCGGGGACGGGACGCGACAGGGCCGAAGGTCCCGAATGTGGCCGACCGGGTGCCGCCGGCGCGAGAGGGACCTTCGGCCCTGGCGCGGTGGCCTCGGCTCCTCCACCCTTGTCGCGACGACGAGCGCGGCCGACCGGGGAGGATCCAGCAGCCATGCCCACGCCACACGAGCAGACTGGAAGGACGGCCACCGGAGCCGTGCGGGTTGCCGCCTACGTCGACGCCTCCCTCGACGACGTGGTGGCCCTGCTCGGCCGCGAGGGCGACGGGGTGCTCGACCGGGCCCTCTCCCGGGCGCTGCGGACCGACGGCCGCCGCCACGAGGCGTCGGTGACCGTGGCGGGCGGGCAACGGATCGGCCGGCGCAGCGCCGGTGTGCGACTCCGGTGGGCGGCGACCAGCGCGGAGGGTCACGAGCTCGCCGGGGCCGCCAGCCTGCGAGTGATCAGGGTGCGGGGCGGGGTCGCACCCCGCACCGAGCTGCTGCTCGAGATCGACCCCGAGCTCATCCGGGCCGACCGCTCGACGGTCGTCGTGCGCCGGGAGGTCGCCGCCGAGGTCGGCCGCCGCTTCCTCGACGCCGTCCTCGACCGCCTGACGGCCCTCGCCGCCTGACGCCCCGACCGGCGCTCAAGCCAGGCGGTAGCGGGGTGGGCTGCCGGCGACCGCCACCCGCTGGCCCACGAGGTTGACGCCGGCCAGGGACGCGAGCTCGTCCGCGGGCGCCGCGCACATGGCGGCGACGCGCCGGCCGTCGTCGAGCCGGGCGATCACCGGTGCGGCGCTGACGGCCTCGGTGCGGTCGTGAACCACCGTGGCGGCCTCGACGGTGGCGGGCACCCCGCCGTCGTCCACCGCCTCGGCCACCTCCAGGGCGGTGGCGTCGATGGCTGCCTGGGCGGCGCTGGTGTCGGGCCGGGAAAAGCCCCGCGGCGGTGGCTCGGCGCCGTAGATGCCCACGGCGTGCTTGGTGACGTACCAGCCGAGCGCCGTGGCCAGCCCGATCCCGCCCTCACTGCGCAGGCGGTCGGTCAGCGTGGCGATCGAGTGGGTGACGTAGTTGTTGCCGGGGCCGCCGAAGTAGGGCAGCCCGCCCGTCACCGTGAGGCCCCGGGGGTCGTCGAGGGCGAGGCCGAGGGCGGCGGCGCCCATCTCGACGGCGACCGGGAAGCACGAGTAGAGGTCGATGAGGGCGAGGTCGTCGGGCCCGATGCCGGCGGCCTCGAAGGCGGCCCGCCCGGCGGCCTCGATCCCGGTGCTGGCCCCGAGGTCGGGGCGGGCCGTCGGGAACCACACCTCGTTGGCCTCGGCCCCGGACCACACGAACACGGCCCGGTCGGCCACGCCCGCCGCCCGGGCGGCGGCCAGCGAGCACACGATCACCGCCGCGCCCTGGTCGACGTTGAGCACGGCGTTCATGCGCTTGGTGTAGGGCTCGGCGACCATGCGGTTGTCGGAGCCGGGCTCGGCGATCTCCTCGGGCGTGCGCGCCTCGGGGAACCAGGCGTGGGGGTGCTTGGCGGCCACCTCGGTGAACGGCGCCATGATCCGGCCCAGCACGGCGCGGTGCTCGGCGAAGGACCGGCCCGCCCGGTGGGCGATGACCGACTCGAACATGGGATAGATCACCGAGGGGATCACCATGCCGGCGTTGGTCTCGGCCGTGCTGATGCCGCTCCGGTCGTCGCCGACCACGGGATCGGGCCCGGCGCCGGTGCGGCCGTCGGGCTCGTCACCCGACCCGCCCCCACCGGCGCTGCCGGCCTCGCCCCGGTTGCGCAGCTCCCGGCCCGAGCGCATGGCCTCGGCCCCGGCGATCAGGGTGGCTTCGAGCTCCCCGGCGGCGATGGCCGCCGCCGCCCGGTTGACCAGCCACTGCGGGGTGTTGCCGCCGACCGCGGTGTGCTCGCGCACGGCGGGCTCGATGCCCAGCCGGGCCGCCAACCGGCTCGCCGGCGCCGGCCCCACCCGTGACATGATGTTGACCACGCTCACCCGGTCGATCCGGGCGGCCAGCCCGGGAACCTCGTCGAGGGCCGCTCGGGCGGCCCGCTCGGCGAGGTCGAGGGCCGAGACGATCTCTGCGGTGTCGCGCGAGGTCACCTGCCCGGCGGCCACGACGACGGGGATGCGGTCCTCGCTCGTCACGGGGCCAACCTAGCCAGACTTGACTGACTGGTCAATCAGTAGCGCCTCACTGACCGCCAGCGCCGCGGCCATGACCGACACCTGAGGGTTGACGGTCGGGCAGCTCGGGAGCACGGCGGCGTCAGCCACCCACACCCCGGCGATCCCCCGGAGGCGGCCCTCGGGGTCGACCGGGTGGCGCTGGTCGTCGCCGCCCGCCGCGGCCGTGCCGGTGGGGTGGAACGCCGCCAGGTGCAGCTGGCGGGGCCGGGCCCGCTCGAGCGCCTCGTCGAGCGCGGCCAGGGTGCCGACGCGGCTGGTGCCGGGCAGGCCGGGGAGCACCTCGGTGGCCCCGGCGGCGAACAGGGCCTCGGCCATGATCCGCACGGCGCGCAGCAGGCGCCGGCCGTCGTCGCGGGTGAGGTCGTAGCGCAGCACGGCGCGCCGGCCGCCCAGCACCCGGCCGGACGGAGCGTCGGCGATCATGGCGCCGAGCGTGACCAGGTGGCGGGCGCCATCGAGCTCGGCGAGCAGGTCGCGCCCCAGGCCGGGGAGCACCATCGAGCCCATGCCCGGCGGCGTCGACGTGGCCTCCACCAGGATCCCCTGGCGCTCGTGGAACTCCTCGACCGCCGCGCTCTGGAGCACCCCGTGCCACGGCACGACCTCCTCGGCGAAGCGGCCGGCGGCGCTGAGCGCGGGGTGCAGCGACAGGTTGCGGCCCAGGCAGGGGTGCCGGCCCAGGCCGCTGCGGCGCAGCAGGGGCGGGGTCTCGGTGGCGCCGGCGGCGACGACCACGACCGGGGCCCGCACCTCGAGGCGCGAGCCGTCGGGCCGGACCGCCACGACCCCGTGGGCGCGGCGGCCGTCGTGGACCAGGCGCGCCACCCGGGCCCGGGCGAGGATGCGGGCACCGGCGGCGCAGGCCTGCGGGAGGGCGTTCAGGTGCACGCCGAACTTGGCGTTGCGGGGGCACCCGATGGCGCACTGGCAGCAACCCCCACAGCCCGGCGCGTTGCGGTGGAGCGGACCGGCGCGCCAGCCCAGGGCGGCCGCCCCCTCGAGCAGGAGCGCCCCGTTGCGGCCCATGACCCCCGCCGGCACCGGGGCCACCTGCAGCGTGGCTTCGACCTCGTCGAGCCAGGGCCCGAACCGCTCGGGCGCGGCGAGGGTGAAGCCGTGGTCGTCGTGCCAGTGCGCCAGGACGGCGGCAGGCGTGCGGTAGCAGGTGCCGGAGTTGACGAGCGTGGTGCCGCCGACGCCCCGGCCGATGGGCAGCATGACCGGCGGCCGGCCCAGCGCCATCGTGGTCCCACCGTCGCGGTAGAGGCTGGCGAAGCGGTCGAGGGGTGGGGCGGTGCGGAACTCCTCGACCGTGAAGCGGCGGCCCTCCTCGACGACGACGACGTCGAGGCCCGCCCGGGCGAGCGTCCGGGCGGCCATGGCCCCCCCGGCGCCGGAACCGACCACGACGGCGTCGCACCGGGTGAGCGACGGCCAGTCGGCGGCGTCGGTCACGGCGAGGGCCCCGTCGGGCCGGGCCGGCCCGGTGCCGGCGGCGGCAGCGAGGATCTCGCCGGCGGCGGCCTCGGCCCCACTGACGAGCAGGACGAGGGCCTTGAGCCCGGTGACCATGGGCTCGGTGCTGGGCCGCCCGGCCAGCGCCCGCAGGAACCGCACCCGGGCGTCGGGATCGAGGTCGGCCAGCCGGCCGCCGGCCGTCGCGCGCGCCAGGCCGTCGACGGTGGCGAACGCCGCCCGCACCCCGGCGCGCACCGGGCGGGGCAGGTGACCCAGGTAGCGGCGCATGGCGGCCGCCGTGGCCGCGGCGTCGGGCCCGCCGTGCTCGGGCGGCAGCAAGGCGGCGCTGAACCCGGCCACGCCAGCCGGTCCGGTAAACCGATCCATCAGTCAACGAAGGGTAGTGTCCGGCCGTGAGCTTCCTGCTCGACCCACCCCTGCTCGTGGCGACGGGCGCCGCCCTCGAGCGGGTCCTGCCCGACGAGCGCGCCAAGCGGCTCGCCGCCGCCGCCGTCGTCGGCACCTACGTCGGCGTGTCCGCCGGGCTGTACCTGAACCGGCCCCGGCTGCGCTGGTTCTGGCGCCTGTTTGGGGCCGAGACCGGTCGGGACTGGATGCTGAACTCCGGCGTGCTCCGCTTCGACCACGAGCGGTCGGGGCCGGCCACCCACGCCGTGGCGGCGGCGATCTTCGCCACCTACCCCCTCTGGTACTCGCTCGGTCGGCGGCTGGGTCGCCGGTAGCCTCGGCCCGTGGGCCGGGTCGAGCGCATCTGGGTGAAGCGGTTCCACGGGGGGCCGATGGACGAGGTCGAGGTCGCCCGCCTCGTGCCCGGCCGCGGCCTGGAGGGCAGCGCGGACGCCGACGGCCGTCGCCAGGTCACGATCCTGTCGGCCGAGCGCTGGGCGCGCGCCCAGGACGAGCTGGGCGCCGAGGTCGACCCCGCCCTTCGGCGGGCGAACCTGCTGGTCTCGGGCGTCGACCTCACCGAGAGCCGGGGGCGGGTCCTGGCGGTGGGCACGAGCCGCATCCGGGTGAAGGGCGAGACCCGCCCGTGCCGGCTGATGGACGAGCAGCACCCGGGCCTGCAGGACGCGCTGCACCTGGACTGGGGCGGCGGGGCCCACGGCGAGGTGCTCTCCGGCGGGCCCGTCGCCGTCGGCGACCCCGTCAACTGGGAGCCTGACCGGTCGGCACGGCGCCCCGACTGACTGGTCGATCAGTCCGGGGTCTGGCATCCTCCTACCAGGTCTGGGGCGTGACCAGGAGGGGGACATGGCCGTCCGACGCCGGGGGGTCCGAGCGGGCACGGTGCTCGCCGCCCTCGCGCTCGTCGCCGCCGCCTGCGGAGCTGGCGAGGAGATCGCCTTCGAGACGCGCACGGCCACCGGAACCGCCGGCGCCGGCGCCTACGACGACCCCGACCCCAGCGAGGAGCTGGCCGCGGGCGGCCTCCTCCCCCCGGCGGGCCGCCCCGGCCAGGACGGCGACACCGGCGCGGGGGCGCCCGTGGGCGGCGGCCGGCCCGGTGCCGCCGCCGGCGACGGGCGGGGAGCCCCGGCCGCCGGCCGGCCGGGCGGAGTGGTGCGCATCGGGAGCGTGCTGCCGCTGGTGGGGGGTCAGCGGGAGTTCGGCGAGCCCATCCTGCGGGTCACCCAGGCCTTCGTCGACGAGGTGAACGCCCGGGGCGGCATCGGCGGCGCCCGCCTCGAGCTCGTCGCCTACAACGCCTGCCTCACCTGCCAGGACGAGGCCCTGCAGGCCGTCCGCCGCCTGGTCGAGCAGGACGGCGTGTTCGCCGTCGTCAACACCTACGTGATGGTCATCGCCTTCATGCCGGTGATCAGCTACCTCGACGAGCGGCGGGTGCCGCTGATCCAGGGCGGGGCGCACAACATGACGACCGACGCCCTGTCGCCCGTGACGTTCGTGACCGCCGTGCCCGGCGCGTTCTACGGACGCTTCGTGCCGGAGGTGGTCGTGCGCTACATGGGCGTCGACCGCATCGGGCTCACCTACCTGAACGTGCCGGCCGAGGCCAGCGGCATCCCCCGGCTGCGCGAGGAGCTGGCCCGCTACGGCATCGAGGTCGTGCGGGAGGAGCCGGTGCGCGCCGAAGAGGACGCCGTCACCGGCATGGACGGGGCCATCACCCGCATGCGCACCGCCGGGGCCCAGGCGGTGGTCGCCACCAACCCCGTGCTCCTCGCCTTCGGGCGCATGTCGGCGAACCGCCAGGCCTGGCAGGTGCCCTGGTACGCCCCGGCAGCGTGGAGCCGGCTGCTGGAGGACGCGTGCGGTCGGGTGTGCGACCGGCTCGTGTTCACCGACACCGCCGGGCTGTCCTACATCGACCGCGACTCACCGCAGATGGCCGAGTTCCACGCGGTGATGGACCGCCGCTACCCGCAGGGCGCCCGCACCGGCCACGAGCTGGCGGCGTGGGCGGGCATGCAGCTGCTCGCCGAGGTGCTGGCCCGCACCGGGCCCGACAACGAGGCGTTCCTGGCCGAGATCGAGTCGATCCGCGGCCTCGACCTGGGGACCACCGCGCCGCTCACGTTCTCACCCGACCGGCACATGGGCGGCACCGCCACCGTGCTGCTGCAGCTGCGGGACGGTCGCTACGTGCGGGCCAGCGAGCCGCTGAACTTCGGCTACATCGACCCGTGACCGTCCTGCAGTACCTCGTGCTCGGCCTGGCCGTGGGCGCCATGTTCGCCCTGCTCGCCGTCGGCATCGTGCTCACCTACCGGGCGAGCGGGGTCCTCAACTTCGCCCACGCCTCGACCGGGGTGCTCGCCACCTACGTCAACTTCGAGCTGCTCGGCCGCTTCGACGCGCTGCCCGTGGGTGGGGCCCTGCTCGCCGCCCTGGCCACGGGCGCGGGGACGGGCGTGCTCGTGCACCGCCTCGCCTTCGTGCCGCTGGAGCACGCCTCGCAGGTGACCAAGCTGCTCGCGTCCTTCGGGGTCGCGGGCGTGGTGCAGGGGGTCATCGGGCTGGTCTGGACCGGGCTGGGCACGCCGTCGACCGCCCGGACGCTGCTCCCCCTGGACCGCACGGTCGGCCTCGCCGGCGTCCGGGTCACGCACCAGCACGTGGCGCTGATCGTGTGCGGGGTGGGCGCCACCCTGGCCCTCACGTGGCTGCTGCACCGGACCACCTTCGGGATGCAGGTGCGGGCGCTCGCCCAGAACCCGCTGGCGGCGCGCCTGGCCGGCGTCGACGACCGCGCCGTGCAGACCCGGGTGTGGGCGCTGGCGGGCGCGTCGGCCGCCCTGGCCGGGGTGCTGGTCGTGCCGTTCGGGACCCTCAACCCGCTGAGCCTCATGGGCTTCCAGCTGAAGGCGCTGGCGGCGGGACTGACCGGTGGGTTCGTCAGCCTGCCGGCGTCGCTGGGCGGCGGCCTGGGCCTCGGCGTCGCCCAGGAACTGCTCGCGGGCGGGCCCGGCCCGCTTCCCGGCCTCGCCGGCGCGCTGGCGGCCCTGCTGGTCGTGATGCTGCTGGTGCTGCGGGTGGAGCGGTTCTTCGTGTCGGACCAGGAGGCCCGGGCCCTGGAGGACGCCGACCGGGGCCTGCGCGCCGCCCCCGGCTCGGTGCCGCTGGGCCGGGCCCGGTGGTGGCTGGCCGGGTTCGGGGTCGCCGCCGTCGTCACCCTCGGCCTGTCGGGCTTCTGGGCCTTCGTGTCGGCCCGCACGATGGTGTTCGCGCTCCTCGGCCTGTCGATCGTCGTGCTGACCGGCTGGTCGGGGCAGGTGTCGCTCATGCCCGGGACGTTCGCCGGGGTGGGCGCCTGCCTGGCGTGGATCCTGGGGGGCCGGCTGGGCCTGCCCCTGCCGCTGGTGCTGCCGCTCGCCGGTGGCGCCACGGTCGTGCTGTGCGCGGCCGTGGGGGTGGTGGCGCTGCGGCTCCGGCCGCTGTACCTGGCGGTGGCGACGATCGCGCTGGCCGGGCTCTTCGAGGAGACGCTGTTCCGCCAGCGCTGGTTCGCCAACGCCGGCGAGGCCATGAGCCTCACCCGCCCCGACCTCGTCGCCGGCGACCGGGCCTTCGCCGTGCTGTGCGCCCTCGTCGCCGCCGCGCTGTTCGCCTTCACCGCCGCGCTGGGCCGGTCCCGCACCGGGCGGGCCCTCGCCATGGTGCGCGACAACCCGAAGGCGGCGGCCGCCGCCGGGGCCAACCCCACCAAGTACCGGCTGGTCGCGTTCACGCTCCACGCCGTGTACGCCGGCGTGGCCGGGGTGCTGTTCGCCTACCTGCTCGAGACGTTCTCCGCCGGGGCGTTCGGGTTCCTGGTGCTGTCGCTGTCGGCGTTCGGGCTCACGCTCGTGGGTGGGCTGCGCTCGCCGCTCGGCCCGGTGATCGGCGCGTTCGCCTTCGTGTTCCTCACCGAGGTGTTCCGGGGTGAGGGCACCGTGTCGGACTGGACGGCCGTCGCCCTGGGCGCGGGCATCGTGCTGGTGCTGGTGCGCGACCCCGACGGCCTGGTCGGCATCGCCACCCGCACCCTGCGCCGGCTCGCCCCACCCCGGCCGGCGCCGGCCAGCGACGCCGAGGGGGTCGCCGCTGACCGCACGAGCGTCGACCCCGTGACCGACGACGCCCCGGGCGCCGTCGGCGCCGGAGCCCTCGCCCCCCGGCCGCGAGCCGCCGCCCCACGCCCCCGGGCCGCGATCGCCGCCGAGCGCGTGCGGGTGCGCTTCGACGGCGTGGTCGCCCTCGACGACGTGGACCTGGCCGTCGCGCCCGGCGAGATCGTCGGGCTCATCGGCGCCAACGGCGCCGGCAAGACGACGCTGCTCGACGTGCTGTCCGGCTTCACGGCGCCGGCCGCCGGCCGGGTGCTCCTCGACGGGCGCGACATCACCCGGCTGCACCCCTACCGCCGCGCCCGCCAGGGCCTCGCCCGCTCGTTCCAGGACCCCCGGCTCTTCCCGTCGATGACCGTGCGCGAGGTGCTGCTCGGCGCGTTCCACCCCCGGTTCTCGAGCGGGATCGTGGCCGAGGGGCTCGCCCTCCCCAACGCCGTGGCCGAGGAGCGGGCGGTCGTCGCCGCCGCCGAGGAGGTGCTCGGCGTCGTCGACCTGCACCGCTACCTGGACCACCGGGTGGCGACGCTCTCGTTCGGCTCGACCCGCGCCCTCGAGCTGGCGTGGCTCGCCGCCCGACAGCCCCGGGTCCTGCTGCTGGACGAGCCCGCGTCCGGCCTCCAGCAGAGCGAGGTGGCGGCGCTCGGCGGCCTCATCGAGCGCATCCGGGGCGACGCCGCCGTCGTCCTGGTCGACCACGACGTGCCGTTCGTGGCCGGCCTCGCCGACCGCCTGGTCGCCCTCGACCTGGGCCGGGTGCTGGCGAGCGGCGACCCCGAGGCGGTGCTCGCCGACCCCGCCGTGGTCGACGCCTACCTCGGCGGCGGCACCCCCGCCGGCGCCGGGGCGGCCACGGCGGGCGCACCGGCGGAGGCGGCGCGGTGACGCGAGACGGCCCCGCGGCGGCGAGGTACCGCAGGGGGCCCGGGACCCGGGGCGCCGGCCCCCGCGGGCGAACGCGGCGGGGGACGCTGCCCGGCGGGCTGCTGGTCGCGCTGGTCGTGGCCGCCCTCAGCAGCTCGCCCCCCACCGGGCACGCCCAGGCACCGGAGGGCGAGCGGGTGCTGAACGTGCACGCCCGAGCGTGGCCGGCCCAACCCGACCCCGGCCAGCAGCAGACGTCGCTCGCCATGCGCCCCGCGGCCGCCGAGGTGGCGGTCGCCTCGCCGCCCCCAGCCACGTTCGGGCGGGCGTCGGTGTTCGACATGGGGTTCGCCGAGGGGTTCCAGCAGCCCCCCGAGGAGAGCTACGTCAGCTGCGACACCGTGGCCGCCAACCTGGACACCGAGGCCGAGCGCACCGCCGGGCCCGTGCACCTGGCCGTGCGCTGCGACCACCTCGCCGGGACCGCCGAGGCGTCCACGCCCGTCGACGGGGGCGCGGCCGGTGGGCTCGCCGGCACCGCCCGCTCCCACGTCGAGGTCGACGCCCGCGGCGCGGTCGTGCGGGTCCGGGTCGAGGCCGAGGTGTCGGGGCTGCGGGCCGGGCCGTTCCGGGCGAGCAGCGCCCGCTACCGGGCGATCGTCGCCGCCGACGGCACCGCGGACGGGACCGAGGTGGACGCCACGGTCGACGTCGCCGGCGCCGAGGCGAACGGCGTGCCCGTTGCGGTCGGGCCCGACGGCCTGACCGTCGACGACAGCCGGGTCCCGGCGCCGCTCGTCCCCCAGGCGACGGCGCTCCTCGCCGAGTGGCTCGACAGCCCGTACAGCGACGTGCGGGTCAGCCAGCCCCGGGTCGAGGTGTCCCCCGAGGGCGACCGGGTCACGGTGCGGGGCGGCGGCGTCCACGTGCGGTTCGCCAGCAGCGACGACCCCGCCGAGCGCTACTTCGTGGCCGCGACGCTGGTCGGCGGCGAGATCGACATGCTGCTCGGCGAGGCCGTGGCCGACCTGGTCCCCGACGCCCCCGTACCCGCTGCCGCGCCACCGGCGCCGGCGGGTGCCGTCCCGGGCCCGGCGGGCGTGCCCCCCCGGTCCGGCGGTACCACGCCGGGTGGGGCCGCCGCCCCCGCCCCGGCCGCGCCCGTGGCGGCCGGTCCCGGCGCCGTCGGGCTGGTCGATCCGGTGGTGACCCGGCGGGCGCTGCCCGCCATGGGCCCGTGGTGGCTCGTCGTGCTCGTCGCCGGTCTGGCGCTCATGGCGCTGGAGCGCCTGTCGACCGTGCCGCCCCTGCTGCCTGTCCGGCGTCGGGTGCAGGCGGGGTGGGACGAGGCCGCGGAGCGGTACCTCCGTGGGTGACCGATGAGCCCCGCCGCCCGCTGGTGCAGCGCCTCCGCCGCCCTGGCGCTCGTCGTGGCCGTCGCCGCCGTGCTCAGCATCCCCGCCGGCGCCGCCCAGCCGGCCGGGACGCTGCCCGAGGGCGCCCGGCTGGCCGCCAGCCACACGGTCGGCGACCTCGAGGTGCTGGTCGCCGTGCACGAGGGGCGCCTGCTCACCGTGATCGCCTTCCCGGGCCGGCGGGGCTGGCACGGCGTCGACCTCGACCCGGTGCCGGTCGCGACCGTCGCCGCCGTCTCGGCCACGCCCGGCGCCGGGCCGGTGCCACCCGTCACCGCCGTGTACGGGCGGGTGCCGGGTGCCGAGGTGGTGCTGGTGCGCTGGGAGGACGGCACCCGCGACGAGGTACCCCCCGCTCGCGACGGCACCTACGTCGCCGCCCGGGAGGGTCTGATCGGGGTGGCCGGCGTCCGGGCGCTGGCGGGCGACGGCCCGCCGGTGGCGGAGGTCACGCCGTGACCGCGCCGGAACCGGGCCGCGGCGGCACGCACGACCGGGCACAGGACCCGGCCAGGGCCGCCGCCTCGGGCGCGCTCGTCGCCGAAGACCTGCGGGTCGCGTACGGCAAGGTGACGGTGCTCGAGGACGTGTCGTTCCGGGTGGTGCCGGGGGAGGTCGTCGCCCTGCTGGGCACCAACGGGGCCGGCAAGTCGACGCTGCTGCGGACGATCTCGGGCCTGGTGCGGCCGATCGCCGGCAGCCTCGCCCTGGCCGGCGAGGACCTCACCCGGCTGCGGCCCCCCGAGATCGTGCGCCGCGGCGTGCTCCAGGTACCGGGCGGGCGCGCCACCTTCCCGGGACTCACCGTCGCCGAGAGCCTCACCGTGGGGGCCCTGACCGTGCCCCGGAGCGAGCGCGAGGCGCGCACCGCCGAGGTGATCGACCGGTTCCCGTGGCTCGCCGAGCGCCGCGACCAGCTGGCGGGCACGCTGTCGGGCGGCCAGCAGCAGATGCTGGCCCTCGCCCGGGCGCTGGTGTGCCGGCCCCGCATCCTGCTCGTCGACGAGCTGTCGCTCGGGCTCGCCCCCGTCGTGGTCGGCGAGCTGCTCGAGGTGGTGGCCTCGCTGCGCACCGCCGGCGTCGGCGTGGTCGTGGTCGAGCAGCACGTCGACCTCGCCCTGTCCTTCGCCGACCGGGCGTACTTCCTGGAGCGGGGCCGGGTCCGCTTCGAGGGCCCTGCCGCCGAGCTCCGCGGCCGCCGCGACCTGTTGCGTGCCGTGTTCCTCGCCGGCGCCGCCGCCGGCCCGACCGGCTGACGGCGGATCGGCCGGTAGGTCAGCGGGGGCGGAGGCCGTCGAGGGTGAGGCTCACGACGAAGTCGGCGACGACGCCGGCGTCGAGGCCGTCGTCGGTGGTGAGCCGGCGCAGGGCGAGCTGGGCGATGAGGGCGGCGACGCTGAAGGCGAGCAGCCGCGTGGGGCCCTCGACGATCTCGCCGCGGGCCTGGGCCTCGCCGAGCACGGCCTCGAGGTCGTCGATGAAGCGCTCGTAGATGCCGTGCAGGTGCCGCTCGAAGCGGTCGCCCAAGGCATAGGAGTCGCGGAACAGCAGGCGCACGGCGGCCTTGTCGGACTCGAAGAACTCGAAGGTGGCGCGCACGGCCTCGCGGAAGGCGCTGGGCCCGAACCCCTCGCCGTCGGTCGCGGTCGCCTCGAGGACGTCGGCGATGTGGTCGCGCAGGGCGGCCTCCTGGTGCTCCATGAGGGCGTGGAACAGCGCCTCCTTGGAGTCGAAGTACCAGTAGATCGACCCGTAGGAGAGCCCGGCGGCCCGGGCCACGTCGGCGATCGTCGTGCCCTGGAACCCGTTCCTGGCGAACACCCGCTTGGCGGCGGCGAGGATCTGCTCGCGCCGCTGGCTCTTCTCCTCGTCGCTCACGGCGCGCCGCAGGGCGCGCGTCCTGCCGGCCGGCACGGCGGGCACCCTACCGGCCCCTGCCCGGGGGACGAGGTGACCCCCGCCGGCGCGCCAGGCCCAGCCGGCGCCGCCAGCCCCGCCCGTAGCGCAGCCGCAGCAGTGCCAGGCCGGCCCGGTCCAGGCCACGCGGCAGCGGGTACCAGTAGGGCTCGCGCGACAGGCCGAAGCGGTCCTCGAGCACCGACTTGGCGTGGCTGAGCTCCCGCAGCCCCTCGGGCCCGTGGATGCGCCCGATGCCCGACTCCTTCACCCCGCCGAAGGGCAGGTCGGGCACGCCGTAGGACGTGAGGCAGTCGTTCACGCACACGCTGCCCGACTCGAGGGCGGCGGCCAGCCGGTGGGCCCGGTCCGCGTCCCGGGTCCACACCGAGGCGCTCAGCCCGTACGGCGTCTCGTTGGCGAGGCGCACCGCCTCGTCGTCGCCGGCGACCCGCATGATCGGCAGGACGGGCCCGAACGTCTCCTCGCGCATGATCGCCATGGAGTGGTCGACGTCCACCAGCACGGTGGGCGGGTACCACAGCCCCTCGCGGTCGAGGCGCTTCCCCCCGACGAGGACCCGGGCGCCCCGAGCGACGGCGTCGGCGACGTGGCGCTCGACGACGTCGAGCTGCGGAGGGAACGTCATCGAGCCGATGTCGTGTCCGGGCCCGACGCCCTGGCGCACCCGCCGGGCCCGGTCCACGACCCGTTCGACGAACGCGTCGTGGACGGCGCCGTCCACGTAGACGCGCTCGACGGAGATGCAGGTCTGCCCGGCGTTGGAGAACGCGCCCCACACCGCCCCGGCGGCGGCCCGGTCGAGGTCGGCGTCGTCGCACACGATCATGGGGTCCTTGCCGCCGAGCTCGAGGAGGACCGGGGTGAGTGTCTCGGCGGCCGCGGCCATCACCTTGCGGCCGGTCGCCACCGACCCGGTGAACACGATCTTCTGCACGCCCGCGCGCACCAGGGCGGCGCCGGTCGAGCCGTCGCCGGTGACGACCTGGACGAGGTCGGGGTGGGCGCCGCCGGCGGCCGAGCGGAACAACTCGCCGATGGCGAGCCCCACCCGGGGGGTCACCTCGGAGGGCTTCAGGACCACGGCGTTGCCGGCGAAGGCGGCGGTGACGACCGGGGTCATGGCCAGCACGAACGGGTAGTTCCAGGGGCTGATCACCCCGACCACCCCGAGGGGCTCCCACGTTCGGCGGGCCCGCTTGTGGGCGGCGAGCCCCACCCGCGCCCGCTCGGGGCGCAGGGCCCGCTCGCCCCGCCGGGCGTAGAGCTCGATGGTCTCGCAGGTTGTCACGAGCTCGGCCACGACGGCCTCGGGCGCGAGCTTCCCCGTCTCGGCGGTGATCACGGCCACGAGCTCGCCGGCCCGGTCGAGCAAGGCGTCCCGCACGGCCAGCAGGTGGTCGCGCCGATCGGCGAAGGGAAGCGCCCGCCACCGCGCCGCGGCCGCCCGGGCCCGGTCGACCGCGGCCCGCACGGCGGCCTCGTCCGCGACCGGCACGGTGCCGGTGGGCCGGAGCGTGCGGGGGTCGACGGTCTCGATGACGGCCGGGCCGCCCGGACCGGTGCTCGGGCGCTCGTCGCCGGCGGTGGCGCCGGTCCCGGCGGTCACGGCCGGGTCCCGACCTCGGCGTGGGCGGTGCCGTCGAGCGTCCAGGCCCGCTCCTCGGTCCAGCGCCGGCCGGCGAGGCGCTCGAGCACGATGACGGCGGTGGCCACCTCGCTGTTCGTGCACGTGGCGGTCGCCCCGTCGGGGTCGGTGTAGGTCAGCCGCACCGACCGGTCGGGCGGGACCGTGACCTCGACGCGCAGCCGCCGCCGGCCGACGACCCCGGACACCTGCCAGCGGGGCAGGCCGCCGCGCGTGCGGAACATGGGCGCGGCGATGAGCGCCCGGGCGGGCCAGTCGTCCTCGCCCTCGAGCCGCAGCTGCACGGCGGCGAGCGGCGGGATGCGCCGCAGGCCCCGGCGCCGCGCCGTGGCGGTGACGATCTCGAGGACCTCGCCGCCGCCGAGATCGGCGTGCAACCAGCCCCAGCGCTGGGCGCTGCCGTGGCCGTAGATGCGGGCCAGCCCCGCCGGGCCGGCGACGCGGTGCTCGTCCCCGGCGACCGTCACGCTGCCGGTGACCCGGCCGGTGGGGACCGGAACGACCTGGGCGCCGGGCAGCAGCTCCCGCTCCCACACGGGCCGGTCGAACGTGTACAGCGGCGGGCCGCCGCCGGCCAGGGTGAGGTCCCACTCGATCGGGGTGCCCCCTGCACCCCCGCCGCCGACCTCGGCCCGGCCCCGTAGGCCGCCCGGCCCGAGCTCGGCGCCGGCCGCCCGGAACCACGGGGCGTCGGGGGGCGCGCCGGCCGCGGGACCGGCCAGCTCCTCCGGGCCGAAGCGGGAGACGACGGGCGCGCCGTCACGAGGGAAGACCGCGGTCCAGCCGTGGGCGTAGGGCCGGCCCCCGGTCGGCGCCACCGTCTCGTAGTGGACCCAGTAGCCGGTGCCGGTCGCCTCGTCGGTGGCGGTCAGGTACCAGACCTCCATGCGGTGGGCCGTGCCGTCCCAGCGGGGGCGGGCGAGGGCCACGGCATCGTCGAGCAGCGTGGTCACGACCCACCGCCTCCCGAGGCGCCGGCCGGCGCGGCGCCGTCCGGTGGCCAGGGCGCCATGCCGTCCTCGAGCGGGATCTCGAGCGACCGCAGCACCCCCGACACCAGCTGCCACAGCCCGATGGCGAGCACAAGCTCGACCAGCGCCTCGGGGCCGGGCAGGTGCTCCTCGCACGCCGCCCACGTCGCCGGGGCGATCGGCCCGCCGGCGAGGGTCTCGTCGGTGGCGGCGAGCACGGCCCGGTCCGCGGGGCCGAAGCCCTCGTGGCCCCGCCAGTCCCGGACCGCGAGGAGATCCTCGTCGCTGACCCCGAGGTCGCGGGCCACCCGCCAGTGCTGGGTCCACTCGTACACCGAGCCGGTGACCCAGCCGATCCGCATGATGACGAGCTCGCGGAGGCGGTGGTCGAGGTGCGATCCCGCCAGCAGGGCGAGCAGCGCGTCGCTCGTCGCCTTCGCCGCCGGCGGGGCGTGCAGGAGGGCCCGGAAGATGTTCAGGTGGGCGAGGACGCCGGGCACGCCGGCCTGCTCGGCGCGACCGGTGGCGTCCTCCACGGCCAGGAGCGGCACGCGCGCGGTGCCGGCTCCCGGGGCGGTCGGGGTGTCGGGCACGGGGTCCTCCTCGGCGGGTGGGGGGTGGGACCGGTCGGGCACGGACACCGACCGGCCGGGTGTCGGGGCGGCGGGGGTCACGGCACCAGCACCCCGTGGACGGGTGGGGCCTGGTCGCCCTCGCCGGCCATGGCGAGCAGCAGGTCCCGGGCCCCGGCGAGGGGCTCGACGCGCCGGGGCAGCTCAGCGAAGGGGTAGCGGCCGGCGGCGAGCAGGTCGAGGGCCGCCCGGTAGGCGGCGGCGTCGACGCCCAGGGCGCCGAGGAGCCGCAGCTCCTTGTAGACGATCAGGTCGGGCCAGAAGCCGGGGGTCTCGGCCGACCCCCGGGTGCCCGCCAGCACGACGGTGCCCCCCGGACGGGCCAGGCCGATCGCCTGGGCGAGCGCGGCCGGCGCCTTGGCGGTCACGTCCACCACCACGTCGGCAAGCCCGCCGGTGGCGTCCCGCAGCGCGGCGGCCGGGTCGTCGCAGGCCACGTCGACGGCGAGGTCCGCACCGAAGCGGCCCGCCAGCTCGAGCCGGGCGGCGTCGCGCGGCCCCACGCCGGTGACCATCACGAACGCCGCGCCCGCCTCCTTGGCGGCCGCCGCGGCCGACAACCCCCGCACGCCGGGGCCGAGCACGGCCACCACGTCGCCCTCGCCGGTGCCGGGCACGGTGACCCCCCAGCGGATGCCGGCGCCGAGCGGGTTGAACAGCGTGGCGACGACGGGGTCGAGGCCGGCGGGCACGGGGAGCAGCAGCGAGTCGGGCGCCAGGTACTGGTGGGTGGCGTAGCCGCCCCACAGGCCCGGCTCGCGGTCGACGGGCACGAAGCCGTACATGTCGCCGAGCCCGTGGCGCTCGCAGCGGCGGTACTCCCCCGCCCGGCACGGGCCGCACGCCCGGCACGACTGGAAGACCTCGACCGCGACCCGGTCGCCCACAGCGACGCCCCACCGCTCGGCCGCCCGCGGCCCGACCGCTTCGATCACGCCGACGGTCTCGTGGCCGGGCACGACGGCGCTGTTGGTGGGGAGCACGCCGGTGAGCTGCTCGTGGTCGGTGCCGCACAACCCGCACGCCTCCACCCGCAGCAGCCCGTCGTCGTCACCGATGGCGGGCAACGGCAGGCTGCGCTCGACCAGGTGGCGGGGCGCCTCGAGGACCAGCGCCCGCGCCCCGCCAGCGCCGTCGCGGCTCACGCCGATCCCTCCTGCGTGCGGCCCACCCGGCGAGCATATGACTGACTGACCGATCGGTCGACAGGGCGGGGGTCGTTGATCCGCAGATCGAGGACGATCACGATGCTGCCATGGCCGACGCCCCGCCCGCCCGTGTCCGCATGGTCCCCGAGGAGGTGGTGCTCGACGGGCGCCGCTGGCGCTACGCCGTGTCGGACAACGAGCCGGCCGCCGACGGGCCCGAGGTCTGGGCGTTGAACCTGCACGGCTACCTGGCGGCGGGCTCGATGTACTGGCGCGAGAGCGCCCGGCTCGCCGGTGCGCTCGGCTGGCGGGTGGTGAACCCGAGCATGCCGGGCTTCGGGGGCAGCGACCCGCTGCCCTGGGAGTCGCTGTCGCTCGGTGCCATGGCCGGCGGCCTGGCGGCGCTGCTCGACCACGTGGGCGCCCGGCGGGTCGTGGTGCTCGGCCACTCGATGGGCGGCGCCATCGCCGTGCGGTTCGCGACCGACCACCCCGAGCGGACGCTGGGCGTGATCTACCGCAACGGCGCCGCCACCCCGTCGTGGAAGGAGCGGGGCGGTCCGGTCGTGGCGGTGCTGTCGCCGGCTTCGCCCGATCTCGCCGCCCTGGTCGACATCGTCGGGGCGGCCGTCGCCGACCTGCCCGACCTGGCGATCGGGCGGGTGCGCTCGACGATCCGCGGGGTCTGGCCCGACTTCCGGCGCAACACCCGCTCGCTGGGCCTCACGGTGCCCGTGGCGGCGATGCTGTTCGCCTGCGACCTCAGCGACGACGTCGCCGCGCTGGGCCGGTCCGACCTGCCGTTCCTGCCGGTGTGGGGCCGGTTCGACCGCGTCACCCCGGTGCGCACCGCCCACGAGGTGGAGGCCCTCACCGGTCGCCAGACGGCGTGGGTCACGGGCGGGCACTCCTGGATGCTCGCCCGGCCGGGCAGCCAGGGCGCCCTGCTGCGGGCCCACGCGCTCGGCCAGGACTTCCTCGAGGCCGTCACCGCC
Source organism: Actinomycetota bacterium (assembly GCA_004366205.1). Classification (GTDB taxonomy): domain Bacteria; phylum Actinomycetota; class Acidimicrobiia; order Acidimicrobiales; family CADCSY01; genus SIRW01. The sequence continues at coordinate 16,075 of SIRW01000014.1, read as the reverse complement.
CGGTCCGCCCGGGCGACCCTCGCCCTCGCAACCTGAGCCGCGAGCGGAGCGCCGCCGGCGGGCCGTCCACGTGTGAGCCCGTCGCTCCGTGCAGCCCGCCAGGCCGGGCGGGGCCCGGCGCCGGTCAGGCGCCTCGCAGGCGTAGCCGGCAGCCCGCCCGGTGCGGGTCACGGGGGAACAGGCCCCGGACCTCGACGCCACCGCCGAGGGCGCCGGCCAGGCCCTCGGCGAGCCCGAGGTGCAGGTCACAGACGGTCTGCGGGTCGACGGCGGCCACGTCGGCGAACGGGCAGCGCTCGAGCACCAGCTCCACCTCGCGACCCGCGCGATCCCGGTCGCGTCGCCGGGGTGCGAAGCCCTGGCGCGCGACCTCCGCCTCGATCGCCTCCACGGGGTCGACGCCCGCCGGCAGGCCGCCGGCGGCGGCTGCGCCCACCCTCCGCCCGACGGCCCGGGGCCCGTCGGACGAGCGGTGGACCTCCAGGAGCAGGTGGGCCAGGCGCCGGTAGGGGTCGTCGACGCCGGCTGCACCTGAGGCGCCGGGTGCGGCTCGGTACTGGAGCCGGGGCCGGCCCCGCACGGTGCGCGCTTCGGTCTCCTCGACGAGCAGGCCGGCGTCCCGCAAGCGGGCGAGGTGCACGCGCACGGCGTTGGGGTGACGCCCGACGTGGCGCGCCAGCTCGGCCACGCCGACCGGGCCGCGCGAGGACGCCACGTACCGGAACACGGCGTGGCGCACCGGGTCGGCGAGCGCCCGCGCCCGGACGAGCTCGTGGCGCGCGCCGTCGTCCCTCACCACTCGGACCACCCGCCGCTCGCCGCCCTGCCGGCCGGGCACCCGACCGCCGTGCGGATCAGGGCACCAGCGACACCGCCAGCAGCACGATGACGACCGAACCGGCCAGCGACCCCACGGCGAGCGCGCGCCCCAGGCGGGCGCCGCCCCGCTGGGTGGCGATGCCGTGCCCGGCGGCCAGGGCGAGCACGACGAACACGAGGGTCACCTTGACCGCCAGGGTGGCGCCGTAGCCGTAGGTCTGGAAGCCCTCGAGCTGCACGCCGTAGCGGTACGACATGGCCAGGCCGGTCGCCAGCAGGACCGGGAACAGGCCGGCGGCCGTGAGGATTCCGAAGCGGCGGCCCATCTCGGTGGCCAGCTCGGACCGCTCCCCCAGGCCGGCTCGCCGGCGCAGCACCGGCACCACGAGGCCGCTGAGCGCGAGCTGGCCACCCACCCACACGGTGGCGGCGAGGACGTGGAGGAACCGCACGAGGGTCCACGGGTCGATGGTGCGCACGGTCCCCACCCTCGCGCACGGGGACCAACTTCCCTGCTCGCTGGGACCTTCGACCCTTCCCGCCGGGTTTTCTCCAGCCGACCCTGGAACTATCCGGCGAAGCGGCCGGGAACGACGGAGCTGCGATGACGACCACGACCGAGACCCGAACGGAGCGAGACCACGGCCGGGCGGCCGAGAGCTGGATGGCCGTCGCCTTCGGCGTCGCCTGCTTCGCCGCCGTGTTCGCGCTCATCGCCACAGGGCTGGCGCTGCGTACGGGCGATGACGCGGCGCCGGCCGCGGCCGCGGGACCCGCCCAGGTGTTCCAGGTGGAGCTGGGCGACCTGTACGTGTCGCCGAGCTCGCTGGACGTGGAACCGGGCCGGCCCGTCGTGCTCGAGGTCAGCAACGGCGGGGCGATGCCCCATGACCTCGGCATCCCCGGCGGCCCCGTGACGAGCATGCTCGACCCCGGCGCGTCGGAGACCCTCGAGCTCGGCGTGCTCACCGAGCACACGCGGCTGGTGTGCACCGTGCCCGGCCACGAAGCCGGCGGCATGGTGCTCGACATCTTCGTGAAGGGCGCAGCAGCGGCTGCGCCCGCCGGCAGCGGCGCCCACGGTGGTGGCGGCGACGGCGCGGTCATCGACTTCAACGCCACCCCCGCACCGGAGTGGCGGCCGTTCGACCCGAACCTGGCGCCCGCCCCCGGCGGGACCAACCACGAGATCACGCTGCGGGCCACCGAGACGGTCATCGAGGTCGCGCCGGGCGTCACCCAGGAGCTGTGGACGTTCAACGACCAGGTGCCCGGCCCCACCCTGCGCGGCAAGGTCGGTGACATCTTCACGGTCACGCTCGTCAACGAGGGCGCGATCGGCCACTCCATCGACTTCCACGCCTCGAAGGTCGCCTGGAACGACGAGATGCGCACGATCGCCCCGGGTGAGTCGCTCGTCTACCAGTTCGAGGCCAAGCACGCCGGCAGCTTCATGTACCACTGCGGCACGGCCCCTGCGCTGCACCACATCGGCAACGGCATGCACGGCGCCATCATCATCGACCCGCCCGACCTGGCCCCCGTGGACCACGAGTTCGTCTTCGTGCAGTCCGAGCTGTACCTGGGCCCTGAGGGCCAGCCCGGTGACCTCACGAAGATGCAGCGCGACGCCTGGGACGCCGTCACGTTCAACGGCTACGTGAACCAGTACCTGCACGCGCCGATCCGGGTCGAGCCCGGCGAGCGCGTCCGGGCCTGGGTGCAGAACAACGGCCCGTCGGAGAACTCGGCGTTCCACATCGTGGGAACCGTGTTCGACACCGTCTTCAAGGAGGGCACCTACCTGCTGCGGCCCGGGCCGGGCCAGGGCGGCTCGCAGGCGATCGACCTGCAGCCCTCCCAGGGTGGCTTCGTGGAGTTCACCTTCGACGAGGCGGGCCTGTACCCCATCGTCACCCACAAGTTCTCGAACGTGGGCAAGGGTGCGCTCGGCCTGTTCCGGGCGGGCGACGTGGCCGCGGGGGACGGCGCCGGGCACTGAGCTCCACCCGCGGCCGCCCGCCGCCTGGCGGGCGGCCTCAGCGGTGGACGTCGAGGATGCGCCGGCCGAAGTCCCGGCACCAGTCGGCGGACGGGTGCCAGATGTCGAGCCGGTTGCCCTGGATCTTGCGGCCGGTGTCGTTGGCCGTGCGCCAGCCGACGCCCTCGATGTGGATGCGGGTGCCGTAGGGGATCACGCGGGGGTCGACGGCGACGCCGCCCTCGTGGGTCTGCTCACCCGTCGAGGTGGTGCCCCGCAACGAGTAGCACGTGACCTCGAACTCGCCGAGGTAGGTGGTCGAACCGGAGGGGCCACCGGAGGAGGCCGGCGGAGCCGCGGTGGTCGTCGTCGGGGCCGGCCGGGGGGCAACGGTGGTGGTCGTGGTGGCGGGCGCCGCGGGCCGGCCGGTGGGCGCAGCGGTGGTGGCGGTCGTGGGGGCGGACCCGCCGTCGGTCTCCGAGGCGGGCTCGGGTTCAGGGGTCGTCGCCGCGTCGTTCGGCTGGGACGCCGAGCCCACGAGCACGGTGTCGAGCGTGAGCCAGTAACCGCGACCCGACGGGTCGGGGGCGACGAGCACGTAGGCGTCGCTCGGACCGGTCGGTGTCGGGCTGTACACGTACAGCCCGCCCGCGGTCAACACCCACCAGGCGCCGTTCGGGCCGGTCATGAACGCCCCGGCCGGCTCGGCCAGGCCCGGGATCTCGGCGCCGGTCGGGTTCGGCTGCGCCGCCCCCGTCGCTCCTGCCTCGGCAGCGGGCTCCGTCGCGTCGGCCGGTTCGGCCGCTCCGGCCGCGACCACGGGCACGCCGACGCCCAGCACGGCGGCGAGCACGACGGCGGCCGTGAGCGGTAGGGCCCGGGGCGGGGTCGCGTCGAGGTCGTCGCGGCGTCGCGCGCTCGTGGGGGCTGGCTGTCGGGGCACTTCGACTCACCTCGTTGCCGCGCCGGCGCCGACCACGGGGATCGGTGCCCGCACGGGCCCTCGACCGGCCGCCGCCGCGCGGTCCGTGCCGAGGGACGGGTCCGGGGCGCAAGCTGCGCCCATCGGTCGTGCTCTGGCAGGTGACGAGCACGTTACAGGATCTCGCAACGCGTTCGTAAAGCCGGCGGTGGACCGAGCGCCGACCCCGTGGCGGAGAGGGTGGGATTTGAACCCACGCCGAAGCCCCCGCGGCGGATTCGGGCTGGAGGACGTTTTCCCTGGTCAGAGGGGGTTTTCGATTGTCCTCGACGAGCCTGCGTCGACCGTCAGAACCCCGAATTTTGTGTCATCCGCGTGCGCGCCGTTGTCGCAACCTGAGAGGGAGGTCCCATGCGTGGGCACCTGCAGCAGCGCAGCCGCGACACCTGGCGGCTGAAGGTCTACGTCGGCCGCTCCGCCGACGGGAAGCGCCGGTACCTGGAGCGCACGGTCCACGGCAGCCGCAAGGAGGCCGAGCGGGAGCTGGCCCGCCTGGTCGTCGAGGTCGACGAGGGCCGCCACGTCGCCTCGGCGCCGATGACGGTGGGCGAGCTGCTCGACCGGTGGCTCGACCTGAAGAGGCCACCACCGAGCGGGGCTACCGCTGGATCACCGAGCACTTCGTGCGACCCTCCTTCGGCGACCGCAAGGTGGCCTCGATCCGCACCCTCGAGCTCGACCACTGGTACCAGCAGCTCCGCACCGGCGGCGGAGCGGGCGGCCGGCCGCTGTCGGGCCGGACGGTGCGGCTGTGCCACACGGTGATGCGCCAGTCGCTCGAACAGGCCCGCAAGTGGGGCCTCATCGCCCGCAACCCGGCGGTGGACGCCACTCCGCCGGCCGCTCGCCGCACCGAGATCAAGCCGCCGTCGATCGCCCAGGTGCATGGCCTGCTCAAGGCCGCGTTCGAGTTCGATCCTGACTTCGGCGTCTACCTCTGGCGGCTCGCCGTCACCGGCTGCCGCCGTGGGGAGGCATGCGCCCTGCGGTGGACGGACATCCACTGGGAGCCGGCGGAGATCGCCATCAGCCGCTCCATCGCCCAGATCGACCAGGAGCGGATTGAGAAGGACACCAAGACTCACCAGGCCCGCCGGGTCGCCATCGACGAGGCCACCCGCGAGCTGCTGCGCGAGTTCCACCTCCGAGCCCGGGAACGGGCGCTGGCCGTCGGTGTCGCGCTGGCCGACGACGCCTTCCTCTTCTCGGAGGAGCCCGACGGCTCGGCGCCCTGGCGCCCGGACGTCTGCACGAACTGGTTCGGCCGCCTCCGGGCCGAGCTCGGCCTCGACCACGTGCGTCTGCACGACGTCCGCCACTTCGTGGCCACCGCCCTCGGCGATGCCGGCACGAACATCGCCACCATCAGCGCACGCCTCGGTCACCGCGACAAGGCGACCATGCTCAACATCTACAGCCACTCGTTCCCCGCCGCCGACGCCGAAGCCGGCGCACTCATGGGCACGAGTCTCGGTGCCGTCCCGAACGGCCGGGGCCGGTCGAGGAGCGGTTCGGCCTCTTGACGCCCGGGCGCCACGGATGTGCGAGCTCGCCGGGCCGCAGGTTTCCCGGAGGGGAACCTGCCAAGGTGTGTCCGGAGGATCGGGCTGGTTCCCGGATCACGGTGCGTGCGTTCCCGGCGGCAAGCGACTCTTGCGTGACCTTGCCGGTCGACCGAGGACTCTAAAGGAAACACCGATTGTCTTTCGAGTCAGAGTACGCTGTGGACGTGGACGTGAGCCGCTTCGCCGAGACCCCGTTCGGCAGCGCTCGACGCACCCCGGGCCGCCAGGGCGACGCGGCCTACTTCCCGCGCCCGATCCCCCGTTCGGTGGAGATCTCGGGCGAGAACCTCCTCCGGCTCGCCGACGCCGAAGCCGCCCTCGGGCGGCTCGCCGGCGCAGGACGGCTGCTTCCCCACCCGCATCTGCTCGTCCGGCCCTATCTGCGCAGAGAGGCGGTGGCCTCGACGCGTATCGAGGGCACCCAGGCCTCGCTGCTCGAGGTCTTCGACGCGGAGGCGAGCGAGCAGCCGCTCAACGCAGACGTCGAGGAGGTCGTCAACTACGTCCACGCCATGGAGGCGGGCCTGCAGCGCCTTCGCACGCTGCCGGTGAGCACCCGGCTCATCCGTGAGATGCACGCCGTGATCCTCGCCGGAGTGCGTGGGCGTGATCGGCAGCCCGGTGAGATCCGGTCAACCCAGAACTGGATCGGGCCGCCCGGCGCCACGATCGAGACGGCGACCTTCGTGCCGCCACCCCCCGACGAGCTCGGCGACCTCCTCTCCGACCTCGAGCGGTTCGTCCACGAGGATCCTGCGTTGCCGCCGCTCGTGCAGGCAGCGCTCGTGCACTACCAGTTCGAGACCATCCACCCGTTCCTCGATGGCAACGGCCGCCTCGGTCGTCTGCTCATCGTGTTCTTCCTCGTCATCCGTGACCGGCTGCCCGAGCCGTTGCTCTACCTATCGCCGTACTTCGAGGCACGACGCGACGAGTACTACGACGCGCTGCAGGGCGTCCGTGAGCGCGGCGACCTCGAACGGTGGCTCACCCTGTTCCTGGACGGCGTCCGCGTGCAGGCCACCGATGCCGTCGTGAGAGCCGAACGCCTGATCGATCTCCGGGAGGACTACCGAGCCCGGGTGAGATCGGTCACGCGAGGCGCAGCGAACGACCTGGTCGACCTGGCATTCGAGCAGCCGGTCCTCAACGCCCGCTTTGTCGAGAGCCGCCTGCCCGTAACCAGGCCAGCGGCGCTCACCGCCCTCCGCCAGCTCGCTGACGTCGGCATCCTGACCGAGATGACCGGCGGGCCCCGCCGCCAGCTCCGCTGGCGCGCGCAACAGATCCTCGAGGTGCTGACCGGGGAGTAGCGCCCGCTCGGATCCTCAGCCGGGATCCCGGGATCCCGGACGCTGTCCGCCTGGTCCGCTCCCGGCCGACATGGCGGGAGATGGCCGACACGGTCCACCCCCGCGCTTTCAACGATGTGATCTCCACGTCTTCCTCTGGTGTCAGCATCGAGACGGGGCTCCTCTCCTCGGCCGGCATCGGTCTCGTCGACCACCAGCCTTGAGAGGAGCCCCACCCCTACGGATGGATACTCAGAGGTGGGGAGAATCGGTGAGCAGGTCTGGGGAGCTCCGCGTGAGCGTGGTCATGGCCACCAGCGAGGACATCAAGATGGCCGTTGACAGGTGTCAACGGCGGCAGAAGGAGCACTATCTGACGCTGGGTCACTCCCAACACTCGAGCATCCGCATGGGTCAAACCTCGATGTGGCTGAGATAGGTAACGGCGAGGTTGGACACACCGCCGGTGGCGAGTTGAGAGGGTCTTCTCCTTGGGGGGGGTGAGACCTTCCCCCGGCCTTGGCCCTCGCCCATGCGGTGCGGCTCATCGTCGGTGACCGCAACGATGGGCTGGGGGAGCAACACCGGGCAACGGCGGCGAGCCCCTCGCAAAGTTCAGTCAGCCCGGGCACTGGTCCCACGAGCGACCGTCTCCCGCGGGAGCGCACCCCGCGGAGCGCCGTGTCAAGGTCCGGCCCAGTCCGCACGTCGTGTCACTTTCGTGTCACGAGGGGGGACGCGGCGAAACTCGCAGGCCGCTGACCTGGGCGAACGCGTCGAGATCGTGGCGGAGAGGGTGGGATTTGAACCCACGGACGGGTTTGCACCCGTCAACGCCTTAGCAGGGCGCCCCGATCAACCAGACTCCGGCACCTCTCCCGATGGACCGGCGAGTGTACCCGGGTGGGCCGCCGGCGTCGTCCGGCCGCCGGCGCTCAGAGGCGCACGGCGGCGAGCACCACGGCGACCATGGTGGCGTTGGCGGCGATCACGCCGAGGAACAGCGCGCGGGTCTGCTGGACGATGTCCGCCCGGGTGGTGGCGATCGCTGCTTCCAGCTCACCGCGGGTCCGGTCGAGCTTCCCGTCGAGGCTGGCGATGTCGGCCCGCAGCTCGGCGCGGGTGAGGGCCAGCTCGGCGCTGGTGGCCAGCTCGGAGCGGGGTGGGGGGAGCCGGCCCATCAGGTGGTCGGCGTGGTCGGGGCCGAGGACCTCGGCGAGGCGGTCGTGCAGACGACGCTCGGCAGCGGCATCGGTGCTCATGGTGCCCTCCGGACGGGGGGTTGGCAACGGAGGGGGAAGCGGTCCGGAGGCTACCCGCCGGGTGTGTCACAGATTCGGGCCACGACAGCGAGAGGACGAGGAGCGGAGGGAGTGGGATTCGAACCCACGGAGGCTTGCGCCTCAGAGGTTTTCAAGACCCCCGCCATCGTCCGCTCGGCCATCCCTCCAGGACGCCAACGCTACAGGCGCACGCGCCCCCGCAACTGCCGCACCCACTCGTCGGCCTCGCGCCAGGCGACCTCGGCGTCGCGCCGCACGGCCTCGCCGGCCTCGCCCGCCGCCGGGTAGGAGCCCAGGAACTTCACGTCGGCCTGCTTGCTCTTGAGGTCGCGCAGGCAGTCGGCGACGAGCTCGTCGGCGATGTGACCCTCGAGGTCGATCACGAAGCAGTAGTCGCCCAGGCCCCGCTTGGTGGGCCGGGACTCGAGCTTGGTGAGGTTGATGGCCCGGGCGGCGAACTCCTGGAGGATGCCGAGCAGGCTGCCGGGCCGGTCGGCGTGCTGGAAGCACACGATCGAGGTCTTGTCGTGGCCGGTCGGCCCGGGGACCGTGTCGCGGCCCACGACCACGAACCGGGTCTGGTTCTCGGGGTGGTCCTCGACGTCGGTGCGCAGCACCTCGAGCCCGTACAGCTCGGCCGCCAGGGCCGTGCCGATCGCCGCCGTGCCCTCGGGTACGACGCCCTCGCCCACCAGGCGGACGGCCTCGGCGGTGGAGTTGGCCGCCTCGATCGTCACGCCCGGCAGCTCGTCGGCGAGGAACCGGCGGCACTGGGCGGTGGCGTGGGGATGCGACATGACCCGCTCGATGTCGCCCAGGCCCGTCCCCGGGCGGACCAGCAGGTTGAGCTCGACCCGGATGATCACCTCGCGCTGGATCAGCAGCTCGGACTCGAAGGCGAGGGTGTCGAGCGTGACGTTCAGGCTGCCCTCGATGGCGTTCTCGATGGGCACGAAGCCGAGGTCGACCTCGCCGGACTCCGCAGCGGCGAGCACGTCGGGCACCGACGCCAGCGGGACGAGCTCCCCCGCGGCCAGGTCGGCCTGGGTGAGGAGGGCCTGCTCGGTGAAGGTGCCGAGGGGCCCCAGGAACCCGACGCGCGTCACGCCGAGGTCGGCGAAGGGGCGGACGGGACCATGAGCGAGCAGGATAGTGAGGTGGACGAGGCCGACCTGCGCCAGTTGCTGCACGACGTCAGGACCGGCGTGGTGCACCCCGACGACGCCGCCGCCCGCCTGCGGCGCCTGCCCTTCGCAGACCTGGGGTTCGCGCGCGTCGACCACCACCGGGGCCTGCGCCAAGGCATCGCCGAGGCGGTCTACGGGCCGGGCAAGAGCCCGGCCCAGTGCGCCCGGGTGGTGACCGAGCTGCTGGCCGGGCCCAGCACGGGGCCGGTGCTGCTCACCCGGGCCGGTCCCGACCAGGCCGCCGCCGCCCTCGACGCCAACCCGGGCGGGCGCCACTGGCACGCCGACGGCGCCGCCACCGCCACCCTCACGTGGCGGCACGCCCCCGCCCGACCCGAGCGGGTGCTGGTGGTCACGGCGGGCACCTCCGACCTCCCCGTCGCCGAGGAGTGCGTGGCGACGCTGACCGCCTACGGCTACGAGCCGGCCCGCATCACCGACGTCGGCGTGGCCGGCGTGCACCGGGTGCTCCCCGCCGTGGACGAGATCGCCACCGCCGACGCCGTCGTGGTCGTCGCCGGCATGGAGGGCGCTCTCGCCAGCCTCGTGGGCGGGATCGCCCCCGGCCCGGTCGTCGCCGTGCCCACCAGCACCGGCTACGGCGCCGGCCTCGAGGGGGTAACGGCGCTGCTCGCCATGCTGGCGTCGTGCGCCGCGGGCATCACCGTCGTCGGCATCGACAACGGCTTCGGCGCTGCCTGCGCCGTCGCCCGCATCCTCGCCACCCGACGCGTCGATGCCCCCGCCTGACGGCCCGAGCCCGGGCGGCGTGACCACGGCCTGGTTCCACTGCTTCGCCGGCATCGCCGGCGACATGGCGCTCGGGAGCCTGCTCGACGCCGGGGCCGACGCGGACGAGGTGCGTGCGCTGTGCCGGCGCCTCCCCGTGGGCGGCTGGGAGCTGGAGGTCGAGTCGGTGCTGCGGGGCGGGATCGCCGCCACCCGGGCCCACGTGCGCATCGAGCCCAGCCCCGTCACCCGCACCTGGTCGCACATCCGCGGCCTGATCGAGGAGGCCCGCCTGCCCGACCGGGTGCGGGACCGGGCAGTCGCCGCCTTCGCCGCCCTCGCCGCCGTCGAGGGCCGCATGCACCGCCGCCCGCCCGAGCGGGTGCACTTCCACGAGGTCGGCGGCGTCGACGCCGTCGTCGACGTGGTCGGCACCGCCGCCGCGCTCGAGGTGCTCGGCGTCGACCGGGTCACGGCCAGCCCGGTCACGGTCGGCCGGGGCATGGTCCGCAGCGCCCACGGGATGCTCCCGAACCCCGCCCCCGCCGTGGTGGCGCTGCTCGCCGACGTCGGCGGCCCCGTCGAGGGGGTCGACCGGCCCGTCGAGCTGACCACGCCCACGGGCGCGGCGCTGCTCGCGGCCACGGTCTCGGGCTGGGGTCCGATGCCCCCGATGGCCATCGAGGCCACGGGCTTCGGCGCCGGGAGCCGGGACCTGCCCGACCTGCCGAACTGCACCCAGGTGGTGCTCGGCCGCACTGCCGAGGCGGCGGAGGCCGCCGCGCCCGGCCAGCCGGTGGTGCTCGTCGAGGCGAACGTCGACGACGCCACCGGCGAGACGCTGGCCCACGCCCTGGCCGCCCTGCTGGACGCCGGCGCCCACGACGCCTGGCTCACCCCCGTCGTGATGAAGAAGGGCCGGCCCGGGCACGTGGTGGCGGCGCTCACCGACCCGGCGCTCGCCGCCCAGGTCGTGGCCGTGCTGACCGCCGAGACCGGATCGCTGGGCGTCCGGGCGCACCGGCTGGAGCGCTGGCCCCGCGCCCGCTCGGTGGCCGAGGTCGAGGTGGCGGGCATGCCGGTGCGGGTGAAGGTGAGCGCCGGCCGGGTGAAGGTCGAGCACGACGACGCCGCCCGCGCCGCCGCGCGTTCGGGCCTGCCGCTTCGGGAGGTCGTGTCCCTCGCCGAGGAGGCGTGGCGCCGCCGGAGGGGCACGGCCGAGGGTTCGACGACCGGACCCGCCCCGGACGAGCCCGGACCGCAGCCACCCGACGCCGGCTGAGGCCCGGCCGGGCGGGGGTCCACCACCCGCGCCAGGGCCGTCGGTAGGGTCGCCGTCGTGCTGCGCACGGCGGTCGTCAGGGCCGCGTCCAGGTCCAGGATCCGCCGCACGGCGCGGGCGCTCGCCGCGGTCCTGACCCTCACGCTCGCGGCCGTCCTGGGGGTGGCCGGCGGCGCCGGCGCACCCGCGGGCCCGGCCCCGGCCGGTGCCCAGGCCGCAGCCTCCCAGGGGTACTGGCTGGCGACCCACCACGGCACGGTCGCCGCGTTCGGCGCGGCGCAGTGGCACCGCGACACCGGCGGTGGCGGGCTCCCGTCGCCGGTGATCGCCATGGCGGCCACGCCGTCGGGTGGCGGCTACCTGCTCGCCGGCCGCAACGGAGCCGTCTACCGCTTCGGCGACGCCACCTTCCGGGGCAGCGCCGCCCACCTGCCGCTCGCCCGGCCCGTCGTGGGCATGGCCATGACCCCCACCGGCGGCGGCTACTACCTCGTCGCCGCCGACGGCGGCATCTTCACCTTCGGCGACGCCGCCTTCCGCGGCTCCACCGGCGCCATGCGCCTCAACCAGCCGATCGCCGGCATGGCCCTCACCCCGTCCGGCAACGGCTACTACCTGGTCGCGCGCGACGGGGGGATCTTCACCTTCGGCGACGCCGCCTTCCGCGGCTCCACCGGCGCCATGCGCCTCAACCAGCCGATCGTCGGCATGGCCCTCACCCCGTCCGGCAACGGCTACTGGCTGGTCGCCGCCGACGGGGGGATCTTCACCTTCGGCGACGCCCGTTTCCACGGGTCCACCGGCGCCCTCCGGCTGGCGGCGCCGATCGTCGCCATGGCCCCTACCCGCACAGGCGGCGGCTACCACCTGGCGGCGGCCGACGGCGGCGTGTTCACCTTCGGCGACGCCCGCTTCCACGGCTCGCTCGGTGGTGGCCGCGCCGATGCGCCGGTCAGCGCCATCGCCCCCCTCCCCGGCACATGACCGCGTCCGTGGGCAGCACCGGCGTCGCCTACACGACCGCCGTCGTGCTCGCCGTTGTGTTCACGTGGGCCGGGCTCGCCAAGCACCAGCGCCCGCGGGCCACAGCGGCCGCGTTCGAGGCCCTGGGGCTCCCCGCCCCCACCGCGCTGGCCCGCACGGTGCCCGCCCTCGAGGTGGGCCTGGCGGCGTTGCTCGTGCTGGCGCCCCGGGCCGGCGGTGTCGCCGCCGCCGCCCTGCTGGCTGGGTTCAGCGCCGTGCTGGGCGCGGCCGTGCTGCGCGGCCGGGCCGTGGCGTGCGGGTGCTTCGGGGCCGGCGGGTCCTCGCCCGCCGGCGCCACCGAGCTGATGCGCAACGCCGTGCTCGCGGGCGCCGCCGTGCTGGCCGCCACCGCGCCCGGCCCCGTGCTGCCCACGCTCGCCGACGTCGTGGTCGTCACCACCGCCCTCGCCGCCGGGGCGGTCGGGCTGGCGCTGGCGGGGCTGCGACACATCACCGGGAGCGTGCTCGCCCTCGGCCCCTTCGAGTCCTGGGAGGTCCCCCGATGACCGACGGCATCTGGATCACGTCCTACGTGCTGCTGTGGCTCACCGTGGTGGTGCTGGCCCTGGCCGTCGTGGCCCTGCTGCGTCAGATCGGGGTGCTGCACGCCCGGCTCGCGCCGCTCGGCGCCCACTTCGCGGGCGAGGGCCCACCCCTCGACCAGCCGGCCCCGCCCGTACCCGGCGTCGACTGGGGCACCGCCGCCCGGACGCTGGTCGCATTCACCTCCCCAACATGCGAGGTGTGCGCCACCCTGCGGCCGTCGATCGCCGCCCTCGCCCGCCAGTACCGCGACGTGCGGCTCCACACCGTCGAGCTCGACGGCCCGACCCGGCCGGTGTTCGCGGCGTTCGACGTCCGCTCCACGCCGTACTTCGTGGTCGTCGACGACGGCGGCGTCGTGCGGGGCCGGGGCGTGGCCAACTCGCTCGAGCAGGTCGAGGAGCTGCTCGCCGAGTCCGCCGTGGCCGACCTGCGGGCCGTGGAGGCCACGCCGGCGTGAGCCGGCCCGACGACCTCGTCGAGCGGGCCTCGCGCTGGCTGGCCGCCCGCCTGACCCGCCGCAGCTTCCTCGACCGGGCCGCCAAGCTCGGCATCGTCGTCGCCGGCGGCCCCACCCTCGCCACGTTCCTCGCCGACCGGGCCGAGGCCCGGGTCTGCGGCCAGACCGGTGTCACGCCCCGCTGCCCCACGTTCGACTGCGTGGGCCCGGGCGACGTCTGGGGCTGGTGCTGGTACGCCAGCCCCGGCTGCTGCACCAACGGCGGGCTGAAGAAGATCTGCGACTGCTGCCGGGTCGACTACCCCAACGTGCACGGCTACTGCCCGGCCGGCACCAACGTGCGCTGCATCGTCGAGAGCTGCTGGGCCGACCCCCGCGTGATGACCGTGCCGGTCGCCCGGGTGGGCGGGTTCAGCGCCGCGGCGCTGGCCGCCGGGCGCAGCGCCCGCGAGCACCCCCGGGCCGGCCGCGACACCGCCGTGCTCGTCGCCAACGACGGGCCGCTCCCCGCCGCCGTGGCCGCGCCCGTCGCCGCCGCGGCCGGCGCCCCGCTGCTCGTCACCGGGTCGGGCTGGTTGAGCGGCGCCGCGGTCAGCGAGCTGCAGCGGCTGCGGGTGCGGACGGTGCTCACCGTGGGGCCCGGCCTGGACGGCGCCGTCGCCGACGACCTCGCCTCCTACGGCGTGGCCGTGCACGCGGTCACGTCGGCCCCCGAGCCCCCCGCCTACAGCCTCGAGGCCCTCGAGTGGCTGCGGGCCCGCGGCGAGGTGCACCGGGCGTGGTGCGTGGTCGACCAGGGCCAATCCCGGGCGGCCGCCCCCCTGGCCGGCGCGGCCGCGGCTGCCGGGCGGGCGGCCCTGCTCGTCGGGATCGACGCCGCCCGGCAGGCAACCGAGGGGCCAGGCGGCGTGGCCGTCACCTACCTCGCCGGCGCCGAAGCGGCACCGCACGCCGGCCAGATCCCCGGGGGCAACGCCGTCCGGGGCGCCGACCTCCCGGCGCTGGCCCGGGCGATCGCCGCCGTCGTCGTCGACGGCGAGCAGCGGCGGCACCTCACGCTCGCCCTGCTGCCCACGGGCTCGGCCTCGATCCTGAGCGGCCTGGCCGCCGCCGGCGTGGTGCTGCTGCACCCCGACGGCCACCTCGACCCGCCGCTCCTGCACTGGATCGCCGACCGGCCCCACGCCTGGGCCCGCGCCGTGGCCTGCGGCTCGCTCGGCACGCTCGGCGACCCGGCGTACCACGACCTGCAGGCGGCCGTGAACCACTTCGAGACCCGGGCCCTCACCGGGGTCGCCGGTCAGGGCCTCCCGGTGTTCGAGCAGCCCCCCGCCGAGCGCGAGCTGGGCAGGGCACGGCTCGCCTCCGTGCCCGACCGGCCCGCCGGCTCCTACTGGGTGGCCCGGGCCAACCCCGACCGGTGAGCCCGGCAGGCGAGGTCCTGGGCCTCGTCGCCCTGCCGGCCGCGGTGCTCGCCGCCATCCGCAGCCTGTGGTCGCCCTGAGGGCTCTCGGTCGCCGAGACCCTCCGCCTCCCGGTCCGGGGGGCACGTCGCTTTCGGGTGCTGACCCAGTTCGCCGGGGCCGGTGCAGCCACCGGCGGCCTCACCGGGTTCGCCGCCGGGATCGCCTGGACCGCGGCCGGCCTGCCCGCGGCCGGTGCGGCCGCGGCGGCCGCGGTCGTCGCGCTCGCCGCGGGCCTCGACCTCGCGGCCCGGCGCCGGCCCCGGCTGGGTCCGCCCGCGGCACGCCGCCAGGTACCCCAGGCCTGGGGGCGGCTGCTCGGGCCGGGCACCACGGCGACGCTCTACGGCGCCCGCCTCGGCGTCGGGCCCCTCACGATGCTGCCCACCTGGCTGTGGTGGGCAGCCCTGGGCGTGGGCGCGTCGCTCGGTCCGTGGGCGGGCGCGGCCACCGGGGCCTCGTTCGCGCTCGCCCGCGCCGCGAGCACGGTCGCGGCCAGCATCGGCGTCGCCGCCGGCGACGGGACCGGCATGGCCCGGCGCACGGCCCGCCTGCACGCCGCCCGCGGGCACGTCGCGCTCGGCGTCCCTGTCGCCGCCATCGCGCTCGCGGCCGGCGCGGTGCTGGCGGGACCCGGCCCACCCGGCGACGCCGGCGACCCCGCAGCGCCCACCGCGGCCGACGGCGGGGACGGCGGCCTCACCGACCCGGGCGGACCCGGCGACGCCGCCCGGCGAGGCTCACCGGACCGAGCGCCGGGCGGTGACGTCGCCGGCGACGGTTCGGCCGCCCGGCGCGCCCACATCGCCACCCCCGACCTGTCCCCGGAGGACGCCATGGCCGTCGCCGCCCTCACCGACCTGCTCCCCACCGACGCTCTCGCCGGGTTCCGCCCCGCCGACGGCGAGCTCGGTACCGGGCCCCTCGACCTGGAGGCCGCCGCCCACGCCGAGCTCGACGTCGAGGCCGAGCGGGCGCTGCTCGCCACCCGCCGCTTCCAGCGCGGGGTCTCCCGGGCGTGGCGGCACGCCGACGGCAGCGTCGCCCACGTCACGCTCTACGAGTTCGCCGAGCCCGCCGGCGCCGCCCTCTACCTGCTCGACGGGTTGCAGACCCTCGAAGGCCGCTCCGCCGCCCGCTTCCCCGTCCCAGAGATCGACGGCGCGCTCGGCGTCACCCAGGTCGACGAGACCGGCGCCGGGGCCTTCACCGCCCACGCCGTGGCCTTCGTCCACCAGCACCGCTACGCCCTGGTGATCGTCGGTGGCACCTCGTCGCTGCGCTCCCCCGACGAGGCCCGCGCCCTGGCCGCCGCCGTCTCCGATCACCTCGGCGCACCCACCCGGGCAGCCTCCGGCCCCTGAACGGGCGCCACCCGGCAGGCCCGGGCTCAGCCGTCGGGTGGCGCCGCACCGGGGCCACCGGCGGGGCCGGCCGGCGCCGGGCCGGGCGGGGGGGCGAGGCCG
>SIRW01000013.1 GCA_004366205.1 Actinomycetota bacterium | reverse complement strand
GAAGCGCTGGGCCTACCACCTCGGCGTGGGCGTGGCGTGCTTCGCGCTCCTGCCCGTGGCGGTCGCCGTCGGCACCGGGTCCATCGGGCTGCTCACGCTGCTGCGCATCGACTATGCCCTGCGGCTGGCCTTCGACATCGCCCTGATCGCCCTGCTGCTGCACCCGCTGTCGCGGGAGTACCAGAAGGTGTGGTTCAGCTGAGCCGGTCGCGGTGACGGCTGACCAGAGGGTGGGCACGGGCCCATCCTTCCCCGTCGCGACCCGGGCCGGTAGCCTCCGCGCTGATGGCCGACGCCGACCACCCGCCGGGCGACCAGCCCCCGCCGCCTCCGGGCTGGCAGCAACCCGGTCCCGGTCAGCCCGGCTGGCCGCAGGGCCAGCAGGGGTGGAGCGGGCAGCAGGGGTGGGGCCAGCAACCGCCCGAGGGCGGATGGCCCCAGCAGCCGGTCTACTACCAGCCGCAGCAGACGGAGGGCACGGCCGTCGGCGCCCTCGTGTGCGCCATCGGGTCGTGGGTGGTGTGCCCGGTCGTGCTCGCCGTCGTGGCGCTCGTGCTGGCTTCCCAGGCCGACCGCAAGATCAAGGCGTCGGGCGGGGCGCTCGGGGGCGACGGCCTGGTCACGGCCTCGAAGTGGATCGCGTGGATCAACCTCGCCCTGGCCGTACTGGTCGTCGGGTTCGTCGTGCTGCTCATGGTGGTCGGCATCGCCGCGGGCGACCTGGGCGCGCTGCTCGCCCGCTGACCCCGCCGGTTCCAGCGGGGAGCCGCCGGCCACGCACGGCGCCCACCACGGCGATCGATTGCGGTCGCTGTGACACCCGCCACTAGGTTCGCCCCGTGCCGTGGAACCTGGCGGACCTCCTCGAGGCGGTGGCCGACACCGTGCCCGACCGGAAGGCGCTCGTGTGCGTCGCCAGCGAGGGCCGGCCCGAGGTCCGCCTGACGCATGCCCAGCTCGAGGAGCGCAGCACCCGCCTGGCCCACGTGCTCGCGGACCGCGGCGTCGGGCCGGGCGACCACGTCGCCCTGCACCTCCACAACGGCAACGAGTACCTCGAGGGCATGCTCGCCGCCTTCAAGCTGCGGGCCGTGCCCGTCAACGTGAACTACCGGTACACCGCAGCCGAGCTTCGCTACCTGCTGGAGGACAGCGACAGCGTTGCCGTCGTCCACGAGCCCGACTTCGCCGGGGTGCTCGACGACGCCACCGCCGGCATGGCCGAGCCTCCCACCCGTCTGCCGATCGGCGACGACTACGAGGCCGCGCTCGCGGCGGCCTCCCCCGAACGGGACTTCGGCCCCCGGTCGGGCGACGACCACTACATCCTCTACACCGGCGGCACGACGGGCATGCCCAAGGGCGTGGTGTGGCGGCAGGAGGACATCTTCTTCGCCGCCCTCGGCGGGGGGCGCCCCGGCGGTGACCCCCTCGAGCACCCCGACCAGATCCGCGAGACCGCCGCCCGGGGCCGCACCCGGTGCCTGCCCGCCAGCCCCTTCATGCACGGCTCGGCCCACTGGATGGCGCTGTCCACGCTGCTGGCGGGCGGGACCGTCGTCACCACCCGGGCGCGCCGGCTCGACCCCGCCCACCTGTGGGACCTGGTCGACGCCGAGGCCGTGTCGTTCCTGGTGATCGTGGGCGACGCCTTCGCCCGCCCGCTCGCCGACGCCCTCGCGGCCGCGCCCGGGCGCTGGGACCTCGGCTCCCTCACGGTCGTGCTGTCCGGCGGTGCCGTCCTCTCCCCCGCCCTCAAGGCCGAGCTCGGGTCACTGCTCCCCTCGGCGATCGTGGTCGACGGCTTCGGGGCGTCGGAGACGGGCGGCCAGGGGCAGATGGTCAGCGGCGGGTCCGCTCCGGCGAGCGGACCACCCCGCTTCCGGATGGACCCTGACACGACCGTGCTCGACGACGACCTGCGGCCCCTGCGGCGGGGGGACAACCGGGAAGGTTGGCTCGCCCGCCGGGGCCGCATCCCGCTCGGCTACCACAACGATCCCGAGAGGACGGCACGCACCTTCCCGGTCGTCGACGGCGTGCGGTGGGCGGTGCCGGGCGACCGGGCCCGGCTCGAGGCCGACGGCACGATCACCGTGCTGGGCCGGGGCTCGGTCTCGATCAACACCGGCGGCGAGAAGGTCTTCCCCGAGGAGGTCGAGGCCGCGCTGAAGGCGCACCCCGACGTCCTCGACGCCGTCGTCGTCGGTGTCCCCGACGACCGATGGGGCGAGCGGGTGTGCGCCGTCATCCGGCCCCGGCCCGGGCACCCCCCACCGGACGCCGACGACCTCGCCCGCCACTGCCGCGGCCGCCTGGCCGGCTACAAGACCCCGCGGGCGGTCGTCGTGGTCGACGAGCTGGTGCGCTCGCCCTCGGGCAAGGCCGACTACCGCTGGGCCCGCGCCGTCGCGGCAGGAGCCGGACGGGCGGGCCGTCCGTATCCTTGAGACCGAAGACGACGACGGAAGCGACACCACTGCGAGGGGGTGAATGGCGATGGAGGCCAAGGTCGGTGACCGCATCGTCGTTGAGGGAAACCAGGTGGGGGCGCCCAGGCGGGCGGGCGAGGTCGTGGAGGTGATCGAGGGCAGCGCCGGCGCGCACTACCGGGTGCGCTGGGACTCGGGCGAGGAGACGATCTTCTTCCCGAGCAGCGACGCGCGGGTCGAAGCCCGCGCCTGACCCGGTCGCCGTCCTAGAGTGCCGCCCCGTGGCCAGGCGATCCGACGCGCGCGCTCCCGCCCTGCCCCGGGGCGCGGAGAAGGTCCGGGCGGTGCGAACGATGTTCGACGCCATCGCCCCTCGCTACGACCTGGTGAACCGCGTCATGACGTTCGGTCTGGACGTGCGGTGGCGCCGGGCGGCCGTGCGGTGGCTGCGGCTGCCGCCCGGCTCGGTGGTGCTCGACGTGGCCGCCGGCACCGGCGACCTGTGCCGCGAGCTCACGGCTGCGGGACACCGGCCCGTGGGCCTCGACCTGTCGATGGGGATGCTGGCGGCCGCCCGCACGGCCGCGCCGCTCGTGCAGGGCGACGCCCTCCGCCTGCCCGTTCCGGACGCCGGCGTCGACGGCGTCACGTGCGGGTTCGCCCTGCGCAACCTCGTCGCCCTCGAGCCGTTCGTGGCCGAGCTCGCCCGGGCGGTGCGGCCGGGCGGGCGCATCGCCCTGCTCGAGGTCGCCGAGCCCACCAACCCGCTGCTGCGGGCGGGGCACGGTGTGTACTTCGGTCGGGTCGTGCCGGTGATCGGCGGCCTGCTCTCCGACCCGGCCGCCTACCGCTACCTGCCCCGGTCGGTCGCGTACCTGCCGCCGCCCCCGGACCTGCTGGCCATGCTGTGGCGCGCCGGCTTCGCCGACGCCCGGCGGCGCCTGCTGACCGGCGGCATCGCCCAGGTCCTCCTCGCCACGCGCGATCCCCTCCCCCCCGCGTCGTGACCGGCGCAGTCACCGGCGCAACGGAGCGGCTCGTGGCCCGCACGCGCCGGCTCGACCGGGCGCCTGACCTGCTCGACGTCGCCGGCGCCGGCGGGGCGCTGTTCGTCCGAGGTGGCATCGGTCTGGCGGGCCGGGGCGTGGCCGCCCGCATCCCGCTCCCCGGGGGGCTCGGTGACGCCGCCTCGCTGATCGCGGCCGAGGCGGCGCTCGGTTCCATCGGCGTCGACGACGAGGTGGCGGCGCCCGGATCGGGGCCCGCAGCCTTCGCCGCCCTCCCCTTCCGGCCCGACGCCCCCGCCGAGCTCGTCGTGCCGGAGCTGATCGTAGGTGTCGCCCCCGACGGCTCGGCGTGGTCGACCACGGTCAGCGACCGTGACGCCGACCCGACACCGGTCGGGGCAGGACGTGCCGGAACCCGGCACCTGCCACGCTCACCTCCCGAACGCGGCGACGGCGGGACCGGGCCGGGCCCATCCGCCTTCGAGGTGCGGCCGGGCCGCGACGTCGACGAGTGGTGCGACGCCGTGGCGGCGGGGCGCGCCGCGGTGCGCTCCGGCCGGGCCGAGAAGGTGGTGCTCGCCCGGGAGGTCCACGTCGACGCCGACGCCTCCATCGACCGGGCGGCGGTCCTCGACCGGCTGCGGCTCGGCTACCCCGACTGCATGGTGTTCGCCGTGGACGGGTTCGTGGGCGCCAGCCCCGAGCTGCTCGTCGCCCGCACCGGCGACCTCGTGCGCTCGCACCCCATGGCCGGTTCGGCCCGCCGGGGCGGCGACCCGGCAACCGACTCGCAGCTGGCCGCCGCCCTCCTCGCCTCTCCCAAGGAGCGGCAGGAGCACCAGATCACGATCGACGCCGTGCACGACGTCCTCCTGCCGTACTGCTCGTACCTCGACGCCGAGGCCGAGCCGTCGGTGGTCGCCATGGCCAACGTGCAGCACATCGCCACGCTGGTGCACGGGAGGCTCTCGCTTCCGGCCCCCTCGGCGCTGGCGCTGGCGGCCGACCTCCACCCGACGCCGGCCGTGTGCGGCTGGCCCCGCCAGGCCGCCCTGGAGCTGATCGCCGAGCTCGAGGGCATCGACCGCGGGCCCTACGCGGGGGCCGTGGGGTGGGTCGACGCCGCCGGCAACGGCGTCTTCGCCGTGGGGATCCGGTCCGCTCTGCTCGACGGGTCGCGGGCCCGCCTGTTCGCCGGCGTGGGGGTCGTCGCCGACTCCGATCCCGCCGCCGAGCTCGCCGAGACCCGAGTGAAGCTCCAGGCGCTCCTCACCGCCATCGTCCGCCCGTGACCGCCTGAAGGGGCCCGCGGGCGGCGGGATCAGGCTGCGGGGAGGGCGGCGGCGACGGCGGCGTGGATCTCGTCGTGGACGGCGACGTTGGCGCGCCGGTCGGTGCGCACGACGAGCACGCGGACACCGCCGCGGCCGGCGGAGCGGGCGACGGCCGGGAGCACGGCTGCGGCCCGATCGAGGAGCTCGACGTCGACGCCGTGGGCGCGGGCGAGGCTGACCAGGTCGGCGTCGTGGGGCGTGCCGAAGAGCAGTTCGAACCGCTCGCGGTCGAGGGAGGCCTGGGGCAGGAACTCGAAGATGCCGCCCCCGCGGTTGTCGACCACCACCACGGTGAGGTCCAGGGTGCGAGCAGCCAGCCCCACCAGGGCGTTGCTGTCGTGCAGGAAGGCCACGTCGCCGACGAGGGCGGCCGTCGGCGCACCGCCCGCCAGTGCCACACCGACGGCCGTGGACACCACGCCGTCGATGCCGTTGGCGCCCCGGTTGGCGTGGACCGCCAGCCCGTGGCGGGGCGCGGCGTACCACTCCACGTCGCGCACCGGCATGGAGGACGCCACGACCAGGTGAGCCCCTGCGGGCAGGCCGGCGACCACGTCGCGGGCCACGCCGGGCTCGGTCGGCTCGTCGTGGGCGTCGATCACCGCGTCCACGGCGGCGCGGGCGGCGGCGTCGGCGGCGACCCACGACGCCAGCCAGCCCTCCCCGGGCGGAGCGGATCCGCCACCGGGTCCGGCGGTGAGGACCTCCGCGAGGCGCCCGCAGAGCTCGCCGGGCGGCGCGGCGACGACGTCTGTCGCCGTGCGCTCGGGGTCGAACCACCGGCCGTGGGCGTCGACCGCGAGCTGCTCGGCGTCGAGCCCGGCCAGCCACTGGGCCAGCACCTTCGAGGCCGGCGGCGTTCCCAACCGCAGCACGACCTCGGGCCGGTGGGCCTCGGCGAACGCAGGCACGCGCAACAGCGCGTCGAAGGCAGCGACCGTGGTGGGCACCGGCGTCCGGCACCCCGAGCGGGGGTCGGCGAGCACGGGCCAGCCCAGCACGGCGGCGAGCTCGTGCACCCCGGCAGCGCCGCCGAGACCCCCGCCTGCGACGATCACGCCGCGCCGCCCTGCGCAGCGCGCCGCCAACCGGGACACCAACCCGTCCCCGACCGCCGCGCCCGCCCGCACCTCGTGCCAGGGCGCCCCCCCGGGGCGGCCCGGCGGCAACGGCCCCGGATCGCCGACGAGCGGGTCGCGAAACGCCAGGTCGAGGTGCACGGGCCCGGGGGCGCCGCCTCCGGCGCCGAGGCTCTCGGCCACCGCCCGGGCGGCGAGGGAGCGCCACGTGCCGGCGAGGGCGGGGTCGGCCACGCCGGGCGCGGCGAACCAGCGGGCGGACCGGCCGAAAAGGTGGGTCTGGTCGACGGTCTGGGGCGCCCCGACGTCCTGGAGCTCCGGGGGCCGGTCGGCGGTGCACACCAGCAGGGGGACGCCCGCCTGGTGGGCCTCGACCACCGCGGGGTGCAGCTCCACCGCCGCCGTCCCGCTGGTCGTGAGCACCACGGCCGGGGATCCGGTCTCGAGCCCGACCCCGAGCGCCGTGAAGCCGCCGGCCCGCTCGTCGTGGTGCACGTGGACCCGGATGCGCCCGTCGGTAGCGAGTGCCAGGGCGAGGGGCGTGGACCGCGAGCCGGGACAGACGACCGCCTCGCGGACGCCGGCGCGCGCCCACTCGTCCACCAGGGTGGCCGCGAACGTGGCCTGGGGGTCGCTCACGGTGCCAGCATCGTCGCGTGACGGCCCGGCTGCACACCGAGACCGGCGGCGCCGGCCCCCGCCTCGTCCTGGTGCACGGGTTCACCCAGACCCGCCGGTCGTGGGGGCCGGTGGCGCCGGCGCTGGCCCGGGACCACGAGGTCGTGCGCGTCGACTGCCCGGGCCACGGCCGCTCGGCCGCCGTGCAGGCCGACCTCTGGCAGGGCGCCGAGCTGCTGGCCGACGCCGCCGGGCGGGGCTGCTGGGTCGGGTACTCGATGGGCGGGCGCTACTGCCTGCACGTGGCCCTCGCCCGGCCCGA
>SIRW01000012.1 GCA_004366205.1 Actinomycetota bacterium | reverse complement strand
GGACCTGGTCCTCGATCGTCGGGGTCGTCGGCGCCACGGTCGTGGTGGTCGCCTCCGGGACGAACGGCTGGGTCGTGGTCGTCGGCTGCTGGATCGTCGTGGACGTCGTCGAGGTGGTCGAGGTGGTGCTCGTCGTCGAGGTCGACGTGGTGCTCGTCGACGTGGTGCTCGTGGAGGTGGTGCTCGTCGTCGAGGTCGACGTGGTGCTCGTCGTCGTGGTCGACGTGTCGGCGCTGACCTCGAAGCAGACGATGTTGCTCTTGTGGGTGTCGTCGGTCGCGTTCGTCGCGCCCGGCTGGCCCGACAGCCTGCCGACGTCGCAGACGAGGGTCCCCTCCTCGGCGTCTGTCGGGATGGTGTAGGCGTGGGTGAACGAGCCGTCGTTGACCCCCGGCTTCTCGCCCGCGCTGAGCGCCACGACGAGCTCGCCGCCGATGAACACGCAGTCGACCACCTGGTCGATCGCGACCCAGTCCGTCACCGCCCAGGTCAGGGTGACCTGCACGACGGTTCCGGGCGCGATGGGAGCCGGATCGTCCACGGTCCCGCCGCTCGGCTCGGTCGACTTCACGAGTCCCGGATCACGGGCTCCCTGCAGCGCTGCCGGGCATGGTTGGAAGTTCGGCTCGTTGTCCGCCGCCGCGCCCGTCACGAAGACGCCGAGCGCGCCGATCAGCACGCCGACCGCCGCCATGCCTCGGCCGATCCGTCGTCGAACGTCCATCACTGCCTCCTGTAGCTACGTGCCAGGGCTGTGATGGGGCCGGGTTCACTCTGGCTCCCCTCCGGGCGCAGTGACCAGCTCGAGCCCGGAGGATCGGCGCCTCCCCATGTGATGGGCCGCCTCCCAACGCCTGCAGCCACGCTATGTGGTGGTCACAGTGCGCTGAGAACGTACCACGACGCTTCGTGAGGTTCCACCCGCTGGGTGCAACTCCTGCCGGGGCCAGCGACAAATGAGCCGAACGGCCTACGCGGATCGGCCCGCCCCGGCGGGGGCGGGCCGATCCGCAGCAGGCTCCCTCCAGCGTGCTCAGAGCCGCCGGCGCCGCTCCGAGGCCAGCGGCCGCTCGAAGGCGAGCGCCAGGCCGCCGAGCAGCATGGCGATGCCGGCGAGCAGCAGCATGGCGCCCACGTCCCCGCCGGTGCGGGGCAGCTCCCGCTGCTCCACCACGCCGAGCGCGGTCGCGGTGGTCGTCGTCGGCTCGGGCTCGACCACCACCGGCTCCACCTCGGGCGCCGTCGTCGTGGTCGGCGGCACCGTCGTCGTGGTGGTCGGCGGCACCGTCGTGGTGGTCGGCGGCACCGTCGTGGTGGTGGGGTTGAAGTCGCAGTCCGGGCAGCCCGGCTGCTGGCGGGTGTTGGTGAACGTGACCGTGTAGGTGGTGTCGTCCGCGGCGATCGTGACGGGCCCGGACGGCGAGACGCCCGAGGAGAACCCGGTGACCGGCTTCTCGGTGACGGTGCACTGGGTCCCGGTGGGGATCCCTGCGACCACGTGGTCCTGCCCGTGCCCCAGGAGGAAGCTGGGATCGTCGAAGGCGTCGTCGGTGCAGTCGAGGGCGAACTCGAACGTGGCGTCGGTCGTCGTGCCGCTGACCTGCTTGACCACCCGCAGCGCGCCGGTCGTGCGCCGGTTCGTGAACGTCACCGTGTAGGTCTGACCCTCCTCGGCGATCACGACGCTGCCGCCGGCAGGATCGATCGAGACGGCGTAGTCGTCGAGCGCGTCCGGGTCGGCTTCGTCGGTCTCGGGATCGACCACGCCGATCTCGGTCACCGTGCACTCGGTCCCGGTCGGGAGGTCGGACGTGCCGTAGGTGTCGCCGGCACCGAGGTCGAAGGTGTCCGTGAAGCCGTTGTCGCACTCGACGGAGAAGCGGAACACCACGCCGCTGGGAGCGGGGCCGGTGACGACCTTCTGGACGCTGAGGCCGCCCATGTCCCGCCCGTTGGTGAACGACACGACGTTCGTGCCCGGGGTGATCGTGATCACGCCGCCCGCCGGCGCGACGGTGACGACCGAGTAGTCGGGGTGGGCCTGTTCGGTCACCGTGCACGTCACGCCGAGCTTGAGCCCGGTGACGGTCGCCGTGTTGCCCACCGCCAGGTCGATCGTGCGGCTGCCGTCGAACACGACCGTCTGGGCGGCGTCGGCGTCGCGGCACACGATGTCGAAGACGAACGTGCCCTCGCTCGTCTCGGGGCTCGTGCTCTTCTGGATCGTCAGGTCGCGCGTGTGCCGGTCGTTCACGAAGGTGAGCGTGCCCGCGGGCGTGTTCCCGCCGGGCGCCACCACCACCTTCTGGGGGGCCGCGGTCGTGTGGTTCGCGGGCGTGGTCGTCTCCACGACCCAGTAGGTCCCGAAGAAGACGTCGGTGATGCTGCAGGTGCCCTGGGCGTTGGTGGTGCACGTCTTGGCCGGCGTCACGGGCGCGCCGGGCGCGTTGCTCACGTCGGTGTAGAGCGTGAAGACGGCGCCGGCCAGCGGCCTGCCGATGTCGTCGGTCTTCTGGATCGGGACCGAGCCGCAGTTCGTGACCGTCACCGGGACGGGCGCGATCAGGTCCTTCAGCTGGCTCTGGGCGCCGGACCACGACGAGCGGGTCTTGGCGAAGGCGCTGGCGAAGCTCGTGCACGTCCCGGTCGTGAAGATCCCGGCTGCGTGCAGGTTGACCACCGCCTCCCCGAAGAGGTTGTTCGGGTTGAGCGAGCCCTCCGCGGCGCCGCTGGAAAGGACCGTCGACGGGCCCCAGGTGTTGGTGGCGAGCCAGCGGCTCGCCTCGATCTGGCCGGGATTGTCGCCCCGGTAGGCGATCAGCAGGTCACCGGGCGTGCGGTGGACGAGCGTGCCGTTGGCGCACGTCGTCGACGACTGGTTGAGCTCGAAGCTGAGGAGGTAGTTCGCGGAGCTGACCGAGCTGTGGGCGGCCCGCCGGAAGCCGAGGTAGAGGAAGGTGCTGCCGCCCTGGGTGGCCGAGCCGATGTGGAGCTCCACCAGGTCGTTGTTGGGCTGCACGCTGCCGGTGCCGAGCGGCGGGCAGTTGTCCGCCTCCTTCACGCCCCCGGCGAAGGAGTCGTCGCTGCTGCCCGGCGGGAGGTCCGGGTGCGAGCCGATGGTCGGGTGCGTGTCGAGCACGCCGTCGGCCCCGTCGTAGGGGCTGCCGGTGAGCGTCGCTCCCGCGTTCGGCGCGACCGTCGAGAGCACGCCGGTCACCAGGCCGAGCACCATCAGGAACGCGCCGAGTCGCCGGCGCAGCGATCGAGTGGAACCGTGTGCCACCTTCGTCTCCTCTGCTCAGGGAGAGAGATGGGGGCGGGTTCACTCTGGGCTCCTCCCCGAGCGCAGTGACCAGCTCCAGCCCGGGGGATCGATGCCTTCCCCACTCAGCGGGACACGAGTGCCCCGCCGCTCCGCTCTGTCGTTTGTCCCATCGGCACCGGCGTGGCGAACTTGACCACGGGCGGTGAGATCAGTGGACGCTACGCAGAGCGTACGACAACCACGCTGTGTGGCAAGTGGGAGAAAGGTGGGATTCCGGACGTCAGCGGCGCCCCACGGCCTCGAGCACCCGGTGGATCGGCAGCAGCTCGCCGTCGGCCCGCCAGGAGCGGGTGTCGCACGTGGAGCACGACTGCATCGTCATCGTCGACTCGCCCCGGTTGAGGGTGATCTCGACGAGGGGGGAGCCGCACTGCGCGCAGCGGGTGGTCGCCATCCGATTTTCCTCCTCCGGCATCGCCGCCGCCGGTCCTGCGCTGGCCCGGCGACTCGCTCTCCCCTCCGTCATCGGCGCACGCGCTGTCCGACTTGAGCGGAAACCGCCGGGTCAGGAGCGGGCCAGCAGGAACGCGACCGTCACCGCGTTGAAGCCGACGTGGGCGAAGATGGCCGACCCGAGCCGGCCGGTGCGGAGCGCGAGGAGCCCGGCCACGAGCCCGAAGGCGATCAGCGCCGGCAGCTGGACGAGCTGGAGGTGCATGACCCCGAACACGACCGACGCCAGCGCGACCGCCGCTGCGCCACCCATGTGGCGCTGCAGGGTGGCCTGCACGAGACCCCGGTAGAAGATCTCCTCCACCACCGGCGCCGCCACCACGACCATGAGCACGAGCACGATCGCCCCGAAGAGCCCGGGGGCCCGGTCGACGAGGGCCTGGGCCTCGGCGGAGATGTCCTCGGCGTCGAGGTCGAAGATCCGAAACAGCGGGACGTAGACCAGCGGCACGAGCAGGATCTGTGACGCCACGCCGATCGACAGCCCGATCGGCACGTCCCGGGGCTCGACCCGGAGGCGCAGGTCGCGGCGGAGGCTGCCCGTGCCGACGGTCCGGCTCGCGACCCACGGTGCCCCCAACAGGCCGGCCCACAGCGGGACCTGGAGCAGCACGAGCACCCAGATCGGGGCGTCCGCGAGGCCGCGTTCGAGGTCGTAGAACACGACGATGACGACCATCGCCACGACCGTCGAGGCGAAGAACCCCGCCAGCGCCCCGGCCGCCGCGAACCACAGGCCCCGGGGCAGACCGGGGCGGTCGTCCGGGACCTCAACCGGTGGCGGCCCGGGAGGCGGCGGCGCCGGGTGCGGCTCGCTCATCGGATCGAGCCTACGAGCCCGGCCTCCTCGGGCGGCCATCGGGACGGCAGCGCCGGCTCGGCTGTCTTGGCGTACTTGGTCCCGGATTGCGGGAGCAACGACGCCACGACGACGCGGCGAGGCCGACGGCGGGGGTCAGACGGCGATGGCGCGCTGGGCGGCGGCGGTGGCGCCGACGGGGGGCAGGGCCCGGGGCGGCGGCGGGGGGCGGCGGTCGTCGCAGGACCAGCCGTTGGGGACCGACAGCCGATCGGCGTGGCGCTCGCACAGGTCGTAGGTCGCCGGGCTGGGGGTGGCTGCCAGCTCCTCGAGCCACGCCCGCTGGCCGGCGTAGTCGAACGTCAACGTGGCCGAGGCCTGCTCCGCACAGCCCGGCCGGGCGCACTGGCGATCCATGACGGCCCATGCTACCGGCCCGACCCGCGCCCGGCGCGGATGCCCGTCGCGGCCCCGGCCGCGCCGGGCGGGCCCCCGCCCCGTAGCATGGGGGGCCATGGAGCCCCAGTCGCGCCCGCCGGCGCCGCGCGAGAACCAGCGCCCCGACGAGCCGCGCAACGGGGGGCTCCGCCGCCCCGAGGGCATCCCCCGCTGGGCCATGTGGGCCGGGCTCCTGGTCATCCTGTCGCTGGTGCTGGTCCCCGGCCTGATGGACACCGAGGCCGGCGAGGACATCACCTACTCGCAGTTCCTCACCCGGGTCGAGCGCGGCCAGGTCTCCGAGATCGAGGTCAACACCCGCAACGGCGACATCGTCGGCCAGACCGACGCCGGCGAGCGGTTCCGCACCGTGACGCAGATCCCCATGCCCGACGAGGACATCGCCCTGTTGCGCGAGCAGGGGGTGAACGTCACCTACACCGCGCCCGAGCCCAGCGTGCTCTGGTCGTTCCTGCCGATCCTGTTGATGTTCGGGCTGATCATCCTGTTCTTCGTCTGGATGCAGCGTCGGGCCCAGGGCCAGATGAGCGGGATGATGAACATCGGCCGCTCCAAGGCCAAGACCTACACGAGCGAGCGACCCAGCACGACCTTCGCCGACGTGGCCGGCTACGCCGGGGTGAAGCAGGAGATCACCGAGGTGGTCGACTTCCTCAAGCACCCCGACCGCTTCGCCGCCATCGGCGCCCGCATCCCCAAGGGCGTGCTGCTCGTGGGCCCGCCCGGCACCGGCAAGACGCTCATCGCCCGGGCCGTGGCCGGAGAGGCCGGCGTGCCGTTCCTGGCCATCACGGGCTCGGACTTCATGGAGATGTTCGTGGGCGTCGGCGCCAGCCGGGTGCGCGACCTGTTCCAGAGCGCCCGCAAGATGGGCCGGGCGATCATCTTCATCGACGAGATCGACTCGATCGGCCGCAAGCGCGGCGCCGGCCTCGGCGGTGGCCACGACGAGCGCGAGCAGACCCTCAACCAGATGCTGGCGGAGATGGACGGCTTCGAGGCCGCCGAGGGCATCGTGGTCATGGCGGCCACCAACCGGCCCGACATCCTCGACCCCGCCCTGCTCCGGCCCGGCCGCTTCGACCGCCAGGTCGTCGTGCCCCTGCCCGAGGCCGAGGAGCGCCTGGCCATCCTGAACGTGCACTGCAAGGGCAAGCGCATCGCCGAGGACGTGAACCTCGAGCTCATCGCCAAGGCGTGCCCGGGCATGAGCGGCGCCGACCTGGCCAACATGGTGAACGAGGCGGCGCTGATCGCCGTGCGCCGGGGCGACACCGAGGTGCGGATGCAGGACTTCGAAGCCGCCCGCGACCGGGTGATCATGGGCCAGCGGCGCGAGTCGATGGCGCTCTCCGACGAGGAGAAGGAGGTCATCGCCTACCACGAGGGCGGCCATGCCGTGCTCGCCGCCCTGATGCCCAACGCCGACCCGCTGCACAAGGTCACGATCATCCCCACGGGCATGGCGCTCGGCGTCACCCAGCAGCTCCCCGAGGAGCGCCACATCCACCGCAAGGACTACCTCGAGGACAGCCTCGTGGTGCGCCTCGGCGGTCGCATGGCCGAGGAGGTCGTGTACGGGGTGACCTCCACCGGCGCCAACAACGACCTCGTGACCGCGACCGAGCTCGCCCGCAAGATGGTGCGGGAGTGGGGCATGAGCGAACGGGTCGGGCCCATGGCCTGGGGCTCGCAGGGCGCGGTGTTCCTGGGCGAGGACCTGATGCACAGCCGGGAGTACAGCGACGAGACCGCCCGCATCATCGACGAGGAGGTCGAGCGCATCCTGCGCGAGCAGGAGGAGCGGGCCCGCCAGGTCCTCACCGAGCACCGGGCCGGCCTCGACGCCGTCGCCCGGGCGCTGCTCGAGCACGAGTCGATCGACGGCGACGAGGTGCTGCGCCTCATCCGGGAGGCCGCCGGCGGCAACGGCGCCGTGACCCCGTCCGGCGACGGCGCCGGCTCCGAGTCGCCCACCCCACCTGACGACGCCCCGGTCGAGCCGGTGCTGGAGGGCGACGGCTCCCCCGCCGCCGCACCCGTCGCCGAGCCCGGCTACTGAGCCACACCGTTCTCGAGGCTGCGCGCGCCGGAACCCGGGCCGCTGGGCCTCGAGCTCGCGCCGCCCCTCGTTCTCGAGGCTGGGCGCGCCGGAACCCGGGTCGCTGGGCCTCGAGAACGCGGTGGTCAGGGGGGGTCGGAGCCGGGACGGTCGGGCGGCCGGGCATCCGGCTCGGCGCCGGCGTCGGGGGCGCCGGCGGCGAGCTCGCGGACGCGGGCGACGGCGGCCCACAGCTCGGTGGCCCTGGGGGGGCCCACGAACGAGGAGCGCACCACGCCCTCGGCGTCGACCACGACGAGCGTGGGGACGGCCGCCACGCCGTAGCGATCGTGCAGGTCGCGGCGCTCGCCGACCTCGACCTCCTGGACGGCGACCTCGCTGCTCTCGAGGGCGGCGACCGCCGCCAGCGCCCGGGCGCACGAGTCGCACGTGGCCGAGGTGAACACGGCGACGAGCCACGGCGCGTCGGGCCGGTCGAAGTCGGCCCGGTCGAGCTGGGTGGGGACGGGCCAGCGGTCCTGGGCGGGGGCGTCGG
This sequence comes from Actinomycetota bacterium, assembly GCA_004366205.1. Classification (GTDB taxonomy): domain Bacteria; phylum Actinomycetota; class Acidimicrobiia; order Acidimicrobiales; family CADCSY01; genus SIRW01. The sequence goes on along the minus strand of SIRW01000012.1, from coordinate 8,141 downwards.
GCCGACGCCGGCGCTCGAGCGCGTACGCCACCGCGACCGCCGCCACGACGAGCACGGCCGCGAGCAGCACCCGGTCCATGCGGCCATGGTGGCCGATCCGTGCCGCCGAGCGGGAACCGACGCACGTCACAGCCACCGGCGCAGGAGGACGGGCCCGCAGCGGCGAACTCCCACGCCCGTGACGCTCACCGAACCCCCCGCCGAAGCCGCCCGTCCCGACGACGACCCGCCGAGCGCACCACCGGCCGGCCCCGCCGGCGCCCGCCGGGCCGCGGTCTCGAGCTGGCCGATGTGGGTGCTCGGCCTGGTCGTGCTGACCGACCAGATCGACCAGAACATCCTGCGGGGCGTGCTCGAGCAGCTCCGCGCCGAGTTCGGGCTCTCCGACCCGCAGCTGGGCTTCCTCGCCAGCTGCTTCATCCTCGTGAACGGCCTCGTCACCGTGCCCGCCGGCTACCTGGCGGACCGGTGGGTCCGCACCCGCACCGTCGGCCACACCATGCTCGCCTGGTCGGCCGTCACGGCGATCACGGCCGCCTCGCAGAGCTACGGCCACCTCGTCGCCGTGCGGTCCGCCCTCGGGTTCGGGCAGGCCGTGACCGAGCCGTCGGCCAACAGCCTTCTCGCCGACTACTACCCCATCGACCAGCGCGGCCGGGCGTTCTCGATCCAGCAGGTGATGACGTTCGTCGGCATCGGGATCGGGCTCGGCCTCGGCGGCCTGGTCGGGGCGACGCTCGGCTGGCGCTGGGCGTTCCTCATCGTCGGCAGCCCCAGCATCGTGGTGGCCTTCATGGTGTACCGCCTGAAGGAGCCCCGCCGGGGCGCCGCCGACCGGATGCACCTCGGCGTGCACACCGACGACGAGGACCACGCGCCCACCGACCTGCTCGACGAGGGCGTGCGGGTGTTCGTGCAGGAGATGGTCCGGGGGCTCGTCGCCGACCTGCGGACGCTGCTGCGGATCCCCACGATGCGCTACGCCCTGGTGGGCGTCGGCACGCTGCTGTTCACGGTCACGGGCATCAGCGTGTGGCTCCCGTCGTTCTACGAGCGCCAGCTCGGCGTGGGCCCGGGCAGCGCCCAGCTCATGGTGGGCGCCCTGATCATCATCGGCGGCATCCCCGGCGTGCTCCTCGGGGGCCGGCTGGCCGACCGGGTGGTGAGCCGCGTCAAGGGCGGGCGGATGGCGATCCCCGCCTACTGCATCGCCGGGGGCAACACGCTGTTCGTGCTCTCCTACCTCCACGTGCCGCTCGGCCCGGCGTACCTGATGCAGGTCATCGGCATCTTCGTCATGACCATGGCGATCCCCGCGCTGCGGGCCGGGCTGTCCGACGCCGTGCCCGCCAACCTGCGGGGCGCGGGCTTCGGGGCCTTCAACCTGGCCTCGGTGCTGTTCGGTCAGGCGGCGGCGCCGATCGTCGTGTCGCTGCTGGCCTTCGACGGGAACCTGCGCACGGCGTTCCTGATCGTCAGCCCCGTCGTGTACCTGGGCGCCTTCGTGCTGTGGAAGGCGCGCACCCACCTCGACCGCGACGTGGCCAGGATCTTCGAGGCCGTGATGCTGGCCGTCCAGGAGGAGCAGCAGCGCCAGGAGGCCGCCCGGCGGCGCCGGCAGGCGGAGTCCGGCGGCGAGGGCTGAGTCAGCGCTCGACGACGGCGAGGGGGATGCCGAGCGACGTGCTCACGCCGGCGGCGCCCACCCGGTAGAGGTCGCGCTCGGCCACGATCGGGCCCGACGACTCCACGAGGAGCGGCAGCGGCACGCGGTTGAGGTGCTCGCCGAGCCGGACCTCCACCCGTCCGGCGGGCCCGATCTCGATGGCCTCCAGGGCGGGGATGTCGATGGGCCGGCCCCCGCCGAAGGTGCGCACGCTGACCTCGACGGCGCCGGCTCCGGGGTTGTGGAGCACGAGCCAGTAGTCGAGGGCGCCGGACGCGTCGCCCGCAGCGAACAGCCACCGCCGAAAGGCCCCCGGCGAGCCCGGCATGCTCGCCCACCCGCGGCGGTTCCCACCGGGCCCGGCGTCGAACTCCCGTTCCACGACCACGGGCACGTCGTTGGCCGACCGGACCGTGCTGGCGTGGACGGTGCCGGGCTCGACGCGGCCGGTCTCGCCGATGTCGACGGCCACGGCGCTGCGCGGCGGGACGGTGAGCTCGATGGGCTCGGGATCGGCGTCGTCGGCGGTGAGCTCGACGTCGACCAGCGCCTCGCGATCGCCGGGGTTGTACACGTGGATGCGCTGGCGCACCTGCTCGCCGGTCAGTCCGTAGGGGAAGTGCCAGAGCAGGCCCGGTTCGGGCACGGCCAGGCTCAGCCCGAGCCCGGCCCGTCCGGCCGTGCCGTCGAAGCCCTGCACCCGCTCGACGACGACGCGGCCGCTGCGGGCGACGACCGAGGTGGCGATCTCCGCCCGGCGCCGGACGTGGTGGCCGACGTTGATGATCCGCAGGCTGTTGGCGGGCACCACGTAGCCCTGCAGCCCGGGTGGTTCCACCCGCCCCTCGTCGGTGGCGAAGGACAGGTCGAGCACGGCGTCGTCGGCGAAGGGGTTGAGCACGGCGAGGAGCATCCCCGCGTCACGGGTGGTGGCCCCGCGCGCCAGGTACCAGGTGGGCGACGCCGCCGGCGAGCACGGCGCCACGTCGAACCCGTTGGCCGAGCTGACCACGTGCTCGACGGCGACCTCGCCGGCGTCCACCTCGACCACCGCCCCCACGAACGGGGCGTCGATCGAGGCCCGGGCGGGCTCGACGTGCACGCTGTGGGGTGCGAGCTCGAGGGCCACGCCCCGGGCGACGCCCTCGCTGGGCACCCACACGAGCCGGCCGGAGACGGGCCGGTCGGTCGGGTTGGCGACGACCGCGGTCACGTCGGCCACCCCCCCGGACGTGGCGCTGCCGCCCGGGCAGAACCACGTGGACGACAGCGCGCCCGCCGGGTCGGCGACGGGCATGACGAAAGGCTGGCGATCACCCAGGACGGCGGGCTGCGCCTCGCGCCGTTCCCGGTCGAGGACGCCGGCGGCGACCAGCAGGCCGCCGAGGAACACGATCACGACGAGTCGCCGGCTCACCGGGCCCGGACCTCCTCGCGGCGCCTGACCCGGCCGACCAGCAGCGTCCGCAACGCGAGCAGCCACAACAGGGCCTGCAAGGCGAGCGCCCCCCGGTGGGCGAGCGGCGTGCGGTAGGCGAGGGTGGCCTCGCCCGCCACCCCGTCGGGGACGGTGAAGCCGTTGGCCCACCCGAAGGCCCGGTGCCGCTCGACGTCGACGCCGCCGACGGCGAGGCGCCAGCCGTCGGCGGCGGGCGCCGCGAGGTAGACCTCCGTGCCGCCCTCGATCGGTCCCGAGAAGGCCGCCGGGCCCCGCCGCTCGGGCAGGACCGCCGCGGCCCCCGAGAGGTCGACGGCGGCGGCCGACTCGAACAGCCCCCGGTCGGCGCGGCTCGCCTCGGCCCCGGCGTCGGTCATCCCGGCGCGCACCGGCGTCCACGCCGTGTTCTCGTAGAGGCGCAGGGCGGGGTCGACCTCGACGGCGCGCAGGTCGAGCTGGTCGTCGAAGAGGCGGCGGGTGGCGTCGCCGAAGGGCCGCAGCGGCGTCCCGGCGCGCTCGGGCGCGGCCCGCTCGGGGGTGGCCACGTACCGGATGCCGAAGGGAGCGAGCAGGCGCCCCAGCCGGCTGGTGTCGCCTGCGGCCGCGAGCTCGAGGGCGCCGGCCACGAGCTCCTCGGCCCCCGCGGTCGGCCCCAGCCAGCGGTCGCCGGCGCGGGGCGGCCCGTCCTGGGAGAACCCGTAGGCCAGGCCGTCGGCGAGCGGGCGGCCGCCCACCGGGAGCACCTCGGGGTCCCCGACCCACAGGACGCGGAACGATCCCTCCTCGGCCTCGGCCGGCATCCACGTGAGCAACCGGGCGAAGTCGGTCTCCGGTCCGCCCCACCGCCCGCCGAGGGAACCGGCCAGCACCGGGAGCGTGGCGACGCCCACGGCGACCGCCGCGACCACAGCCGCGACCTGCCGCCACCCGAACCCGTAGCCCCGCAGGTCGCGCTCGAAGGCGTACAGGCCCAGGGCGGTGGCCAGGGCGAGGGCGGCGGCCGCGAAGGCGAGGAGGACCCCGGGCTCGGGCCCGGCGAGGGGCAACCACCCGCGCCCTCCGGCCCATGCCAGCCCCCAGCAGGCGACGGCGACGGTCCAGGTCTGGGCCGCCCAGGTGAGCCGCCAGCCCCGGCCGATGAGCAGCGGCAGCACGGCGGGCACGAGCACGGCCCAGCCGAGGGGCGGGGCGCCGAGGGGGCCGACCTCGAACCGCAGCAGCGCCCCGGCCGACAGGCCGGCGCCGCCCACCGACGCCACGCCGCCGAGCGCCGCCCAGTCCGATCCGGGCAGGGCGAACTCCATCGCCCAGGGCACGTGGAGGGCGACAGCGGCGATGCTGGCGACGACGGCGATCACGAGCATCCGGCCCGATCCGGCGGTGTGGCCGGCGAGGAGCGCCCCCGCGGCGCGCGCCAGCGCCACCACGGGCACGAGCAGCAGCACGAAGGGCACGAAGGCCGCGACCAGGGCGAGCAGGACCGCCAGGGCCGCCACCTCGTACACGCCGGAGCGGGCGGTGACCGAGCCGCCGGCTCGCTCGTCGCCGGGGCGGACCGGGAGGAACGGTGGCTGGCGGGACGCCCGGGCGAGCAGCTCGAGGACCCACGGCGCGGCGGCGTAGAGCACCAGCGTTCCCCAGCCACCCCGGGCCAGGGCGTTGTACGGCAAGGGCACGGCGGCGTACACCACCAGGGCGGCGAGGCGGGCCCGCCACGATCCCAGGTGCCCGGTCAGCCGCCAGATGCCGGCGAGGCCGGCGGGCAGGGCGCCCAGCACGAGGAGGGCCTGCAGGAGCCCGGTCGCGCCGAGGACGAGCCCGCCGAGCACGCCGAGCACGGCCCAGGCGGTGGGCGCGGGACCTTCGGCGCCGAGGCCGGTGGTGCGCCAGCCAACGCCGTACTCGCGCAGCAGGTCCATGGGCGCAGGCAGCGGGGCGAAGCCCCCCATGGCGGGCAGCCGGTCGAGCAGCAGGTCCCGGCTTCCGGCGAGGAGGACGCCGGCGAGCACCATGACCACGGCGACGGTGGCCTTGGTCTGGGTGCGGCTGAAGCTGCCGGCGAGGCCCCGGCCCGTGCTGGCCAGCGCCTTGAGGCGGTCCTCGCCACCCAGCTCGCCCCGCACGAAGCCCGAGAGCCGGGCGCTGCCTCGCACCTGCAGGCGGCGCAGGTCGGTGTCGCCGACGCGTCGCAGCGCCCGGATCTGGCGCCGGCGCGCCCGCACCTCGCCCAGCCGGCGGAGGTTCCACGTCCAGGCGGCGGCGATGTCGCGTGCCTGGCCGAAGCGACCGACGACCACGGCGTAGAGCGCCTCGATGAGGCTGAACAGCAGCGCCTGGGGCAGCACCCGCACCAGGTGGAAGGCGCTGTAGCAGGTGAGGACCGTCCGCAGCCGGTGGCGGGCCTGGAGGCGCCGGCGGTCGTCGACGGCCCGCCGGTCGTCGAGCGCCTCGCGGTGCTGGACCCGGGCGGAGGGGACGACCAGCACCCGGGCGCCGGCCAGGTGGGCGCGCCAGCACAGGTCCAGGTCGTCGCCGTGGATCGTGACGGCGGGGTCGAAGCCGCCGAGGACCCCGAACAGGTCGGCGCGCACGAGCATGCAGCCGCCGGGCACGTAGAACACGTCCCGCACGCCGTCGTGCTGCTCCTGGTCGAGCTCGCCCCGCTCGACGCGGTTGGCGGGGACGCCGGTCTTGTCGACGGAGAGCCCGACCTGCAGGAGCGCCCTCGGCTCCCCCCAGGCCACCAGCTTGGGCCCGACGACGCCGGCGTTCGACCGGAACGCCTCCTCGACCAGGCCCCGCAGGGCGCTGGGCTCGAGCAGCACGTCGTCGTGGCAGAACAGGTAGAACGCCGCGCCCTCGACGATCGAGAGGACCTCGTTGGCGGCGGCGCCGAAGCCCCGGTTCTCGTCGAGGCGGCGCACGTAGGCCGACGGGAGGACCGCCGCCACGCGCGGCACGGGGTCCTCGGCGCTGGCGGCGTCGACGACCAGCACGGACAGGTTCGGGTAGTCCTGGTCCCGCAGCGACCCGAGCGTCTCCTCGAACCAGTCGCCGGGGTCGTGGGTGACGACCACCGCCACCACCGGCGGCGCGACCGGTGCAGGCTCGGGCTCGACGCCGGCGCCCTCGCCCGGGACCTCCGCCGCCCGGCGCGCCGCGCCGGCCCGCTCGGCCCCGTCGCCGGGCGCGACCGGACCGTGGGGGGTCAGCTCGAGAGGCGCGGCGGTGGCCATGCCGGTGCGCATGGCGGCGTCGCCGGGAGCCGGCTGGTCGGGCTCGGCGTGCGGATCCACGACCGGGCGAGGCTAGCCGGGTCGACTCCGGTGGCGGCGACGCCGGGCGACGTGTGACATGTCGCACAAATGCTTGCAACTGTTTATCAGCAGGGGTATGGTTGCTAGCAGAGATCGAACGACCGCCACCACGAGGAGGCTTCCCATGGCCGAGAAGACCGCTCCCAACCTCGTCGATGTCGCCCGCGACGCCGCCTACGTGGCCATCGGCCTGGGCGTCATCGGGTTCCAGAAGGCGCAGGTCCGCCGCAACGAGCTGCAGAAGCAGCTGAGCGAGCAGCTGACCGAGGCGCGCCAGAGCGCCCAGAAGCTCGGCGCGACGGTCGAGGACCGGGTCAAGCTCGTCGAGGAGCGCCTGGCCGGCCTCGAGGACCAGGTCGAGCAGCTGCTCGACACCGTGGAGGGCGCGCTGCCCGAGCAGGCCCGCACGCTCTTCCACCAGGCCCGTGAGGCCACCCGCGAGGCCCAGACCCAGCTCCGCGAGCTGGTGGGCCGCAACGGCTCCGCCGCCTGAGGCGCCCTCGCCTGACCCCCCCAACCCCCATCGAGCGGGGGTGGGGCCGGACCCCCCGCCGGCCCTGCCCCCGCTCGAATCGCGTTCGCGAACCAGCCCCTCGCGCCCGGCCCCAGCGATGAGGCCTCGGCCGAAGAGCGATCAGCACAGCCGGACCCCCCGCCGGCCCTGCCCCCGCTCGAATCGCGTTCGCGCCTCGGAAGCGACGGCCTCGCCGGCTGGCCGCCGCGGTGCTCGCTGCGGGCTACTGCTGGTAGCGGGGGGCGAGGCCCGACACGCGGGCGCCGCGGACGCTTGCGGCGTCGCCGAAGTCGGGCGCGTCGCCGTAGGCCCGCACCCGGCCGTCGGCCACGACGAGCCAGTAGCCCCCGCCGGTGCGGGTGGCGGCGGTGCCGAGGACGGGCGACCCGACGTTCACGGCGCCGAGCGAGCCGTGGAAGCGGGCGTTGCCGAACGTGAACAGCCCCCCATCTCGGGCGACGAGCCAGTAGCCGTCGGCCTGGGGCCGGGCCGCCATCCCCACCACCGGCTGGTTCAACCGCATGGCGCCGGTCGACCCGAAGAACCGGGCATCGCCGAAGCTGAAGATCCCCCCGTCGGCCGCCACCAGCCAGTAGCCCCGGCCCGTCGGCGTCGCCGCCATCCCCACCACCGGCTGGTTCAACCGCATCGCCCCGGTCGACCCGAAGAACCGGGCATCGCCGAAGCTGAAGATCCCCCCGTCGGCCGCCACCAGCCAGTAGCCCCGGCCCGTCGGCGTCGCCGCCATCCCCACCACCGGCTGGTTCAACCGCATGGCGCCGGTCGACCCGAAGAACCGGGCATCGCCGAAGCTGAAGATCCCCCCGTCGGCCGCCACCAGCCAGTAGCCGTCGCCCTGCGGGCGGGCGGCCATGCCGACGACGGGCTGGTTCAGCCGGGTGCCGCCCATCGACCCGAGGAACGGAGCGTCGCCGAACGTGAACACGCCGCCGTCGGGGCCCGACAGCCAGTAACCCGACACGCCGCCGCTGGGCTGGCCGAGCACCTGGAACCAGTCCGAGCGCAGGCCCAGGTCGGAGCGGAGCTGCAGGCCCGTGCGGGTGACCGACCCGTTGGTGCCGCGCACGACGACCTCCTGCACACGCCCGCCCATGCTCCCGAGCCCGTTGCGGCGGGTGACGTCGATGCGCTGCAGGCGCCCGATCGACGGGAAGCGGGCCTCGACGGTGCTGACCGGCACGGTGG
>SIRW01000011.1 GCA_004366205.1 Actinomycetota bacterium | reverse complement strand
GCGAACCGGCGCCGGCCCGGGGCGACGACCGCGCCCACACCCCCCGCCAGGGGTGCCAGCACCGCCAGCGCCGCCAGGGCGCTCACCAGCGGTCCCCCACGGCGAGCAGCAGCGCCACCAGCGCGGCCGCCACCGCCAGCCAGCCGCGCAGGCGGGGGGCACCGGCCCGTCCGACGAGCAGCGCCGCGGCGACCGCCAGCCCGGTCGCCACCACCCGCTCGGGGACGCCCCCCAGGCCGCCGGGGCCCCACACCAGGAGGGCCGCGAGCACACCGGGAGGCGCGGCCACGGCGAGCGCGTGCCCGGAGGGCAGCGGTAGGCGCCCGAGCCGCCGGCCCGACGGGGGCGCGCCACCAGGGGTCGCCAGGACCAGGGCGCCCGCCGCGCACCACATGGCGGCGGCGGCGAGGGGCGCGCCGGTGAGGCCGGCGGGCCCGAGCACCGCCTGGGCCCCGGCGAAGGCGGCCAGGTCGGTGCTGCCCCACCGGATGGCGGCGGCGGCGAGGGCGAGGGCGACGGCGGCGACCGCGGGAGCGGCGCCGACCACGACGGCTGCCAGCACGGCCACGGCGACGGCCTCTCCCCCGGGCCACAGCGCGAGGAGGGTCACGGCCGCTGCGGCGACCCCTCGGACCGCGCCGGGCGCCGCGTCGCTCAGCGGGCGCGCCCCGCGACGCTCAGCGGGAACGACCGGGCGAGGTGGTGCCAGCGGCACTCGGGGCACACCTCGACCACGTAGCAGGAGCGGTCGGCCCCCTGGCGGGCGAGGCGGCGCAGCTCGGCGCGGCTGGCCACGCACCGACCGTGGGCGGGGAGCCGGGGACCGAAGACGTAGGAGACCAAGACGACGCTGGCCTCCTCGCAGATCGGGCAAGGCTCCTGGGTCGGCGCACCGAGGTTGCGGGCGGCCCGCACGAGCTCGGGGTGGGCGTCGCAGACCTCGTGACGCGCGATGCGCCCGGCCCGGAACCCCGCGACGGTGGTCTGGCGCATGAAGCGGTAGTCGACCTGGCCGGCCTGGCGCGGCGTCGCGGCCTGCGGGACCGGCTCCGAGCGGGGTGCCACACCGCGAGGCTAGCCACGTCGCCGGCCCGGCGCCGCCGGCCGCCCGTCGCGGCGCGACCTCGAGGCGCAGCGCGGCGGGATCCGGCGCGCTCGACCTCGAGTTCGCGAAGCCGCGGGTCCCCCCGCCGGTTGACGTCCGGGCCGGGACCCGGCATCCTGGCACCGACACATCCACTCGATATATCGGATCGATACGTTGTCGTTGACCGACCTCGCCGTGCTCGGCCTGCTCAGCGAGCAGGACCTGCACGGCTACGAGCTCCAGAAGCGCCTGGCCGACCTGTCGGGCACGCGCGTGTCGTTCGGGTCGCTGTATCCCGCCCTCAGTCGCCTGGAGCGCGAGGGCGCGGTCCGGGCCGTCGACGACGTGACCGGTACCGGGACCGCGCCACTGCCCGCCACCGGATCGCTCGCCGGCGAGACGGCGGCGTTCCGGGCGGCGCTCCGCCAGGTGCGCCGGGGTCGCCGGGGCCGGAAGGTGTACGGCATCACCGACGCCGGGCGGGCCCGGCTCGCGGAGCTCCTCGAGGCCCCCGCCGACGACGACCGCGCCTTCCCGTTGCAGCTCACGTTCCTGCACCTCCTGCCCACGTCGGGCCGGACGCGCATCCTCGAGCGGCGGCGCGCCCAGCTCGCCGAGCGCCTCGCCGCCGTCGAGGCCCGCCCGCTCGACCGCACCGCCACCCGCTGGCGGCGGGCGCTCGCCGCCCACGAGGCCGAGAGCCTGGCCCGCGACCTTGCCTGGGTCGACGGGCTGATCGCCGGGGCCGCCGAGTCCCCCGAGCCCGCCGCGTCCGTCGAGTCCGCGACCGAGCCCGCCGGGGCCGTCCGCCCCGACACCGTCACCACGAACGGAGGAACCACCGCATGACCACCGACCGCGCCCGCGTCCGGCTCGCCATCGCCGGGGTGGGCAACTGCGCCAGCTCCCTGGTCCAGGGCCTCGAGTACTACCGGGCCGCCGACCCGGCCGACGAGGTCCCCGGGCTCATGCACGTCGAGCTCGGCGGCTACCACATCCGCGACGTCGAGGTCGTGGCCGCGTTCGACGTGGACGCCGCCAAGGTCGGCCTCGACCTCGGCAAGGCGATCGACGCCGGCCCCAACAACACCGTCAAGTTCGCCACGGTCGGCGAGCTGGGGGTGCGCGTCCAGCGGGGGCCGACGCTCGACGGCCTCGGGACCTTCTACCGCGACACGGTGGAGGAGTCCCCCGAGGCGCCCGTCGACGTCGCCGCCGCCCTGCGCGAGGCGGGTGCCGACGTGCTGGTCAGCTACCTGCCCGTCGGGTCGGAGGAGGCCCAGCGCCACTACGCCGAGGCGTGCCTCGAGGCGGGCGTGGCGTTCGTGAACGCCATCCCCGTGTTCATCGCCAGCGACCCGGTGTGGGCCCAGCGCTTCACCGACGCCGGGGTGCCGATCATCGGCGACGACATCAAGAGCCAGGTGGGCGCCACGATCGTGCACCGCATGCTCGCCCGGCTGTTCGAGGACCGCGGCGTCGCGGTCGACCGCACCTACCAGCTGAACTTCGGCGGGAACATGGACTTCAAGAACATGCTCGAGCGCGAGCGCCTGCAGTCCAAGAAGATCTCCAAGACGCAGTCGGTGACGAGCCAGCTCGAGCACAGCCTGCCGGCCGACGACGTGCACGTCGGCCCGTCCGACCACGTGCCCTGGCTGCACGACCGCAAGTGGGCCTACATCCGCCTCGAGGGCCGCAACTTCGGGGACGTGCCCCTCAACGTCGAGCTCAAGCTCGAGGTGTGGGACTCACCCAACTCGGCCGGCGTGATCATCGACGCCGTCCGCTGCGCCAAGCTGGCCCTCGACCGGGGCATCGGCGGCCCGCTCCTCGGTCCGTCGGCCTACTTCATGAAGAGCCCGCCGGTGCAGTACCGCGACGAGGACGCCCGCCGCATGGTCGAGGAGTTCGCCGCCGGGGCCTGACGGCCCCGGCCCAAGGAGCGGGCCGGCGGGAGCGCGCTAGGGCGCCCAGCTCGCCGTCGCCGTGTAGCCGCCGCTGGGCGCGAGCCACGGGCTGACCACCACCTCGTACATGCCGGCGGCCAGCGTGAGGGTCAGCGACTCGTCACCGGGCTCCTCGCCCACGCCGACCTGGTTCCCCGACGCGTCGTAGACGTACACGTCCCAGTCGTCACCGGGGAGCATCCCGCTGACCGCGAAGGTGACCGTCCCCGCCGCGGTCACGAACACCCGGGTCGTATGGGCGCACCCGTGGTCGGGGACGACCTGGCGGCACGGCTCGGGCCCGACGACCAACCCGTTGGTGGGGCTCACCGTGAAGCCCTCCCACGACGCGTCGCCGGGGGTGGGTCCGACGGCGTGGTCCTCGTCGCCGGGCGGCGCCTGCTCCTCGGCCGGAGGTCCGCTGCCGCCGGGCTCCTCCCCACCGGGCTCCTCGCCCCCGCCGGCGGGTGGCGGCACGGCTCCCAGGCCGATCGTGTAGGGGCACGAGCCGCCGGCGCTGTCGGCGTCGGGGATGAACCCGGCCCCTCCCGCGCCGAGCTCGCGTCGCGAGACGATCTCGAACCCGCCGAGGACGTCGCCCTCGGCGAACGGCGGCACGACGACGCCGCCGCTCACCTCACCCAGCCGGTCGTTGGGCAGGTGGATCGTGATCGTGTCGCGCTCGGGATCGAACGAGCCGGCCAGGTCGGGCACGAGCGTCTGGCGGGTGGTCTCGATGCGCCCGAGCACGAAGCGCTCGCCCCGGGCGTCGGTGTCGGACCGGCCGGCGAGGAGGTAGTAGGTCACGCCCGCGTGGGTGAAGAAGAAGTCGAAGGCGACGCCGGTCGTTCCCGGCGGGTTCGCCTCGGCCAGGTCCAGCACCTCGATCTCGAACGTCAGGGTCTCGGTGGCCGGGTCCCAGTCGAGACGGCCCTCGACGACGTCGAGGGACGGTTCCGACGGCAGCGGCGTCCCGAACCCGGCGAAGCTCGTCGCGTCGCCCTTGCCGTCCACGACCACGGGCCCGTCGGGCGCGCACTCGGCGGGCGCGGTCGGGGCGGTGACGTCGAGCACGTGAGCGACGGCAGCCACCACGTCGACGAGGCCGTGGCCCGCGGCGAACGACGCCGTGCTGTCGGGGTTGCGGGGGTCGGCAACGTAGGGGCCGCCCGACGCGAACTTGTGGGCGGTCACCTCCAGCACGTACTCGACCTCCGCGGGGGTCAGCTCGGGCCGGACCTGGAGGAGCTGGGCGACGATGCCCGCGATGTGCGGTGCCGCCATCGACGTGCCGCTGATCGTGCCGTAGTCCTGGTCGGCGTCCAGGCTGTTGCAGATGGCGAGCTGGGGCCGGCACGCCGAGGTGATGTTCGTGCCGGGCGCCGAGATGTCGGGGTAGGTGGTGGGCCGGGGCTCATGACCCCGGGAGCTCGTGGCGTGGAGGCCGCCCTCGCGGGTGCCGGTGTCGCCGTCGGAGTAGTTGGCGACGCCGAGCACCCCGCCGTGGGGCGCCTGGGCGGGCGGGTTCGAGCGGTTGTCGGTGCCGGTGCCGCCGTCGTTGCCGTTGGCCCACACGACCACGACGCCCTCGGCCACGAGCAGCTCCTGGAGGCGCGAGATGACGCTGTCGGGGTTGTACTCGCCGCCGCCGAGGGGACCCCAGGAGTTGTTCACGACGCGGATGGGCGGGCACTCGGCGGGGTCGACGCCCGCGCCGCAGGGCTCGGCGTGGTGGGCGAGCACCCAGTTGAGCCCGGCGGCGCCACCGTAGATCGAGATGGCGTTGGCGATCGACAGCCCGATCAGGTGCGCGCCGGGGGCCGCACCGTGCAGCTCGCTCCCGTCGGCCGTGGTGACGTCGACGCCCGCGGCGGTGCCGGCGACGTGCGTGCCGTGACCGCCGAGGGAAGGCGTGTCGGTGTCGTTGCCGAGGCCGGTCATGTCGAGCCAGACCTCCTCGATGGGCTCGCCCGGCCCGTAGCCCTCGCAGGCGGGCAGGTAGTGGCACAGCAGCTTGAGGTTGCGCACGACCTTGCTGCCGGTACCGGTTTGGAACATGGGGTGGGTGCCGTCGATGCCCGAGTCGACGATGGCGATCGAGACCCCCCGGCCGTCGATCTCGTCGGCGAAGATCAGCTCGCCCGGGCCTCCGGCGTCGGCGCCGCCCTTGGCAGCGCCGCTGCCGCCACCGCCGGGGCCCTGGGGCCCCCGACCCTTGCTGTGGTCGGGGCGGCCGCTCCCCGCATGGTCAGGACGGCGCTCGGCGCCGCGCCCCTTCCCCGGCTCCGTGCCGCCGTTCCCGCCGCCGGCGCTCCCGTCGTCGCCGCCGGCCGGCACCTGAAAGGCGGTGCGGGCCTCGGCGCCCCGGGTGGCGATGTGCGAGGTCTGCATGCCGAAGCTGATCGGCGCGTCGGCCTCCACGTAGCGGACCCCGGGCTGGCCGGCGACGGCGGCGACCGCGGCCGGCGCACCCGTGGCGACGGCGACCTCGACGCGGTCGAACACGTCGACGACCGTGAGGCCCGCGGCCTCGGCCGCGGCCACGGCGACGCCGGTCGACGCGCCGTGCACGAAGACCGTCAGCGGGTCGTCCCCCCCGGCGGCGAGCAACTCGACGAGGCGGCGATCGAGCTCGGCCGTCGCGGCCTGGGACCGGCCGCTGTCGGCGCTCGCGGCCGGCGCCGGGCGGGCCCAGGCCAGGGCCGGGAGCAGCGTGGCGACGAGCGCCAGGGCGGCGAGGCAGGCGAGGAGCTTGCGCACGGGCGATCCTTCCGACGGGCGTCCGCAAGCCAGATTCGCCGCGAACCGGCCGGATCCCTCCCGGCTCCCCCACAGCGGGGCGCCGGTCGGGCACGATGAGGGGGTGCCCGCCGACAACGCCGCCGCCTGGGACCGCTACGCCGCCGCCTACCAGGCCGGCGCCCAGCTGCCCACCGACGTGGTGCACTACGGCCCCGACATCGGCACCGAGGCCGACTTCCGGCTCTGCGGGGACGTGGCCGGCAAGCGGGTGCTCGAGCTGGGCTGCGGGGGCGCGCAGAGCTGCATCGCCTTCGCCCGCCAGGGCGCCCACGCCATCGGCGTGGACTTCTCCGCCGAGCAGCTCGCCTTCGCCCGCCGGCTCTGCGAACGGGAGGGGGTCCGCGTCGAGCTCCACCACGGGGACCTGGCCGAGCTCGCCTTCATCCGGGCCGACTCCATCGACGTGGTGTTCTCGGCCTACGCCTTCAACCACGTCGCCGACCTGAACCGGGTGTTCCGCCAAGTCCACCGGGTGCTGAAGCCCGAAGCGCCGCTGGTGTTCTCCCTGCCCCACCCCGCCTACGACATGATCGACGACGACGCCACCGACGAGGGCGGGCCGCTGCTGATCCGCCGCTCGTACTTCGACCGCTCCCCCATCGACTACGAGCTCGACGGCATCGCCTTCACCGACCACCACCGCACGATCGGCGACCTGTTCACGTCGCTGTCGCGCGCCAACTTCAAGGTCGACACGATCCTCGAGCCCGAGCCCGATCCCACCGGGCCGCGCAGCAGCGCCTGGCGGGACGCCTTCACGATGGTGCCCCGCACGCTCGTCATCCGGGCCCGCAAGCAGGGCATCTGACGCCGGCCCGGCCGCTTCGTCGGCGGGCTCAGGCGGGGGCGCCCTGCTCGGCCCACCACGCGTCGAGCCGGCGCCGGGCCTCGTCCTCACCGAGCGGGCCCTCGTCGAGGCGCAGCTCGAGCAGGTGGTCGAGGGCGCGGCCGACGAGCGGGCCGGGTGGGATCCCGAGGTGCTCCATCACCTGGCGACCGTCGAGGTCGGGGCGGATGGCGTCGAGCTCCTCCTGGCGGCGCAGCTCGGCGATGCGGGCCTCGAGCTCGTCCATCCGCCGGGCGAGCGCGCGGGCGCGTCGCTCGTTGCGGGTGGTGCAGTCGCAGCGAGTGAGCTCGTTCAGCTCGTCGAGCAGCCCCCCGGCGTCGCGCACGTACCGCCGGACGGCGCGGTCGGTCCAGCCCATCTTGTAGGTGTGGAAGCGCAGGTGCAGCTCGACGAGGGTGCTCACCTTCTCGATGTCCTCGTTGGAGTAGCGCAGGGCCTGCATGCGCTCACGGGTCATGCGGGCGCCGACGACGTCGTGGTGGTGGAAGGTGACGCCCTTGGGGCCGATGGAGCGGGTCTTGGGCTTGCCGATGTCGTGGAACAGCGCGGCCAGCCGCACGATGCGCTCGGCGCGGGTCTTGTCGACCACGGCGATCGTGTGGGCGAGCACGTCCTTGTGCCGGTGGATCGGATCCTGCTCGAGGGCGAGCGCCGGCAGCTCGGGCAGGAACTCGTCGGCCAGGCCGGTCTCGACGATGAACCACAGCCCGGGCCCGGGCTGGTCGACCACCATGAGCTTGTCGAGCTCGTCGCGGATCCGCTCGGCCGACACGATCTCGAGCCGGGACGCCATGGCCCGCACCGCCGCCACGAGGTCGTCGTCGGGCGCGAGGCCGTAGCCGGCGGCGAAGCGGGCGGCCCGGAGCATCCGCAGCGGGTCGTCGGCGAAGGACTCCTCGGGTGCCAGCGGGGTGCGCAGGCGGCCGGCCGCGAGGTCGACGGCGCCGTCGAAGGGGTCGACGAGGCGGGGCTCGGGCAGGGCCAGCGCCATGGCGTTGACGGTGAAGTCCCGGCGAGCGAGGTCGGCCTCGACCTCCTCGGCGAAGCGGACGTCGGGCTTGCGCGAGTCGGGCCGGTAGGCCTCGGCCCGGTGCGTCGTGATCTCGAACACGCTGCCGCCCCGCCGGCACCCGACCGTGCCGAAGCGCTTGCCCTGGGTCCACACGGCGTCGGCCCAGCCGGTGACCAGCGCCTCGATGCGGTCGGGGTCGGCATCGGTGGTCAGGTCGAGGTCGCCGGCGGGGGGCCGGCCGAGGAGCAGGTCGCGCACCGTGCCGCCGACCAGGTAGATGCCGTGCCCGGCGTCGGTGAAGCGGTCCGCCAGCGGGCGGACCACCTCGAGCACGGGGCGCAGCCGCTCGGGAACCACGCCTTCAGGCTACCGGCGGACGATTCGCGGGCAGTTCTCAGAGCTCAGAAGGCGCTGGAGAGGCCGGCCTGTTGGAGGGCGATGCGGAAGTCGTGGGGGTTGGACGCCACGGCGAGGGCGTCGCGCAGCGACACGAGCCCGTCGCGGTAGAGCGCCAGCAGGCTCTGGTCGAAGGTCTGCATGCCGTAGTACTCGCCCTCGGCGATGATGTCCTCGATCGAGTCGCCCGGCGTGTCGGGGTCGACGATGCGGTCGAAGACCCGGCCGGTGTTGATCAGCACCTCGACGGCGGGGATGCGGCCCTTCCCGTCGGCCCGCTCGAGCAGGCGCTGGCTGACGACGCCCTTGAGCGACGTGGCGAGCGTGAGGCGCACCTGCTTGTGCTGGTGCGGCGGGAAGAAGTCGACGATGCGGTTGACGGTCTCGACCGTGTCGGCCGTGTGCAGCGTGGACAGGACCAGGTGGCCGGTCTCGGCCGAGGTCAGCGCCGCCCACACCGTCTCGGGGTCGCGCATCTCGCCCACAAAGATCACGTCGGGGTCCTGGCGGAGCACTCGCCGCATGGCCTCGGCGAAGCCCTCGGTGTCGCTGCCGATCTCGCGCTGGTTGACGATGGCCCGCTTGTCGGTGTGGAGGACCTCGATGGGGTCTTCGATCGTGACGATGTTCACGGCCCGCTGCTCGTTGATGTGGTCGATCATCGAGGCGATCGTGGTGGTCTTGCCCGACCCGGTGGGCCCGGTGACGAGGACCAGCCCGCGGGGCTCCTCGGCGAGGCGCTGCACCACGGCGGGCAGGCCGAGGGCGTCGAAGCTGGGGATGCCGGGGAGCACCCGGCGGAACACCATGCCGACCGTGCCCCGCTGGCGGAACACGTTGACCCGGAACCGTCCGAGACCCTGGACGCTGTGGGCGAAGTCGGCCTCGTTCGTGGCGGCGAACTCGTCGGCCCGCCGCTGCGGCAGGATCGAGTAGGCGAGCTGCTCGATCTCCGCCGGGCTGAGCTGCTCGAACGGCGCGGGCTGGAGGTGGCCGTCGACGCGCACGTGGGGCGGCGATCCCACCTTCACGTGCAGATCGGAGCCGCGCTGCTCCATCAGGTACTGGAGCAGCTCGTTGAGCTCGGCCATGCCGCGTCCTTCCTGCCGGGCGCCCCGCCCGACGCCGGGGGTCATCGGCCGGGAGCGAGCCTAACCTGAGCGGCTGGCCCCTCCCGGGACCGCCCAGGCACCCTCCCGCATGCGGGCGACGGCGGCCTCGATCACGTGGACGCCCGGACCGCCGGCGGTCGGTGGCTCCGGGCGGCGCTCCTCGTCGAGCAGGCCGCCGAGGCACGCTTCGACCGAGGTCCGCAGGGCCTCGAGGTCATAGCCGCCCTCGAGGAAGAACAGCCGCCGGCCGGGGGCGGCCAGCTCGAGCGACCGGCGGGTGAGGTCGGCGAAGTCGCCGGCGGAGAGCGCCAAGCCGGTGAGCGGGTCCCGGCGGTGGGCGTCGAAGCCGGCCGAGACCAGCACCCAGGTGGGGGCGAACCCGGCGACCACCGGCTCGACCACCTCGTCGAAGGCGCGCAGGAACACGTCGCCCGTGGCGCCCGCCGGCAGCGGCAGGTTCAGCGTCGTGCCCGCCGCCGGTCCAGCACCGGTCTCGTGCAGCTTCCCCGTGCCCGGGTACAGCGGGTGCTCGTGCCACGAGACGTACAGCACCCTGGGGTCCTCGTAGAAGATGTCCTGCGTGCCGTTGCCGTGGTGCGCGTCCCAGTCGAGCACGGCCACCCGCTCCCCCCGCTCGGCGAGGACGGCGGCGGCGACCGCCACGTTGTTGAACAGGCAGAAGCCCATCGCCCGGGTGGCCAGGGCGTGGTGCCCCGGTGGCCGCACGGCGCAGAACGCCACGTCGAGGCCGCCGCCGTCGAGGTGCTCGATCGCCGTGGGACCTGCCCCGGCGGCGAGCAGGGCGGCGTCCCAGGAGGCGGGGCCGGCCCGCGTGTCCGGGTCGAGCTCCCCGCCGCCGGCGGCGCAGAAGCGGTCCAGCGCGTCGATGTAGCCGGGGGGGTGGACGAGCGCGAGCTCCGCCCGGTCCGCGGGCCGGGGCGCGAGCATGACGAGGCTCCCCGGGCCGCCTGCCCGCTCGGCGCCGTCGAGCACGGCGGCGAGGCGGTCGGCCCGCTCGGGGTGCCCTCGGCCGGTGTCGTGGTCGAGGTAGCGCTCGTGCGTCAGGAAACCCACACCCACCACGCCGGACTGTAGCCCTGTCGCTAGCCTGAGCCTCCTGGTGCACAGAGGCCGACCACCGGTGAGCCGCGTGTTGCGCCGGGGCCGCGAGCGGGTGCGCATGGGCCCCTGGCGGGGCGACGAGCGCACGGCACAGCTCTCGACCGTCCCCGGCGCGCTCCCGCCGGGGCGCGCCCTGGTCGAGGAGGCCGTCGAGCAGCTCCTCGCCGATGGCTACGACGCCGTCGTCACCGCCGCCCTGGGCCCCGCCGAGCAGCGGGGGTTCGTCGACGCCGGGTTCGCCGTGCGCGAAGAGCTCCACCTGCTGAGCCACGAGCTCGTCGACCTGGCGCCCGTGCCGGCCGGAGCCCGCCTGACCCGCGGACGCACCCGCGACCGGGCGGCGGCGCTCGCCGTCGACGGGCTGGCCTTCGAGGCCTTCTGGCGGCTCGACGAGCACGGCCTCGAGGAGGCGCTGAACGCCACGCCGTCCCGCCGGTTCCGGCTGGCGCAGGCACCGGGGCGAGCCGTCCCGCCGGTCGCCGGGTACGCCGTCACCGGCAGGGCCGGGGCGCGGGGCTACCTGCAACGCCTGGCCGTGCACCCCGAGGCGCGGGGCCGCGGGCTCGGTCGGGCCCTCACGCTCGACGGCCTCCACTGGCTGCGGCGCCGGGGGGTGGCGCGCGCCATGGTGAACACCCAGCAGGGCAACGACGCCGCCGTGGCGCTCTACCGCTCGGTCGGGTTCCGCTTCGAGCCGCACGGCCTGGCGGTGCTCGCCGCCCGCCTCGGCGCCCCCAGCGCCACCGGACCGCCCGCGTCCGTGCCGGGGCCGGGTTCGTGACGCACCACCGGCCAGCCGGTCGGGCGCCCGCGCTGCTCGCGGCCGTCCTGGCCGCCGGCCTCCTCGCCCTCGCCGCGGGCGCGGCGGGACCCGCGCCAGCCGCGGCCCAGACCGGCCGACCGACGGTCGCGCTGCTGTCGCAGTCCCCCTGGGTCGGGCCGGAGGGGGAGCTGGTGCTGCGCCTGGCGGTCGAGGGCGTCGAGGAGGTCGAGGACGCCGAGCTGGCCGTGTTCGTCTACCCCCGGCTCACCTCGCGATCCGCGTTCGAGCAGACGCTCCTCGACCGACATCCCGCCCGTCCGCTGGACATCACCTCGGCGCCGCTGGACGAGCTCGGCCGCGACCCCGCTGGTGCCGTGGTCGTGCGCGTCCCGCTCACGAGCGGGGCACCCGACCCCGACCGGCTCCTCCTGCGGCGCGAGGGCGTCTACCCCGTGGCCGTGGAGCTGCGGGAGCGCGGCGGCGGGCCGGCGGTCGCAGGGTTCACCACGCACCTGGTGCGCGTCCCCGACGGCGAGGTCACGCCGTTGGCAGTGGCATGGGTGCAGCCCGTCCGGGCCGAGAGCGGCCTGCGCCCCGACGGCTCAGTCGCGCTCGGGCCCGCGACCCGGACCCACCTGGAGGACGTCGTCGGGGTGCTGGCCGCCTCCCCCGAGCTGCCCCTGTCGATCGCACCCGGACCCGAGACCGTCGACACGCTCGCCCGTGACGGTCCCGCCACCCGGGCGGTCCTCGCCTCGCTCGCCGGAGCGATCGGCGCCCGCCAGGTGGTGCCCGGGCCCTACGTGCCGGTGGACGTGCCCCAGCTGCTCGCCGCCCGGCTCGACGACGAGCTCCGGGCCCAGGTGGCCCGAGGGTCGACGGTGCTCGCCGAGCACCTCGCCGTCCGGCCCGACGCCCGCACGTGGCTCGTCGACGGCGCCATCGACAGCGCGACGGTCTCGGCCCTGCGCGAGCTCGGGGTCGACCGCCTCGTCGTGCCCGAGGACGTCCTCTCCCCCGTCGACCTGCCCGTCACCCTGACCCGTCCCTTCCGCATCGAGGGGCCCGGGCGGCGGCTGCAGCACGCGGCCGTCGCCGACGCCGGGCTGAGCCGCCACTTCGCGCACCGTGACGGCGACGAGGTGCTCGCCGCCCACCACCTCTTGGCCGACCTGGCGGTGCTCTACTTCGACAACCCCGGTCTCGAGCGGGGCGTGGTGGTCGTGCCGCCGCGCGAGGCCCGCTCCGGCCTCCTCGACGTCGCCCTGCGCGCCCTCGACCGGTCCACCATCCTCGCGCCCGTCACCCTCGACGACTTCTTCGCCGTGGTGCCGGAGGCCACCGACGGTGGGGAGCCCCTGACCCGCCGGCTCGTTCCCCGCGATCCCCGCCCGCTCGGCGTGGCGCCCGACGAGCTCCGCGACGTCCGCGAGGCGCTGACCGGGTTCGCGGCCATGACCGAGGCCGCCGGCGAGCGCTTCGTCGACCTCGAGCGCCACCTCCTCGCCGCGCAGCGCAGCGGTCTGAACCCGGCCGCCCGGCGGGCGCACCTGGCCGCCGCCGTGCGCCAGCTGGAGGAGGAGCTCGACCTGGTCCAGCTCCCGGACGGCCAGGGCATCACGCTGACCGCCCGCGACGGGGTGATCCCCCTCGCCTTCCTGAACCGGACCGACTACACGGTGCGCGTGGTGGTGCGCCTCGACAGCGACCGACTCGAGTTCCGGGACGGCAAGGTCCGCGTCGTCGACCTCCGCCCCGGCACCACCACCGTGCAGTTCGCCGTCCGGGCCCGCACGCCCGGCGCGTTCGGGCTGCTCGTGCAGGCGTCGTCGCCCGACGACCGCCTCCTCGTCGACGAGACCCGCTTCACGGTCCGGTCCACCGCGGCGTCGGGCGTGGGTGTCGTGCTCTCCGTCGCCGCCGGCCTCTTCCTCGCCGTGTGGTGGGCCCGGCACTGGCGGACCACCCGCCGGGACCGGCGCCTCGTGGTCCGGTGAGCGAGCCGGGCGCGGGCGAGCCGAACCCGCCCGAACCGGGCGCCGCTCCCGGCCCCTCCAGCCGGGGCGCCTCCGCCCTGGTGGGTGCCGGCATCCTGCTCAGCCGCCTCTCGGGCCTGGTGCGCGAGCGGGTGATCGCCTACTTCCTCGGCGTCGGGGTCGCCGTCGACGCCTTCCGCGCCGCGCTGCGCATCCCGAACCTGTTGCAGAACCTGCTCGGCGAGGGCGTGCTGTCGGCGTCGTTCATCCCCGTGTACGCCCGCCTCCTCGCTCAGGGCGAGCAGGAGGAGGCGGGCCGGGTCGCGGGCGCCATCGCCGGCCTGCTAAGCGCGCTCGCCGGTGTGCTCGTCGTCGTCGGCGTGGTGCTCGCCCGGCCGCTCGCCCTCGTCCTGACCCCGGGCTTCACCGGCGATCGCCTCGAGCTCACCGTCACCCTGATCCGCATCCTCACCCCCGGCATCGGGTTCCTCGTCCTGTCCGCGTGGTGCCTCGGCATCCTCAACAGCCACCGGCGCTTCTTCCTCTCCTACGTGGCGCCGGTCCTCTGGAACGGCGCCCAGATCGCCGTGCTCGTGGCGGTCGCGGCCGTGGGCGTGACCGGGACCTCGCTCGCGGTCGCGCTCGCCTGGGGCACGTTCGCCGGCGGTGTCCTGCAGTTCCTGGTCCAGGTCCCGGCGGTGCGGCGGCTGGCCTCGCCGCTGCCCCTGAGCGTGCGCGTCGACCTCCCGGGCGTGCGCGCCACGATCGGCCGCTTCGTCCCCGTGGTGGCCGGCCGCGGCGTGGTGCAGGTGCTGGGCTACGTCGAGCTGCTCCTCGCCAGCCTCCTGGCGGTCGGCGCGGTCTCGGCGCTGGGGTTCGCCCAGGTCTTCTACCTGCTGCCGATCAGCCTGTTCGGCATGAGCGTGGCCGCCGCCGAGCTGCCCGAGCTCAGCCGGATGGACCAGCACGACCGCGCCGCGCTCCTCGCCCGCCTCCAGGACGGTCTGGCCCGCATCGCCTTCTTCGTCACGCTCGCCGTGGTGGCCTACGTCGCCATCGGCGACCTGGTGGTCGGCGCCCTGCTCCAGACCGGGGCCTTCGGACCCGACGAGACCCGGCTGGTGTGGTACGTGCTGATCGCCTACAGCGGCGGCCTCCTGGCCACGACCGCCGGCCGGCTCCTGCAGAACGCCCTCTACGCCGGCGGCGACACCCGCCGCCCCGCGGCCTACGCCGCCATCCGGGTGAGCGTGGCCGCCGCAGCCGGCGCCGTGCTCATGCTCCAGCTCGACCGCGTGGTCATCGACGGTCCCGGGCTCGACGGGCTCCGCACCATCGCCGAGCTCCCCGCCCCCATCGCGCCGCTCCCGGCGGGCGTGCGCGAGGCGCCGGGTCCGCTGCACCTCGGGGCGGCCGGCCTCGCCCTGGCCTCCGCTGGCGCGGCCTGGCTCGAGCTCACCCTGCTGCGCCGCCGGGTGGCGACGGTGATCGGGCCGGTGCGCGTCGGCGGCGGCCAGCTCGGCCGCATCCTCGTCGCCGCGGTCGCAGCCGCCGCCGTCGCCCTGGTGCTGCGCCCCGTCGTGGGCGGGTTCCACCCGCTGCTCGGCGTGGCCCTGGCCGGGCCACCCGTGGCGCTCGTCTACGGCGTGGTCAGCGCCGCCCTCGGGGTGGACGAGGCCCGGGCCCTGCTCGACGGCGCCGCCCGCCGGCTCCAGCGCCCGCGCCCGCACGGGTAGCCTCCCGGCGTGGTCGGGGCCTGGATCCTGAAGATCCTCGCGGGCATCGCCCTCGCCGGGTTCCTGGTGGTCGAGGCGGGCAGCCCCGTGGTCGTGCGCCTGCAGCTCGACGACGTCGCGCACGACGCCGCCCGCGCCGGCGCGACCGTCGCCCAGCAGGGTGGCAGCCTCGAGCAGGCCCGGGACGCCGCCGTCGCCGTGGCTTCGACGCACGAGGCCCGGGTCGATACCTTCACGGTGCACAGCGACCGCAGCGTGAGCCTCACGCTCGCCAAACGGGCTCCGGCGCTCGCGCTCGACCGGATCGGTCCCATCGCCGGGTGGTGGCGGGTCGAGGTCGACGCGACGGGTGTCGGCGCCGGTCGCCCACCACCGACCCGAGGGGAACCATGACCGTCCGCATCGTCACCGACAGCGCCTGCGACCTGCCCCAGGACCTCGTCGACCGGCACGGCATCACGATCGTGCCGTTGAGCATCCGGTTCGGCGACGAGGAGCTCCTCGACCGCGAGCAGCTGTCGCCCGAGGAGTTCTACCGCCGGCTCGAGTCGGCCGACACCCTGCCCGAGACGGCTGCCCCGGCGCCAGGTGCGTTCGAGGCGGCGTTCCGGGCGGCCGCCCGCGCCGGCGCCTCCGGGGTGGTCTGCATCAACCTGTCGAGCGCGCTCTCCGCCACCTACCAGTCGGCGGTCACCGCGGCGCGCGCCCTCGAGGACGAGGCGATGCCCATCCGGGTGGTCGACTCCCGGGCGATCACGATGGGTCTGGGCAACCTGTGCCTCCAGGCGGCCGAGGCCGCGGCCGCTGGCGCGTCGGTCGACGAGGTCGCCGCGCTGGTCGAGGAGCGCATCCCCCGCACCCGCACGTACGGGGCCCTCGACACGCTCGAGTTCCTCAAGAAGGGCGGTCGCATCGGGGGCGCTCAGGCGCTCATGGGCTCGCTGCTGTCGATCAAGCCGGTGCTCGACCTGAGCAGCGGCGAGGTCGAGCCCGAGTCCAAGCAGCGCACTCGGGCCAAGGCGCTGCGCCACCTCGTGGAGCTGGTCGACGCCGCCGGGCCGGTCGAGCACCTGGCGGTCATGCACGGCAACGCTCCTGACCTGGACCAGCTGCTCGATCTGCTCGGCGAGCGGTACCCGCGCGACGAGATCGTCGTGGGGACGATCGGCGCCACCATCGGCACCCACGGTGGGCCCCGCGTGATCGGCGTCACCTTCCAGGTGGCGGGCTGAGGCTCCCGGCCGAGGCCGCGGGCGGGGGTCCGCCGGGGCACACTACGGACGTGCCCGAACGGACCCCTGCGCCCCGCGCCGCCGTCGACGCCCTCCTGGGTGGCCGCTACCGGCTCGTGGCCCCGCTCGCCCGTGGCGGCATGGCCGAGGTGTGGGAGGCCCGGGACGAGGTGCTCGCCCGACCCGTGGCGGTCAAGCTGCTCCTCCCCCACCTCGCGGCCGACCCCGAGATCGTCGACCGCTTCCGCCGCGAGGCCCGGTCCGCCGCCCGGCTCAGCCACCCGAACGTGGTCGCCGTGTACGACACGTGCGACGACGGCGAGCACCACGCCATCGTGATGGAGCTCGTCCGTGGCGAGTCGCTCCGCCAGCTGCTCGACCGGGAGGGTCCGCTCGAGCCCGCCCGGGCGGTGGCGATCGCCGCGAGCGTGGCCGAGGCGCTCGACCACGCGCACCGGGCCGGCCTGGTGCACCGCGACGTGAAGCCGGGGAACATCCTCTTGACCGACGACGGCCGGGTGCTCGTGGCCGACTTCGGCATCGCCAAGGCGGCGGTGCACGAGGGCACCGAGCTGACCGACGCGTCGGTCCTGCTCGGCACGGCCCGCTACCTGGCGCCCGAGCAGGTCCGGTCCGAGCCGGTGGACGCCCGCGCCGACCTCTACGCCCTGGGCGTGGTCCTCTACGAGATGCTGTGCGGCGTGCCGCCCTTCGAGGCCGACACCGCCGTGGCCACGGCCGGCATGCGGCTGCACACCGACCCGCTGCGACCCCGGCAGCACCGCGCGGGGATCCCCCGCCGGCTCGAGCAGCTCGTGCTGAGCGCCATGGCGCCCGACCCCGCCGACCGGCCCGTGGACGCCGCCCACTTCGCGGCTGACCTCCGCGCCCTCGACGTCGCGGCCGAGCCCGCCACCGCCGCCGTGCCGGTCACGCCGCCCGGGGGCCAGCCCCCGACGTTCGTGCAGAGCGAGCGATCGTGGCTCGTGCCCGCGGTGCTCATCGTCGTCATCGCCGGCGCCCTGCTGATGGGCGCCACGGTCCTCGGCGGCACCGACGTCGGCCGCGACCTGTTCGGCGCCGCGCGCGACGTGGTCACCGGTGGGCGCCCGCCGGCGTCGGAGCCCGTGGCGGTCGCGGGCATTCGGGCCCACGACCCGCTGGGCGACGGCCGGGAGCACGACGACCTGCTCCCCAACCTCCTCGACGGCGACCCGGGCACCGCCTGGCACACCGAGCGCTACTCGTCGAGAGACCTCGGCGGCCTGAAGGAGGGGGTCGGCTTCGTGCTGATCCTGGCCGAGCCCGTCGCTCTGGCCGGCCTGCACGTGGAGGCCGAGTCGAGCGGCTGGGCTGCCCGGGTCCACGTCGCCGACGAGCCCCGGCCAGGGGTCGACGGCTGGGGCGCCCCGGTGGCCGAGGCGAGCGGCATCGGGGCGACCCACACGTTCGACCTCGGCGGTGCGACCGGCCGCGCCGTGCTCGTATGGATCACCGATCTCGGCGACGGGGAGCCCCGGGTGCGGCTCACGGGCGTGCGCCTGACCCGCGCCTGACCCGCGCGAAGAGCGGCGCCCACCGCCGCCGGTCCCGCAGATGGCCCGCCGCCGGTGGCGGCGTGCCGTACGCTCGCGCCATCAGCGACGCCGACGACGACCGGGCCCTGGTCACGGCGGCACGCGCCGGCGACCGGGGCGCCCTCGACACCCTGCTTCGCCGCCACCAGCCCCGCATCCACGCGGTCGCGCGGCGGCTCCTCGGCAACGAGGCCGACGCCCTCGACGCCACCCAGGAGGCGCTGATCGCCATCGTGCGGGGCCTCCCCCGCTACGACGGGCGGGCCAGGTTCGGGACCTGGGCGTACCGCGTGGCCACCAACGCCTGCCTCGACGAGCTGCGGCGGCGGACGCGCCGACCCCGACCCGACGACCACGGCGACGAGCGCGGCGGTGCCCCGGGACCGTCCCTCGCCGACCAGGTGAGCGACCGGCTGGACATCGACCGCGCCCTCGGCCGGCTCAGCGTCGAGATGCGCACCGCCGTGGTGCTGCGCGACCAGCTCGGCATGGACTACGCCGAGATCGGCGAGGTGCTGGGCATCCCGCCGGGAACCGTGCGCAGCCGCATCGCCCGGGGTCGCGGCCAGCTCGCCGACCTGCTCGCCGGGAACCCCGATCCCCCTCCGGCTCGTCCAACCACCGGATCATGAGCGAGCACCACCCCGATCATCTCACCGACGACGCCCTGTCGGCCCTCGTCGACGGCGGCGACGCCCCGGACGCAGCCCGCCACGTCGCGAGCTGCCCCGCCTGCGCCGCCCGACTCGCGGCGCTGCGGGCCGTGGCCGCCGAGGTGGCGGCGCCCGTCCCGCCGCCGCCGGACACGTGGATCGACGGGGCCGTCGCCGCTGCCCTCGCGGCGGCCTGCGACACCCCCGCCACCGTCACCACCCTGGCCCGACGCCGCCACCGGCCACCGGCGGCGTGGCTGGCGCCCGTCGCGGCCGTGCTGCTCCTGGTCGTGGGCGTCGTCGCCGTGGTCGGACGAGACGGTCCCACCGACGGCGAGGACGACGTGGCGCTGGACGCCTTCGCGGTCGAGCAGGACGGCGTGGGGGGCGCGACCGGAGCCGCGGACCTGGGGGACCTGGGGGACCTCGACGACCCCGAGGGCCTGCGGGCGCTGCTCGGTCCGTTCCTCGGCGCCGGGTCCCAGGCCCTGGCGGCCCCCGGCGGGGCCGAGGAGGACGCCGGCCCGATGGCAGCGCACGACGGGGGGCCGTCGCCCGCGCCGGCCCCTGCGGCCGGACCAGACCGGGAGGGCCGCGCCGCCGGCACCCCCGTCGGGCAGTGCCTGGCCGCCGTTCGGGCCGGCGACGCCGGCCTCGGTGCGCTCCTCGTGGCCGCCACCGCCACCTGGCGGGGCACGCCCGCCGTCGTGTACGGGTTCGCGACCGGAGACGACCACCTGACCCGGCGGGTCTACGTGCTCGACGCCGCCGGCTGCGCGGTGCTCGAGGTGCTCAGCTTCCGGGACTGACCCCGCCGCCGCCCCCGGCGCCCGCACCCGCACCGGCCTGCCGGCGGGGCATCGCCCACACCAGCGCGGCAGCGGCGGCCAGACCCATGGCCAGCCAGGCCAGCGGCGGGTACGGCTCGAGGCCCTGACCCGACGTGATCCACGCCGCCCAGGCCAACGCACCCGCGGCGAAACCGGCGGCGGCAACGGCGGGCACCCACCCCCGCCGGCCCCCGACCGCCGTGACGACCTCGGCGATCACCACGCCGACGAGGGGACCGCCCAGGCCGGTGAGCAGCCAGTCGAACTCGTACTCCCCGAGGATCAGGGCGCCGAGCGCGGCCACCGCCGCGCCGACCACGAGCGAGAGGGTGAGGCGCACGGCGCCAAGGGTAGGCTGCCGGGCATGTCGGACCTGGATGCCCCTCCCGCCGCCGCTCCGGCGGCCCCGCCGAACGGCCGGGACTGGGCCGTGCAGGCCGCCGACGCCATCGAGCGCGGGGTGGGCGCGGTCCGCGACAAGACGGCGGTGCCGCTCGACCGGGCGGCCCGGATCCTCGTCTACGGCGTGCTGGCCGGCTTCCTCGGCCTTCTGTGCCTGGTCCTGCTCGCCATCGCGGCCGTCCGGATCCTCGACGTGCTGATCCCTGCCGAGGTCTGGGCCGCCCACGCCGTCATCGGCGGAATCTTCACCGTGGCGGGGCTGTTTGTCTGGTCGAAGCGCCGACGGAAGGCCACTGACTAAGGCGCCGGTCCACGCGCATCCCCGTGGAACCCGGTGCCCGGTCCGCCCCGGCCGAGCACCCCGAGACGAGGAACGCTGTGGACGACGACATCCGTGAGATCATCATCATCGGCTCCGGCCCCGCGGGGCTCACCGCCGCCATCTACGCCGCCCGGGCCAACCTCGCCCCCCTCGTGATCGAGGGCGAGCCGTCCTCGACCAGCGACCAGCCGGGCGGGCAGCTGATGCTCACGACCGAGGTCGAGAACTACCCGGGGTTCGTCGAGGGCATCATGGGCCCCGAGCTGATGATGGCCTTCCGGGGCCAGGCCGCCCGCTTCGGCGCCGAGATCCTCACTGCCCGCGTCACCCGGGTCGATTTGAGCGAACGTCCGTTCGGTGTCTGGGTGGGCGATCCCGACGTGCCCGCGCCCACGCACCGGGCCCACGCGCTCATCGTGGCGACCGGTGCCCGGTCGCTCATGCTCGGCCTCGAGGCCGAGGAGCGGCTCATCGGCCACGGCGTGTCCACGTGCGCCACGTGCGACGGGTTCTTCTTCCGGGGTCAGCACATCGCCGTGGTGGGTGGCGGCGACTCGGCCATGGAGGAGGCGCTGTTCCTCACGAAGTTCGCCGAGAAGGTCACCGTGATCCACCGGCGCGACGAGCTGCGGGCGTCGAAGATCATGCAGGAGCGCGCCCAGAAGAACGACAAGATCGAGTTCTGCTGGAACCACGTCGTGGTCGACGTGCTGGGCGACACCAAGGTCGAGGGCGTCGAGGTCGAGCACGTCCACACCGGGGAGCGCAGCACCCTGCCGGTCACCGGGTTGTTCGTCGCCATCGGCCACCGCCCGAACACCGACCTGTTCCGCGGCCAGCTCGACATGGACGCGAACGGCTACCTCATCACCGGGCCGGGCACCCGCACGAACGTCGAGGGCGTGTTCGCCTGCGGTGACGTGCAGGACCACACCTACCGCCAGGCGATCACCGCCGCGGGCTCCGGGTGCATGGCCGCCATCGACGCCGAGCGCTGGCTCGAGTCCCGCGGCGACATCGACGCCCAACGAACCGCCACCAACTGGTGAGCCACGACCCCCACCGGGAAGGAGAACCCCATGGCAACCACCACGATCACCGACGCCACCTTCGACGAGGAGATCGCCAGCGCCCAGGAGCCCGTCGTCGTCGACTTCTGGGCCGAGTGGTGCGGGCCGTGCAAGATGATCGCCCCCATCCTCGACGAGATCGCCGCCGAGCACGCCGGGCGCGTGCGGGTGGCCAAGCTCAACGTCGACGACAACCCCGAGACGGCCCGCCGCTTCGAGGTGATGAGCATCCCCACGCTGATCGTCTTCAAAGACGGCGAGCCCAAGAAGCGCCTCATCGGCGCCAAGGGCAAGGGTCAGCTGCTCGAGGAGCTCGCCGAGTTCATCTGACGCCGGGCCCGCTCGGATTTCCACAGCCCTGTTCACAGGGTGTGGACGTGAACCGCGTCTCCAGGCTCGTCATCCCCACCCTCGACCGCACGTCCAGGGAAGGAGCGTGGCGGGGTCAGGCGTCGCTGGGGGGCCGCGGGGGCTCGGTCATGGCCCGGTAGATCCGCTCGAGGTCGTCGAGGGTGGCGAACTCGATCGTGACCTTCCCCCGCTTGGCGCCCATCTCCACCCGGACCCGGGTGGCGAGGTGCTCGGCCAGCAGCTCCTCGAGCTCGAGCAGGCCCGGGGGACGCAGCTTGGTGCCGGCGGGTCGCTCCCCCGCCGCTGCCGCCGCGTCCGCGTGCTGCACGCTCTCGCGCACCGCGTCCTCCACGGCCCGGACGCTCCAGCCCTTCTCCACAGCGGCCCGCGCGAGCCGCTCCTGCAGGGCCCGGTCGGGGGTGCCGAGCAGGGCCCGGGCGTGGCCGGCAGCGAGGCGCTCCTCGGCGACGAGGCGCTGCACGCTGGGCGGCAGCTGCAGCAGCCGCAGGGTGTTGGACACCGCGGCGCGGCTGCGGCCCACCCGGGTGGCGACCTCGTCGTGGGTCAGCCCGAAGTCCTCGATCAGCTGCTGGTAGGCGGCCGCCTCCTCGAGGGCATTGAGGCTCTGGCGGTGGATGTTCTCCACCAGGGCCTGCTCCAAGCTGGTGGTGTCATCGACGGTGCGCACGATGGCGGGGATCGTCGGCAACCCGACCCGCTTGGCGGCCCGCCAGCGCCGCTCCCCCGCGATGAGCTCGTAGCGGTCGCCCCCGGCGGGGCGCACGAGGACGGGCTGTAGCACCCCGAGCTCGCGGATCGACGCCGCCAGCTCGGTGAGCGCCTCCTCGTCGAACATGCTCCGCGGCTGGTTCGGGTTCGGCTGGATGCTACCCAGCGGTAGCTCCTGGAGGGCCGAGTCACCGCCCGCCACCTCCGGCGGGATCAGGGCGCCGAGGCCTTTACCGAGTCCGCTGCGGCGCGCCACCGCTCACCTCCTTGGCCAGCTCGCGGTAGGCGATCGCTCCCCGCGAGGTCGGGTCGAACGCCACGATCGGCTGCCCGTAGGACGGCGCCTCCGACAGCCGCACCGTGCGGGGGATCACGATACGGCACACTGTGTCCCCAAAGTGGTCACGCACCTCCCGAACCACCTGGTCCGACAGCTTCGTGCGGGCGTCGTACATCACGAGCACGATGGTCCGCAGCTCCAGGCGCGGGTTCAGGTTGCGCTGCACGAGCCCCACGTTCCGCAGCAGCTGCCCGAGGCCCTCGAGGGCGTAGTACTCGCACTGGATCGGAACCAGCACCTCGGTGGCGGCCGCCAGCCCGTTGATCGTGAGCAGGCCCAGCGACGGCGGGCAGTCGATGAGCACGAAGTCGTAGTCGTCGGTGACCGGCTCGAGGGCCCGCCGCAGCCGCAGCTCTCGGCTGAAGGCGGGCACGAGCTCGATCTCGGCTCCGGCAAGGTCGAGGCTCGCGGGCGCAACGAACAGGTTCCGCACGGCGCTGGGCTCCACGCAGTCCTCGATGGCGACGTCGTTGAGGATCACGTCGTACATCGAGGCGTCGAGCTCACGGGGGTTGAGGCCCAGGCCGGTGGTGGCGTTGCCCTGCGGGTCGAGGTCGACGATGAGGACGCGGTAGTCCAGCTCGGCCAGGCACGCCCCCAGGTTCACCGCCGTCGTCGTCTTGCCGACGCCCCCCTTCTGGTTCGCCACGGCGATCCACCGTGGAAGCGGCGGGACCGCCCGAGAAGGCGTCGGCGGCGGGGCCGCATCCTGGTCCAGCACACCGCTGATCGCCGCCCGCTCCCGCTCGCCGCCCTCGCCCACGGATGACACGCCCGGGGCCTCCGGCGAATCCCCCGTGGCGTCGCCGGCGGGGAGGACGCTCGAAGCACCGGTCATGCCGGCCAAGGGGCCATCGCCGGGCAACCCGACCGCGGGCGATCCGGGACCGGCTGCGCCCGCAGGCTCGGTCTGACCGGGCTCGGCGAGACCGGGGCCCGTCGGCCGATCGGCGAGGACCTCCCCGTTCGGGGACGGGGAGTCGTGCGCCGAGCCAGGATGATCGACGCCGACGGGGCGCGACCCGGAAGCCGGGACCTCGGTCTCGTCGTCATCCCGGTCCACCCAGGGCCGCGGGCGCGCTGCATCGGGGGGGAGTTCGCCCGGCTCATCCACGCCTCGCATCCTTCCGCGTCCGCATCGACCATGCAAGGACCAGGTCGAGGGTTTCACGTGAAACGCGGCACCACCAGGCGCCTGCTGGGACTGTTTCACGTGAAACGGTCGCCGAGGTGCTCAGAATCGGGGCCGCTTGGCGGGGACGCCGACCGGTCGCGGGACGTCGTCGGGACAGCGCCGGGCCTGGCGCAACACCTGGATCCCCTCCCTGGCCTCGCCGGCGCGCTCGAGGCCGAGCGCCGCCAGGCCGGGGGCGGGCCAGCGGTCGGGCGAACCCGGCGGCTCGCTCACGAGGAGCACACCTCCCACCCGCAGGAAGGGGGCGGCGCACTCGGCCACGACCCCGGGTCGCCCGAAGCCCCGGGCCGTGACCGTGCCGTAGCGCCCGCGGTGGGCGGGGTCCCGTCCGAGCTCCTCGGCTCGGCCGGTCAGGATCGTCACGCGATCGGCGATGCCGAGCGCACCGACGGCCCAGCGCAGGAACGCCGTCGACCGCCGGCGCGCGTCGAGGAGCGTCCACGCGCCCAGGGTCTCGGTCGCCAGCACCAGCCCGGGGAGCCCTCCCCCCGAGCCGAGGTCCAGCGCCGGCGCCGGCAACGGCTGCACGGCAAGCCCGAAGCGGCGGGCGTGCGCCACGTGCTCCTCGATGGGGGCGGGTCCGATGAGGCCTCGCCGCTGGCCCTCCTCAAGCACCCGCTCGAGGTCGCCGGGCGCCACGGTCAGGACTCGGGCAGGATCACCACGTGGCGCTCGTCGTCCTGGCCCTCAGAGATCGTCGTCACCCCGTCGATCTCGTTCACCGTGTCGTGCACGACCTTGCGGTCGGCCGGGCCCATGGGCTCGAGCGCCTTGGGCTCACCGGACTCCCGCACCTGCTCGGCGAGCTGGGCGGCGAAGCGGGCCAGGGCCTCACGGCGCCGTTGGCGGTACCCGTTCACGTCGACCCGGACCCGGGCACCCCCGCCGCCGGCGATGCGCTGCGATACGGTGCGGGTCAGCTCTTGGAGGGCGCCGAGCGTCGCACCGCGCGGACCGATCAGGAGCCCCAGGTCATCGCCCGTGACGGTGAGCTCGATGTCGCCCTCGTCGGTGATCGTGCTGTGCACCTCGCCCTCGGCACCGAAGGCCTCCAGCAGGCCCTCGAGGAAGCCCTGCAGCGCGCCGGCCTGCTCCTCGGGGTCGATCGTCGCGCGCTCCTCCACGGCTCCTCCTTGGTCGGCGGCACCCCGCCGCGCTCGCCCTGCCTGGCCCCCGCCACCCTGCCCACCGGAACCGTGGTCCGTATCGTTCCTGGTCTGGGCCCGCGGCGCGTCGCCGGTGCCGTCACCACCCCCGCCGTCACCACCCCCGCCGTCACCGTCGCGGCGACGACGCCGGCGGTCGCGGCGGTCGATCTTGGGCGGGGGAGCCTGCGGTCGGACCCGGGCCCGGACCCGGGCATCTCCGCGGAGGCGACCGAACAGGCCCGCCCGCGGCTCCTCGAGCACCTCGAACTCGGCGTCGGACTCGGCGACACCCAGCCGGTCCAGGGCCAGGTCCTTGGCCTCCTCGACCGAGCTACCGGTTGTCTCGACCCACTCCACGGCTCACCTCTTCCTCTTCCGCTTCTTCTTCTTGGACGCCGGTTGCCGCTTGGCCGGCTGGCGCGCCGGCGGGTTCTGGCCTGCTGATCCCGAGCCGGCGGCGTCGATGCCGTCCGACGACGCCTGTCTGCCGTCACCACCGTCGGCCGTGGCCTTCGCGGGCGAAGGCGGGTCCCGGAACTCGAGCCGGGTCACCAGCCACTGCTGGCCGATGCGCACGGTGTTCGACACCACGAAGTACAGCACCACACCTCCCGCGATGCCGATCGAGATGACGCCGAAGAAGATCGGCATCAGCCGGGTGATCATCTGCTGCTGGGGGGTGACGGCGTTGGGGTTGCGCGACTGGATCTGCTTGGACTGGTACCAGCCGGTGCCCGCCACGATCAGGACCATGGCGAAGAAGGGCAAGGCGGCCACGATCGACTGCTCGCCCATGACCCGGAGCAGGGACTGGGAGAGGTCCATCCCCATCGAGACCATCTCGATGGCGCCCTCCCGCCCCTCGTCGATGGTGGCGGCGAGCGACTGGTACAGGTCGGTGCCGACGTCGAGGTGCTTGGGCCCAATGGCGCACAGCTCACCGGCCCGCTCGGGCGCGGTGCAGGCGATCGTCTGGATGCCCTCCGGCACCGTCTCGGGGTCGACCACCCGCTCCTCGACGGTGCTCATCCCGAGCAGCACCTGGTACAGCACGATGAACACGGGCAGCTGGAGCAGCAGCGGAAGGCACCCGCCGACCGGGTTGATCTTGTTCTCCCGGTAGAACTTCAGCATCTCCTCGTTGAGCTTCTCGCGGTCGTCCTTGTACTGCTGCTGGAGCTTCTTCATCTCCGGTGCCAGGCGGGACATGGCGAGCATCGACCGGGTGCCCTTCACGCTCAGGGGCGTGAGGACGAGCATCACCGTGAGGGTCAGCAGGATGATGGCCCCGGCGTAGCTGGGCCAGATGCTGTAGAAGAAGGCGAGGAGGGCGGCGAGGCCCTCGAAGATTGCGTCGAACACCTAGGCGGCCTTTCTCATGGGTCGCTCGGCTTGCACGGGCGGTTCGGGCACGGGGTCCCAGCCCGACCCGCCCCACGGGCGGCACCGGCTGAGGCGCCGCAGGGTCAACAGCCCGCCGCGCCCCGCCCCGTGGACCGACACCGCCTCGATCCCGTAGGCGGAGCACGACGGTGTGAACCGGCACGGCGACGGCCGGCCGGCCCGCAGCAGCTGCCAGCCCCGGAACAGCGCCAGCAACGCCCGAGCGGCGGGGGAGGGGCGGGGCGCGCTCACCTGGCCACCTCGGGCATCCCGCTGCGAGCGCCCAGGGCGTCGAGGGCGTCGCAGAGCTCGGCCTCGAGCGCCGCGTGGTCGAGGCCGGCGGCGTCGGGCCCGGCACCGACCAGGTAGCACCCGGGCGCGAGCGGCATCGCGCGCATGATCGCCCGGAGGCGGCGGCGCAGCCGGTTGCGGGCCACGGCCGTGCCGACCCGTCGCCCCACGGCGTAGGCCACCCGCGGTGGGCCATCGGTGGCCGGCAACCAGGTCACGCTGAGCGACGACGAACGCGCGCGGCGTCCGGTGCGGCGCAGTGCGTCGAAGGTGGCGGCGTCACGGACGCGCCACGGGCCGGGGCGGGCTCGCACCGGGACGCTCAGGCCGAGAGTCGCTCGCGACCCTTGCGGCGGCGTGCGCGCAGGATGGCCCGTCCGGCCCGCGTGGACATGCGGTGCCGGAACCCGTGGTTCCGGGCCCGCTTGCGGTTGTTGGGCTGGTACGTGCGCTTCATGGCAGCTCTCCTCGGGAGCTCGTGCTCCCCGCGGACGGTGGCGACGGGTGACGCGGCAAGCAGGCCGGTCAGGGCGCGCTCGCAGCCGCAGCGGCGCGGCGCGCGCACACGACGGGGAGCGTACCAGGGAGGGTCCCGGGCGTGACAAAGCGATGCGAACGTGCCCGGCGCCGCAGCGCGAACTGGCCCTTGCGCGGCGTGGGCGAGGCGGTGGTACCGTGCCGGACACCTCGTCTCGCAGGCCTCCCGGCGCCCCACTGACCCCCGTCAGCACCGGCTCCGGACAGCCGTACCGGGCGGGGGCGTGGGGAGCCCTCCGACCGGCCGAGGCGGCGTACGCGTGGTATCCACAGCTGTGGAACCACCTGTGGACCGTCAACTGGGTGCGGAGGCATTCCGGCAGGTGAACGACACCGAGCGGCTGTGGAGCGCCTGCAGCACGGCGCTGCGGTCCCGCCTCCCGGAGGCGGCCTGGCGGGCGTGCTTCGCCCAGGCGGTGCCCCTCGCTTACGAGGCCGACCGCCTCGTGCTCGCCGTGCCGAGCTTCCTCGCGAAGGAGCGCATCGAGAGCCGGTACCTCGACGCCGTGGGCGACGCCCTCGCCGAGGCCGGTGTCCCCGACGTGCGCGTCGAGATCGAGGTCCACACCGTCGCGGGCGTCGAGGACGTCGAGGACGCCACGCACCCGGCGCTCGCGGGCACCGGTGGCGCCGAGGAGCCCACCCTGTTCGACCGGCCGCCGCCGCGCCGCGCGCCCACGCAGCCGGCGCTCAACCCGCGCTACACGTTCGACGCGTTCGTCACCGGCTCGTCGAACCGCTTCGCCCACGCCGCGGCCCTGTCGGTCGCCGAGACGCCGGCCCGCTCGTACAACCCGCTGTTCATCTACGGTGCCGCGGGGCTCGGCAAGACCCACCTGCTGCACGCCATCGCCCACTACGTCGGCGAGAACTACCCCGCGTACCAGGTCCGCTACGTGTCGACCGAGACGTTCCTGAACGAGTTCGTCGACGCGATCCGCACCAACACCGCGCCCGAGTTCAAGCGGCGCTACCGCGAGAGCGACGTGCTCCTCGTCGACGACATCCAGTTCATGGAGAACCGCGAGGGCCTCCAGGAGGAGTTCTTCCACACCTTCAACCAGCTCCACGGCGCCAACCGCCAGATCGTGCTCAGCTCCGACCGGCCGCCGCGAGCCATCGCCACGCTCGAGGACCGGCTCCGCAGCCGGTTCGAGTGGGGCCTCATCACTGACATCCAGCCGCCGGAGCTCGAGACCCGCCTCGCCATCCTGCGCAAGAAGGCCGAGCGCGAGCCTGCGCCGATCCCCGACGAGGTGCTCGAGTTCATCGCCTCGCACATCACCAACAACATCCGCGAGCTCGAGGGCGCCCTCATCCGCGTCGCCGCCTTCGCCAGCCTCAACCGCGAGGCCATGACGGTC
>SIRW01000010.1 GCA_004366205.1 Actinomycetota bacterium | reverse complement strand
GCGACCGTCGAGCCGTGGGTCACCGAGTCCGACGGCACGGCCGACGCCGTGGCCGTCCACGGCGACGCCGCCGCCGCTCTCGCCGCCCTCGGCTACGACGAGGTGGCGCTGGCGCCGCTGCGGCCGGCCGACGCCCTGGCCCGCCTGGCGTGGGCCGGCGCCAGCGGCGGCGCCCACGGCCGGCGCCGGGGCGCGGCGGCCGGCCGGTTCAGCGCCTGGTGGGTGCTGGCGGGCGTCGGCGGCCTGCTGGAGGACTGGCCGGTGCCGGCCGACCGGCTGGGTGAGCTGGCCGAGGAGCTGCGGTGGTGGCTGTGGCGCCCGCCGGGCGCCACGACGGGGTGGCGCCTCCACCTGGCCGTCGAGGACCCCCGCCAGGGCCTGGCCTGGGCCGTGACCGCCGCCGACCACGGCTGACCGCCGGGCCCATCCCTCAGAGCGGGTCCAGCACCCGGTCGAGGTAGGCGTTGGCGAAGGTGCCGGCGGGATCGAGGCGGCGGCGGACGGCCTGGAAGCGCTCCCACTCGGGGTAGCGGGGGGCGAGGGTCTCGGCGGTCTGGAAGTGCAGCTTCCCCCAGTGGGGGCGGCCCCCGTAGTCGTCCATGATCCGCTCGACCGCCTCGAAGTACTGGTGGAACTGCATCCCCCGGTAGACGTGCACGGCGATGTAGCAGGTCTCCCGGCCGTGGGCCGTGCTGAGCGGGATGTCGTCGGGAGCGACGAAGCGGACCTCCACCGGGAAGCTGACGTACAGGCCGCTGCGCCGCACGTGGTCCCGAACCCGCTGGAGCGCTTCCACCGCGTGCTCGCGGGGGATGGCGTACTCCATCTCGTAGAAGCGCACGTGCCGGGGGCTGGCGAACACCTTGTGGCTGTGGTCCGTGTACTCGACGGGCCCCGAGCCCGGCACCGCCCGCATGAGCCGGGGGATGGCCGCCGGTCGCATGCGGCCGAGCCGGCACATCAGGCCGAACAGCACGTTGCTGTACAGCAGGTCGTCGCGCAGGGCCCGCCAGGTGGGGCGGGGGTCGGGGTGCTCGTCGGTGCGCCGGTTGCGCTTGGTGAGCGCCCAGCCCGTGTGCGGCACCCAGAAGAGCTCGAAGTGGTCGTTGCCGTCGACCTCCTCGTCGAGGCGCTCGAGCAGGGCGTCGACCCGCTCGGCCTGCTCGACGGCGTGCAGGCGGAACGCGGGCACGCACTGGAGGGTGACGCTCGTCAGGATCCCCAGCGCGCCGACCGACACGCGGGCGGCGTGCCACACCTCGGACTCCTCGGTCGGCGAGCACGCCAGCACGGAGCCGTCGCCGGTGACGATCCGCAGGCCGACCACCTGGGTGGCGATGCCACCGAAGCGGATCCCGGTGCCGTGCGTGGCCGTCGAGATGGCCCCGGCCACCGACTGCCGGTCGATGTCGCCCAGGTTCGGCATCGCCAGGCCCACCGCCGCCAGCTCGTCGTTCAAGCGGTGGAGAGGGATGCCGGCATCGACCGTGACCCGGGCGGTGCCGTGGTCGACGTGGCGCACCGAGGAGAGCCGCGCCAGGTCGAGTAGGTCACCGTCGGTGAGGGCGGCGCCGGTGAAGGAGTGCCCGGCTCCGAACGCCTTCACCCGACGGCCGTCGGCGGCCGCCCGCTCGACGATGCGGACGACCTCGTCCTCGGTGGCGGGCTCGTGGACCGCCGCGGGGGCACACTGCTGGTTCCCGGCCCAGTTGCGCCAGCGCGGCGCCCGGTCCCTTGCCATGGCGGCGCAGCCTACGAACCGACGGCGCCCGGCGCACCTCCGCGCGGCAAACTGAGTTAGAGTTGACTAACTTTGTTGTTCGTGGCTCCGAACAGCGCGACCCGCACCCTCGGCGGGCGCCCCAGTCCGGCTGCCGAGGACTACCTGAAGACGATCTTCGCTCTGGGCTCCTCGGGCGACGCCGCCAGCGTCAGCACGATCGCCACGCGCCTGGGCGTCTCCCGCCCGTCGGCGTCGGTGATGCTGAAGCGGCTCGCCGACGAGGGCCTCGTCGAGCGGGTCGACCGCCACCGCCACCTGCTGACCAGCAAGGGGCGCAGCGACGCCCTGCGGGTCGTGCGCCGGCACCGGCTGATCGAGGCGTTCCTCGCCGCCACGCTCGACATGCCCTGGGACGAGGTCCACGCCGAGGCCGAGCTGCTCGAGCACGCCGTCAGCGACCGGCTCGAGGCCCGCATCGACGCCGCGCTCGGGCACCCCACCCACGACCCCCACGGCGACCCGATCCCGCCCCGGCAGGGCGACCACGACGAGGCGTGGCACGAGCCGCTCGACGCCGCGCCGCCGGGCGCCACGTTCCGGGTCGAGCGGGTCTCCGACCGCGACAGCGCCGCGCTGCGTCACCTGGCCGCGCTGGGCATCACGGTCGGCTCGACGCTGGTGGTGGGCGAACGGGAGCCGTTCGGCGGGCCGCTGTGGGTGCGGGTGGGGCGGCGGCGCCGGGCGCTCGGCCCCGGGCTGTCCCGGCTCGTCCACGGGGCGGTCCAGGAGGGGCAACGGTGAGCCGGTCTCGGCGCGCGACGCTCGGCGCGGTCCTGGCCCTGCTGGTCGCGGCGGCATGCGGAGACGGCGGCGCGGGTGACAGCGGGGACACCGGTGACCGCCTCGTGGTCGTCGCCGAGTTCAGCATCCTCGCCGACTTCGCCGAGGCCGTGGGGGGTGACCGCGTGTCGGTGCGGACGATCGTGCCGGTGGGCGGCGACCCGCACGCCCACGAGCCGACACCGGGCGACGCCGCCCTGCTCGCCGACGCCGACGTGGTGATCGAGAACGGGCTCGGCCTGTCACCGTGGCTCGAGCGCCTGCGCACCCACGTCACCGGCCACGTCGTCACCGTGTCGCGCGCGGTCGCCGACCGGGTGCTGCTGGAGGACGACGGTGACCCCGATCCGCACATGTGGATGGCGCCACCGTTCGCCATCGCCTACGTCGAGGTGATCGCCGAGGAGCTCGCCGGGATCGACCCCGACGGCGCCGGCCACTACCGCGAGCGGGCGGCGGCCTACATCGAGCGCATCGAGGCCCTCGACGAGGAGCTCCAGTCGGCGTTCGCCACCATCCCCGCAGGCCACCGGCGGCTGGTCACCCCCCACGACGCCTACCGGTACTTCGCTGCCCACTTCGGCCTCGAGGTGGCGGGCACGCTCGTCGGGATCAGCACCGAGGAGGAGCCGAGCGCCCGGCGGATGCGCGAGCTCGTCGACCTCGTGCGCGCCGAGAGCATCCCCACGATCTTCATCGAGTCCACGATCCCGCCCCGCCTGATCGAGCGGGTGGCGGCCGAGGCCGGCGTGGCGGTGGGCGGCCCGCTCTACGGCGACTCGGTCGGCGAGCCCGGCAGCGGGGCGGAGGACTACCTGGGCATGCTGCGGGCCAACGCGGAGGCCATCGTCACCGGCCTGGGCGGCACCGTTCCCTGGGACTGACCCGCCGCTCAGGCGCAGGACCGGCAGGTGCCGATCAGGTCGAGCCGGTGGTGCTCGGCGGCGAAGCCCGTCTCGCCCGCGATCTCGTCGATCGCCCGCTCGACCGTGCGCTCCAGCTGGGCGGGCGCGGTGAAGTCCTCCACCGAGCCGCAGCTGGAGCAGATCAGGTGGTGGTGGTGCTCGGTGAGGTCCTCGGCCAGCTCGTAGCGGGCGAACTCGTCGCTGGTGACGATGCGGCGCACCGCCCCCGCCTGCTCGAGCACGGCCAGGTTCCGGTACACCGAGCTCTGGGGCAGCCGCTCGCCGCGGACGAGGATGTCGGGGATCGACAGGGGCTGGCCGGCGCGCTCGAGGATGTCGACCAGGCGCCGGCGCTTGTCGGTGTAGCGCTGACCGGTGGCGCGGAGCCGGGACTGGACGACGTCGTGGAGCTCGCTCGTCATCGGTGGACCTCGTGGGCGTGCGGGTCGGGCTCGTGGGTGTGGCGATGGTCGGCGTGGATCGTACCGGCGAGCACCGGGTCGGGCGCGTCGACGGGCCCACGCCGCACGGCCCGCACCGCCCGGGCGACGACGCCGAGCCGGCGCCGGGCGTCGAGTTGCGACACGACGAGGAAGACCACCAGGGCGACCAGCACGATCGTGCCGCCCGGCGCCAGGTCCCACTGGCGGGCGGCCACCAGGCCCACCACCGCCGAGCCCACGCCGATGCCGCTCGCCCACCAGAGGGTGCCCCGCTGGGATCGGGCCAGCACCTGGGCGCTGGCCACCGGCAGCACCATGAGGGCGGCGATGAGCAGGATGCCGACGACGCGCATGGCGGCGACCACGGCGGTGGCGGTGAGCACGGCGAGCACGCCGTTCAGCACGCCGACCGGGAGGCCGGCGACCCGGGCCCACTCCTCGTCGACGACCACGGCGAAGAGCAGCCGCCCGCCGATGGCGACGGCCGCGATCACCGCGCCGCTGAGGACGGCCACGGCGAGCAGCTCGCCCCGGGTGACGGTCAGGATCGAGCCGAACAGGTAGGCGAAGAGGTTGGCGTCGAGCGCCCCGGCCTTGCCGGAGATGACCACGCCGCCGGCGATGCCGCCGTAGAAGAACAGCGCGAGCGCCAGGTCGCCGCTCGCCCGGCCCTGGGCACGGAGGCGCTCGATGCCGAGCGCGCCGGCGACGGCGACGAGCAGCGCCGACCACACAGGCCAGACCTCGAGCAGCAGCCCGACGGCGACCCCGGTGAAGGCGAGGTGCCCGATGCCGTCACCCAGGAGGGACATGCGCCGCTGCACGACGAACGTGCCGATCAGGGGCGCCGACAGGCCGACCAGGACGCCCGCCAGGAGGGCGAGCTGCATGAACTCCCGCTCGAACGGCCAGGGCAGGGGCAGCGGCATCAGCGGATGCCCTCCAGCCACAGGGGCAGGTCCTCGGCGTGCACGCCGAGGCTCACCCCGGCGGCGGCCAGCTCGCTCGGCGGTCCGTCGAAGCGCACGGAGCGCTTGAGCACGACCACGCGGTCGAGGGCCTCGGCCACCGCACCCAGCTCGTGGGAGACGAGCAGGACGGCGGCGCCGCGCTCGACCAGGTGCACGAGCGACTCCCGGAACCGGCGCTGGGCCTCGGCGTCGACCCCGGCGATGGGCTCGTCGAGCACGAGCAGCTCGGGCTCACCGGCCAGGGCCCGGGCGATGAAGGTGCGCTGCTGCTGGCCGCCGGAGAGCGAGGCGACCCGCTCGCGCCGGAGGTCGCTGAGCCCCACGGCCTCGAGCGCCCGGTCGACCGCCTCCCGGTCGGCGCGGCGCCACCAGCCCCGGCGGGCGAGCTGGCCGGCTGTCACGATGTCCTCGACCGTGGCGGTCAGGCCAGCGGCGAGCGCCGGCCGTTGCGGCACGTACCCGAGCCGGGCCCGGTCGTCGAGATCGGCCGGGTCCTGACCGAACAGCCGCACGACGCCGCGCTGGGGACGGAGCAACCCGAGCACGAGGCGCACGAGGGTCGACTTGCCCGACCCGTTGGGCCCGACGAGCGCGACGAACTCACCCGGGTCCAGGCGCAGGTCGACGGCCTCGACGACCGGCTCGGTCTGGTAGGCGAAGGTGACGCCCTCGACGCTCAGGATGGCCATGGCTCCGCTCGACTTGTAGTGCTGAGAACCATTGCCGAGCGTACCGCCTGCTGCGGTGCTCAGGAGCAGCCGAGCGCCTCCCGCAGCACCGCCAGGTTCTCCTCCATCACCGACACGTAGGTCGCACCGGCAGCCTCCTGCTCGCTGGTGAGGCCCTCGATCGGGTTCAGCAGGGCGACGTCGACCCCGGCTTCGCGGGCGAGGGTCTCGGCCACCCGGGGCGAGACGAGGACCTCGTGGAACACGGTGGTCACCCCCCGGGCCTGCACCAGCTCGACGAGCTCCGCCATGCGCTGGGGGCTGGGTTCGATCTCGGGGTTGATGCCGGCGATGCCGACCTGCTCGAGGCCGTAGCGGTCGGCCAGCCAGCCGAAGGCCTCGTGGGCCGTGACGATCAGGCGGCGCTCGCACCGGGCCAGGCCCTCCTCGAAGCGCTGGTCCAGCGCCTCGAGCTCGGCCCGGTATGCCTCGGCCCCCTCCCGGTAGGCCGCCTCGCCGTCGGGATCAGCCTCGGTCAGGGCGTCGGCCACGGCCTCGACGATCAGCGCCATCATCGTCGGGTCGAGCCACACGTGCGGGTCGAGCGGGGCGGGCCCGCCGTCGTCGCCGTGCCCGTGGTCGTCGCCGTCGTGGCTGTGCCCGTGGTCGTCGACGTCGTGGCCGTGCCCGTGGTCGTCGACGTCGTGGCTGTGCCCGTGGTCGTCGACGTCGTGGCCGTGCCCGTGGTCGTCGCCGTCGCCGGGCTCGCCGTGGTGGTGCTCGGCCACCTCGCCCTCCTGGGGTACCGGCAGCTCCCGCAGCAGCTCGACCACCCCCTCGGCGCGCTGGCCGGCGGCGCGCTCCAGCGCCGGCTGGAAGCCCCGGCCCATCAGGATCACGACGTCCGCGTCCTCGATGAGCTCCCGGTCGCTCGGGGTCAGCTCGAGGTCGTGGGGGTCCACGCCGGCGGGGGTGAGGTTGGTGACCGCCACGCGGTCGCCGCCGACCCGCTCGGCGGCCTCGGCGAGCGGGTAGAACGCCGCCACGACCTCCAGCACCGGCGCGTCGCCGGCCGGGACCGCCACCCCGTCGCCGTCATCGGTCCCGCAGGCCCCCAGGACCAGCGCGCTCGCAGTCAGAAATGCAATGAGAACTGTCCTCATAACCAAGCACCTTAGCCGAAACCGGCCTCGTACGCGCTTCTGGGCGCACTTCCTCACGGCTGGCGTGAGGGAGTGCGCCCA
This sequence comes from Actinomycetota bacterium, assembly GCA_004366205.1. Classification (GTDB taxonomy): domain Bacteria; phylum Actinomycetota; class Acidimicrobiia; order Acidimicrobiales; family CADCSY01; genus SIRW01. The sequence continues at coordinate 21,856 of SIRW01000010.1, read as the reverse complement.
GAACGGGACCGTGTGCGGGGCGGGGTGGGCTCAGCCCACCCGCTTCCGGAGCTCCTCGAGCAGCGCGGGCAGGACCTTGTGCACGTCGCCGACGATGCCGAGGTCGGCCACGCCGAAGATGGGGGCCTCCTCGTCCTTGTTGATGGCGATGATGTTCTTCGAGCCCTTCATGCCCACGAGGTGCTGGGTCGCGCCGGAGATGCCGGCGGCGATGTACACGGTGGGCTTGACGACCTTGCCGGTCTGACCCACCTGGTAGGCGTAGGGCACCCAACCGGCGTCGACGATCGCCCGGGACGCGCCGGGGGCCGCCTTGAGCAGCTTCGCCAGCTCCTCGATCATCTCGAACTTGCCGGACTCGCCCAGGCCCCGGCCGCCCGCAACGACGATGTCGGCCTCGTCGAGCTTGGGGCCCTGCCGCTCCTCGATGTGGCGGTTCACGAGCTTGGCCGCGCCGGTGGCGCCGAGGTCGGGGACCTCGATGGGCACGACCTCGGCCGCACCGCCCCCCGACTCGGACGGCTCGAACGACTTCGGCCGGAACAGGCCGATGTGGGGCGGGTCGCAGCGGAACGCGGTGTCGACGATCGTCGTGCCGCCGAAGATCGGCTCGGTGACGGTGACGGTGTCACCGTCGACGCCGATGTCGGTGCAGTTCGTGAGCACCGGTCGGTCGAGCTTGACCGACAGGCGACCGGCGACGTCGCGACCGTCGTAGGTGGTGCCGAACATGATCATGTCGGGCGCGTTGCCGCCCTCGATCTGCGCGGCCAGGGCGGCGGCGAGCGCCGGGCCCGGCAGCTTCCCGTCGAGACCGCCGGTCGTGTAGAGCTTGGTGACGCCATGGGCGCCGAGCGTGCCGGCGATGGCGTCGGCGTCGTCGCCCGCGTAGAACGCCTCGACGTTGCCGGCCAGCTCCCGCGCCTTGGACACCAGCTCGAGCGTGACGGTGAGGACCTTGCCCTCCTGCGCCTCGGCGTGGACCCAGATGGTGGACAGTGACATGCGGGCGCCTCCTACAGGACCTTGAGCTTCTCGAGGTACTCGACCACCTTCAGGTGGGCGTCGCCCTCGTCATGGATGATCTCGCCCGCCTTGCGCTCCTCGGCCGGGGCCACCTCGACGATCTCCTGCCGGGGGTCGAGCTGGCCGGCGTCGAGGCCGAGGTCGGCCACGGTCAGCTCCTCGACCGGCTTGCTCTTGGCCGCCATGATCCCCTTGAACGACGGGTAGCGGGGCTCGACGACGCCGGCGGTCACCGACACGAGCGCCGGCAGGGGGCACTCGACCTCGTCGTAGCCGGCCTCGGTCTGGCGCCGGACCGAGAGCGTGCCGTCGCGCACCTCGACGTGGCTGGCGAACGTCACCGACGGCAGGCCCAGGAGCTCGGCGATCTGCTCGGGCACCGTGCCGGTGTAGCCGTCGGTGGACTCGGTGGCGGCCATCACCAGGTCGGGCTCGGCCCGCTTGATGGCGGCGGCCAGGACCTTGGCGGTGGTCAGGGCGTCGGCACCCGCCAGGGAGTCGTCGCTGACAAGGATCGCCTTGGCCGCACCCATCGCCAGCGCCGTGCGCAACCCGCTGACCTCGCTGTTGGGCGCCATGGAGACGAGGGTGACCTCACCCCCTCCCGCCGCGTCGACCAGCTGCAGCGCCATCTCGACGCCGTAGGCGTCGGACTCGTCGAGGATCAGCTTCCCCTCGCGCTTCAGCGTCTTGGTAGTGGGATCCAGCTCACCCGGGGTCGCCGGGTCGGGGATCTGCTTCACGCAGACGACGACATGCATGGCACGCATTCTTCCCGCCCTGGCGGGGTTCAGTCCAAATCCCGGGCGGCGGCGCACCGGCCGGCGTTTGGTACCGTCGCCGTGGCCTCTCCGACGCGACCGGGAGGCGGAGGACCGGAGGACGCACCGTCGTGGAGGGTGGTGACGAGGTTCGGGTGACGGTGCCGGCCAGCGCGGGCTACCGTACGCTGGCTCGGCTCGCCGCCGTGCGGATCGGCGAGCGCCTCCGCCTGGACGAGACCGGCACCGAGCGGTTCCAGCACGCGGTCAGCGAGCTGTGGGAGGAGGTGGGCGGTGAGGTCGAGCGGGGCGAGCGCCCTGCCGGCGACGGACTGACCATCGAGCTCTGGTTCGGCTTCACCGGCGACTCGGTGCGCGTCGGGGCCCGGGGGCCCGCCGGCGCCGCCGAGCGCACGATCGGGCGGACGGCGTGAAGCTGCTGCTCCTCGTCAACGCCTCGGCGTCGTCGGTCACCGCCCGGGGCCAGGTCGTGATCCAGAAGGCCCTGTCGGCGGACCACGAGGTCGCCGTCGCCGAGACCAGCCGGCGGGGCCACGCCGCCCGCCTCGCCCGGGGCGCGGCCAACGACGGCGTCGACGTCGTCGTCGCCCTCGGGGGTGACGGCACGCTCAACGAGGCCGCCAACGGGCTGGCCGGCACCGACTGCGCCCTGGCTACGCTGCCGGGCGGCTCGACCAACGTCTTCGCCCGCACGATCGGCATGCCCAACGACCCGATCGAGGCGACCGGCGAGCTGCTCGACGCCCTGGCCGCAGGGTCGATCGAGCGCGTCGGGCTCGGCTCGGTGAACGGCCGCTACTTCCTGTTCCACGTGGGGGTCGGGTTCGACGCGGCGGTGGTGCAGCAGGTCGAGCGGCGCGCCGGGCTCAAGCGCTATGCCGGGCACCCGCTGTTCGTGTACGCCGCCTTCGCCACCTGGTTCGGGCACTACGACCGGTCCCGGCCTCGGTTCTCGGTCGAGCACGCCGACGGGACCGTCGTCGACGACGCCTACTTCACGGTGGTGTGCAACACCGACCCGTACACCTACCTCGGCAACGTGGGGCTCTCGATCGCGCCCGACGCCGGCCTCGACGCGCCGCTCGCTGCCGTCACACTGCGCACCCTGCGCTTCCCCACCATGCTCGGCTTCGTGGCATCGGCGCTGCGCGGCGGGCGGTGGCTGCGCCGGCACCGGCTCGTCGATTACCACCCCGGCTGCCGTTCGCTGGAGGTGCGCGCCTACGGCCCCGTCCCCTACCAGGTCGACGGCGACCACCTCGGCGACGCCGAGTCGCTCAGCTTCCGGTGGGAACCCGGCGTGCTGCGCCTCGTCCTCCCTCGCTGACGCTCGACGGACGCGGTCAACCGCGCAGGACGCCGGCGGCGACGTCGGGGACGTCGGTCACCACGCCGGCGACGCCCAGAGCGGCGAGCTGGCGGATGCGGTCGGCGTCGTTGACCGTCCAGACGTTGAGAGCCACACCCGCGGCGGCGCAGGCCTCGACCAGCTCGTCGGTGACGGCGCTGTCGTGGGGGTGCAGCACCCGATGACCGTGGCGGAGCAGCCGCTCGAGCAACCTCGGCACGTCGGGCTGGACGGCCACCACCAGCAACGCCGTCGCCACCGCCGCGTCCTCCGCCCGGACCCGGTCGATGCTGCGCAGGTTGAACGACGACACGAGCACCTGCTCGTGCAGGCCCCGCTCGGCGACGAGGTCGGCGACGCCGGCGGCGACGGCGTCGGTCTCGTCGTGATCGGGGTCGACGGGGAGGTTCTTCACCTCGATGTTCACGGCCATGGTGTCGCAGGCCCTGAGCGCCTCGTCGAGCGACGGCACCCACGCCGGGAGCTCGGCGGCAGGCGTCTCGACGAGCAGCCGCCCGTCGGGCAGGCGGGCGTCGTGGTGCACGGCGAAGCGGCCGTCGAGCGTCCGGCGCACGTCGAGCTCGACCATGTCCGCTCCGAGCGCTCGCGCCGCCTCGAACGCCTCGACGGTGTTCTCGCGGGCGACGCGGGGCGCGCCCCGGTGGCCGATCACTCGGGTCACCGCCGGATCCTCGCGCGGGATCACCCCTTGCCGCCCGGGCGGACGTGTCATAGGCTCCCGCTGACCAGCACGTTCGGGTCGACACCACATGAGCGCCCCTCGAGGTACGCCGGGGAGGCGGCTTGTGAAAATGAACACGAGGACGAGCCGACGAGGGGGAGGCTGATCCGTGGCCGTCATCACCCGCACCGACCACGAGCTGCAGGAGGACTGGCGCGACGACGCCGCGTGCCGGCACACCGCGCCGGACCTGTTCTTCCCCGTCGGGAGCACCGGCCAGGCGGTCGAGCAGATCGCCGCCGCCAAGGCGGTGTGCGCCCGGTGCCCGGTCCGGGAGCCCTGCCTCGAGTTCGCCCTGCTCACGCACCAGGACGCCGGGGTGTGGGGCGGCACCTCCGAGGACGAGCGCCGGGCCATCCGGCGCGCCCAGGCCGCCCCCCGGCGCGCCTGCTGAGCCGGGCGGGCCGAGCTCAGCGCTCGACGTGATGGGTGGTCGTCTGCGACGGCAGGCGCACCTCGGCCACGGTGCCGCCCTCGGGCCCCGCGGTGCGCATCTCGATGGTGCCCCCCAGCTCGGACTCGACGAGGGTGCGCACGATCGTGAGGCCCAGCCCCGAGGCCTCGTCGAGGTCGAAGCCGTCCGGCAGCCCCTCGCCATCGTCGATCACCCGCAGGACCAGCACCTCGCCGTCGTTGCCCATCTGGAGCACGACCGAGCCCGCCCGGTCCCCGTCGGCCGGGTAGGCGTGCTCCACGGCGTTGGTGAGCAGCTCGGTGATCACCACCGAGAGCGGCGTGGCCACCCGCGCCGGCAGCAGGCCGGGGTCACCCTCGACGCGGAACTCCACCCGCCGCTCGGGTGAGCTGAGCCCCTCGCCCACCATGCGCACCAGGTCGCGGGCGACCTCGCCGTAGGCGACGTCGTCGCCCGCGTCCCGGGACAGGATCTCGTGGACGAGGGCGATCGAGCGGATCCGGCGCTGGGTGTCGGCCACGGCCTCCCGGGCCTCGTCGGTCTGCATCCGGCGGGCCTGCAGGCCGAGCAGCGCCGAGATCGTCTGGAGGTTGTTCTTCACCCGGTGGTGGATCTCGCGGATGGTGGCGTCCATCGAGATGAGCAGCCGGTCCCGGCGGCGGAGCTCGGAGATGTCGCGCATCAGCACGAGCGCGCCCGTGACCCGGTTGCCGGGCTCGAGCAGCGGGACGCACCGCACGAGCACCGTGACCTCCGGGCCCCGCTCGACCTCCTCGGTGACCGGGACGGCCAGGGCGAAAGCGGTGCGCACGACGCCCTCCTCGAACCCGAGCTCGGAGAGGCGCATGCCGTGGGCGTTGGCGTGGATGCCGATGCGGTGCAGGGCCGACACGGCGTTCGGCGAGGCGTAGTCGACCCGGCCGTCCTGGTCGAGCAGCATGACGCCGTCGCCCACCCGCGGCGTCTCCTCGCCCTCGCTCCCCTGGGCGGGGAACGGGAACAGCCCGTGCTCGATCATGCTGGCCAGCCGCCAGAAGATCTCCAGGTACACCTGCTCGAGCTCGCCGAGGGGTCGACCCACCGACGGCGCCGACTCGCGCGTGACGACGCCGATGACCTCGCCCTCGTGGCGGACGGGGATGCTCAGGACCCGCACCCGCTCCTGGATCAGCGAGAGGTTGATCTCGCCCTCGACGATCTCGCCGAGGCGGAAGGCCCGGGCCACGAGCGGGCGCTCGACGTCGTCGACCACGGTGCCGACCAGGTCGTGCTTGTAGAGGGTCTGGCTGGTGGTGGGCCGCACCTGGGCCATGATCACGAACTGCTCGGCATCGCCGCGGCAGCGGGCGAAGAGCAGCAGGTCGGCGAAGCACAGGTCGGCGAGCAGGCCCCAGCTCGCGACCAGCCGGTGGAGGTGGGCGAGGCGCTCGCCGTCGAGGTCCGTGTGGGTGCGGGCGAGCTCGGCGAGGCTGGCCACGACTCAGGACCAGAGCTGCTCGCCCAAGCGGGCCAACCCGGCCAGGTCGAAGATGTCGGTGTCGAAGTAGGGCACGCTGGCCACGACGTCAGGGGCCACCGCCAGCTCGGCGCGCTGCTCGGCCTCCCGCTTGGCGACCACCTGGAAGTTGAGGAAGCTCTCCCCCACCTCGGCCACCACGCGCTCCCGGGACTTCTCGTCGCCGAGGGCGTCGGGCAGGCCGGCTGCGACCCGCGAGGGCTCGCCGGCCATCGTGCGGGCGACGGCCGTCGCCTGCTCGTCGAGGAGGTAGTCGGGCAGCACCTTGTTCAGCACGAGGGCGCCGAGGTGGAGCTTCTTGCCGCTCAGGGCCTCCATGAAGAACTCGGCCTCGCGCACCGGCGCGGCCTCCAGCGTGGAGACGACGACGAACGTCGTGCGCCGGTCCTCGAGCACCCGCGTCACCGCCCGAGCCCGCTCGACGAAGCCGTCGTACATCGACTGGAACAGGATGAAGAACTCGGCGATGTCCTCGAGGAACTTCGATCCGAGGATGCGGTCGGCGATCTGGTAGAAGGGCCGGGACGCCATGTTCACCAGCCGTGACCGGTAGGGGGCGATGAGCAGGCGCAGGAAGCGGCTGCTGAAGAACTCGGCCATGCGGTCGGGCGCCTCGAGGAAGTCGAGGGCGTTGCGGGTCGGTGGCGTGTCCACCACGATCAGGTCGTAGGCGCCCGTGTGGTGGATCTCGTAGAGCCGCTCCATGGCGATGTAGTCGTGGCTCTGCACGAACTTGCCCGTGACGTTCTGGTACAGCGGGTTCTCGAGGATGGCGTCGCGGGTGGCGTCGTCGGGGGCGTGCCGGCGGACCAGGTCGTCCCACGACGCCTTGGTGTCGAGCATGGCCGCCCACAGCTCGCCCCGCGGCTCGATGCCGGCCGCGCCGAAGGCGGCGGCGTCGACGCGGTGCTCGACGTTGCCGAACTCCTCCATGCCCATGGCGTTCGCGAGCCGGCGGGCGGGATCGACGGTGAGCACGAGCACCTTGCCGCCGAGGTGGACGGCCGCCATCGTGCCCAGCGCGGCTGCGGTGGTGGTCTTGCCGACGCCACCCGACCCGCACGTGACGACGATCTCCTTGGCGGCGAGGAGCTGCTCGATCGTGCCCGGGCGCTTCTGGGACGACCTGGCCATCAGAACCCCAGCTCGGCGCCGAGGGCTTCGGCGACCTGGTGCGTGGCCCGCAGGCCGTGGGTGCGGGTGAACAGGTACGGCACGTACAGCAGCGGGAGGTGGGCGTCGACGTTGTCCCGCAGCCGGCCCAGGTGCCCGGCGCGGGTGCGCCGCAGGGTGACGGCGAGGCGGGCGGCGTCGAGGACGGGCTCGACGGGGCCGCCCGTGGCCTCGGTGAGCGCGGCGACGCCCTCGGGCTCGCACAGCCGCTCGAACAGCTCCTCCTCGCCGCGGCCGAACAGCTCGGGCAGCACCCGGTTCACGACGATGGCCGCCAGGTCCACGACGGTCTCGGACCGGAGCCGCTCGATGAGCTCGAGGGTCTCGGTGACGGGCATCTCCTCGGGCGCGGCCACGATGACCACCCCCGTCGTGGCGGCGTCCCCGAGCAGGTCGATCATCCACCCGGTCTGCTCGCGCACCAGCCCCACGTGGACGAGCTCGTTGATGCCCTGGGGAGCGGAGAGCTGACCCACGATGTGGCCGGTGGCAGGTGCATCGACCACGACCAGGTCGTAGTGGCCCTCCCGCACCTCCCAGGCGAGCTTGCCGACGGTGAGGATCTCCTTGACGCCGGGCGCCGCCGTGGCGACCCAGTCGAACGTGCGAGCGAGGGGCCCGAGGCGGGCGAGCAGCGGCAGCTTCAGCTGGAGGCTCAGGTACTCCTTGAGCGACGCCTCGGTGTCCATCGACATGAGCTCGAGGTTCGGCTGCACCACCCGGGGGTCGAACCCGACGGGGTCGGTCTCGAAGAACCGCGCCAGGTCTCCCTTGGCGTCGATGTCGCACACCAGCGTCCGCTTGCCGTGCTGGGCGCCGAGGGTGGCCAGCGCGGCGGCGACGGTGGTCTTGCCCACGCCGCCCTTGCCGGTGACGAACACCAGCCTGCGGTCGAGGAGGCCGCCGGCCACGTGACCTACGGTCCCGCGAAGCCGATGCGGCTCGGCGGGCTGCCGATCTCGACGTACGCCACCCGCTCGACCGGCACCCCGACCTGCCGGCCGCGCCGGTCGGCGATCCAGAAGACGCCACCCTCGCCGAGGGCTCGCTCGATCTCGGCGCGCAGCTCGTCGAGATCGGTGCCGTCGGGCAGCTCCACGTCGAGCTCTCTCGCCGAGTGCACCACTCCGATGCGTAGGTCCACCTGCGCCTCCTGTTCCGGCGGGTCGGGTCCGGCGCGCCATCGTACGCGGGCCCGGCCGGGGGTCCGGCAGCCGGCACCGGTCGGGACGGGGGTACCCTGACTCGCGTGACGACGAACGGGGCCGGCGAGTGGGCAGGACCGCCGTCCGTCACCCCCGACGAGCTCGATGTCCTCTACAGGCGGGTGATCGCGGTCGTGGGTCACGAGCTGCGCACCCCGATCACCACCCTCCGGGGCCTGGCCGACGCCCTGGAGGTCGCCGGCGAGGGGGACCGCCCGGCGCTGATCGAGGCCGTCGCCCGCAACGCCCGCCGGCTCGAGCGCCTCGCCGACGACCTGCTGCTCGCGGCGGGCGTGCTCACCGCCCTGCCCGGGGACGCCCTCGATGTCGTGTCCCTCGCCGCCACCGCCGGGCGCGTCTGGGACGGCGAGCACGACGGCGAGCTGGAGATCCAGGGTGACGCCGAGGTGCTGTGCCGGCCGGCGTCGCTCGAGCGCATCCTGCGCAACCTGTTCGCCAACGCCGTGGCGTACGGCGAGCCGCCGGTCCGGCTGGCGATCGGTCCCTCCGGCGCCACCGTGCGCGCCGAGGTCAGCAGTCCCGGCCCCCCGGTGTCCGAGCAGGACCTGCAACTGGCCTGCGAGCCCTTCTACCGGGGCGAGCACGCCGTCACCCGCGCCGCCGGGCTGGGGGTCGGGCTGGCCGTGGCCCGGGCGCTGGCCCGCCACGACGGCGGCGACCTCCGCCTCGAGGCCCGTCCCGGTGGCGGCGTGGTCGCCTGCCTCGAGCTGCGTGGTGCCCCGTGAGCGCGAGCGGCAGCGGGCTGCGCGTGCTCGTCGTCGACGACGAGCCCGACGTGCGGCTGCTGCTGCGCTTCCAGCTCGAGCAGGAGGGCTTCGAGATCGTGGGCGAGGCGGCCGACGGTGCCGAGGCGGTGGCGCTGTTCGAGGAGCACCGGCCCGACGCCGTGGTGCTCGACCTGCTGATGCCGGGCGTCAGCGGGTTCGAGGCCATCCCGATGCTGCGAGCGGTCGATCCCGCCGTCGGGATCGTCGCCTACACGACCGTCGCCGGCGAGATCGTGCGCCGGGAGATGGCCCGCCAGCAGATCCCTCTCGTGCTCAAGACCGGCCGGATCGAGCCGCTGGCCCGGGCGCTGCGCCAGGTCGCCGGCGCCCCCACCTGAGCTCCGACCCGACCGGGCGCGTCAGACGATCTTCAGCTCGGGATGGAACCGGCGGGTCGGCGCCAGCTCGACGTCGATCGTCTCGGCGAGGGCGCGGAACGCCTGTGCCGCCTCGCTGTCGGGGTGCTCGACCACGACCGGGCGGCCCACGTCGCCGCCCTCGCGCAGCGCGGGCTCGAGGGGGAGCCGGGCGATGAGCGGCACGCGGAGGCGCTCGGCGAGCAGCTGCCCCCCGCCGGAGCCGAACAGCTCGTAGCGGGTGCCGTCGTCGCCGGTGAACCAGCTCATGTTCTCGATGACACCCCGGACGGGGATGCGGATGTGCTCGCTCTGGAACATGAGGCCGGCCCGCTGGGCCACGCGCTGCGCCGCGGGCTGGGGCGTTGTGACGACGTAGGCCTCGGACTGCGGCAGGAACTGGGCAAGCGACAGGGAGACGTCGCCGGTGCCCGGGGGCAGGTCGACGACGAGGAAGTCGGGGTCGTCCCAATAGAAGTCGGTGAGGAACTGCTCGAGCGCCTTGTGCAGCATGGGGCCCCGCCAGATGACCGGCTGGTCGTCGGGCACGAAGAACCCGATCGAAGCGCAGGCCACGCCGTGGACCTCGGGAGGCAGCACCATCTTGTTGTCGATCACGGTGGGGGGCCGGTCGATGCCGAGCATCTGCGGCACGGAGAAGCCCCACACGTCGGAGTCGACGATGGCGACGCGGTGGCCCCGCTGGGCGAGCGCGACTGCGAGGTTCACGCTGACCGACGACTTGCCGACCCCTCCCTTGCCCGACGCGACGAGCAGCACCCTCGTACGGCTGGTGGGCTCGGCGAAGGGGATGGCGCGCCCCTGGGCGTGGCCGTGGGCGGGGCCGTGCCCGGCGGTGGCGGCGGGGTCGCCGTGGAGGCGCTGGCGCAGGGCCGTGCGCTCCTCGTCGGTCATGACGGTGAACTCGATGCCCACCTCGGCGACGCCGTCGAGCGCCTCGACCGCCGAGGTGACCCGGTTGGTGATCTCGGTCCGCAGCGGGCAGCCCGCGACCGTGAGCGCCACGGTGACGGCGACCCGGTCGCCGTCGACGACGACGTCTTTGACCATGCCGAGCTCGACGATGCTCCGCCGCAGCTCGGGATCCTCGACCGGGCGCAGGGCGTCGATGACCTGCTCGGTGCTGACGGGCATGGGGGGTCGCCTCCGATTTCTCCTACGCCGGTAGGTAGAATACCGACGTGGACCACCAACGCCTCACGGCGGAGGAGTTCTCGGCGCTCGTCACCGCTGTCACGTCCGCGTTCGGTGACCCGACCAGGCGCGAGATCTACCTGTTCGCCCAGGAGCGGGCCGGGGCCACGGCGTCGGAGGTGGCCGCCCACTTCGCCCTGCACCCCAACGTGGCTCGCCACCACCTCGACAAGCTGGCGGCCGGCGGCTACCTCGAGGTGCGCACCGACCGGGTCGAAGGCGGCGGGGCGGGGCGCCCGTCGAAGCGGTACGTGCCGTCGGGCGAGGACCACACCCCCGAGCTGCCCTTGCGCCGCGACGACGTGCTGGTCGCGCTGCTGGGCCGGGCGCTGCGCCTGCTCCCGCCGGACGCCGCCGAGGCCATGGCCGAGGAGGTCGGCGTCGAGTACGGGCAGGCCATGGTGTCGAGCCTGGGCTCGGGCGAGGCCCGGCGCTCGCTGCGCGCCGCGCTGGGTGTGGTGGCCGACGCCCTCACCGCCCACGGGTTCGCCGCCCACACCGAGGGCAGCGGCTCGGCGCTCACGATCGTCTCCGAGCACTGTCCCTACGGGCCCGTGGTGCACGAGTCGCCGGTGATCTGCGCCGTGCACCGGGGCATGGTGAAGGGGATGCTCGCCTCGCTCTACGGCGACACCGACCCCGAGACCGTCTCGTCTCGGGCGATGGGCGACAGCATCTGCGTCACCGCCCTCTGACGCCCACCGTGGGCCGCCACTACCTCGACCACGCCTCCACCTCGCCCACGCGCCCCGAGGCCGTCGAGGCCATGGTCCCCTGGCTGCGCGCCGCCGCCGATCCGGCCCGCATCCACGCCGAGGGTCACGCCGCGCGCGTCGCCGTGGAGACGGCCCGCGAGCAGGTGGCCGCCCTCCTCGGGGCCCGACCGAGCGAAGTGGTGTTCACCAGCGGGGCCACCGAGTCCGTCGTCACCGCCGTGTGGGGCGCCACCGAGCGGGGTGACCACGTCGTCGTCCCCGCCGTGGAGCACTCGTGCGTGCGCGAAGCGTCGGCCCGCCACCGGGTGACGGTGGTGGGCGTCGACGGCGTGGGCCGGGTCGACCCCGACGCCCTGCTCGACGCCGTCACGCCGGCGACGGCCCTGGTGCAGCTGCAGTGGGCGAACCACGAGGTCGGCACGTTGCAGCCGGTGGCCGAGGTGGCCGGCCGCTGCCGCGAACGGGGCGTGCTGGTGCACATCGACGCCGCGGCGGCCGCCGGGCACGTGCCCGTCGACTTCCGCACGGTCGGCGCCGACCTGCTGTCGGTGAGCGCCCACAAGCTCGGGGGACCGCCCGGGGTCGGTGCCCTGCTGGTCCGCCGGGGCCTGCGGCTCCGGCCGCTGCTCGTGGGCGGCGCCCAGGAGCGGGCCCGGCGGGCCGGGCTCGAGAACGTGCCCGCCATCGTCGGGTTCGGGGCCGCGGCCGCGGCGCTCACCGGTGGCGGGCTGGCCCGCGAGGCCGGCGACGCCCGGCGCCACATCCAGCGGGTGCTCGACGCCGTGGCCGCAGGCACGGCGGGCCCGGGCCTCGTCGCCTACGGCGATCCTGACCCCGCCGGCCGGGTGCCGCACATCGCCTGCCTCGGCGTCGAGGGCGTGGAGGCCGAGCCCGTGCTCCTCGGCCTCGACCGGGCGGGTGTGGCCGCCCACTCGGGGAGCTCGTGCTCGTCCGAGGAGCTCGAGCCCTCGCCGGTCCTCGCCGCCATGGGCGTCGACGCCGAGCGCTCGCTGCGGGTCTCGGTGGGGTGGTCGTCGACCGATGCCGACGTCGACGCCCTGCTCGCTGCCCTCCCACGCGTCGTCGAGGACCTGCGGGCTCTGCGGTCGGGCGCCACGGAGCCGCTCGACTAACGTCCCCGCCGCCATGACGCTCTACCTCGTGCGTCACGCCGACGCCGGCGACCGGTCCGAGTGGCGCCAGCCCGACGACCTGCGGCCGCTCACGGCGCGCGGCGAACGGCAGGCCGCGGCCCTCGCCGGCTTCCTGGCGGAGCGGCGCGTCGAGGCTGTGCTGTCGAGCCGCTTCGCCCGCTGCGTGCAGACGGTGGAACCCCTGGCCGCCCGGCTCGGCCTCACCGTCGAGGAGCACCCGGCCCTCGCCGAAGAGGCGACCGAGCAGGCGGTCGTGGACCTGCTCGAGGCCATGGCCGGCACCGACGCCGTGCTGTGCACCCACGGCAACATCGTCCCGGTCGCCCTGGGCCACCTGCGCCGGGCCGGCGCCCGGTTCGCCGATCGCCCCTACGACTGGAAGAAGGGGTCGGTGTGGGTGCTGGAGAGCGACGACGGGCGAGGGTTCACGGGTGCGCGCTACGTGCCGCCGCCGGGTTGAGGGTGCTCACTCCCGCCGTTCGCGGGCGACCGCCTCGGCGAGCTCGTCCTTGTCCATGGCGCTGCGACCCTCGACCTCGAGCCGCTGGGCCTCGGCGTAGAGCTCGTCGCGGGTTGCGCCCTCGCTGAGCGCGCTCGCGTCCTCGAACAGCTCGGCCTCCTCCTCGAGGTCGTCCACCCGAGCTCGCAGGAACAGGTAGGCGACGCCGACCCCGCCGCCGACGACGGCACCCAGGACCGCCCAGAACACCGCCGTCCACGCCGCCGCGGCGACGACCGCCGCGGCGGCGCCGATGGCTGCCCCGAGCAGCACGGGTCGAGGACGCACGTCCAGGTTCTCCGGCAGTCTCAGGTCGTGGAGCCGCATGATCCTCCGTCGTGGGTTCGCGTGCGCTGTCGGCCCGACGTCCTACCCCGGACCGGCGCCCTCGATGCCCGGCTCCGACCGGTGCCTGTCAGCCCTCGCCGGCAGCCCCGGACGCGCCGGCGCCCTCGAGCTCGGCGAGCAGCTGCTCGGCGACGTCCCGGGCGTCGCCGGCGAGGCCGGGCGTGGCGAGGAACCGCCGGTACGTAGCGGCCGCCTCCTCGACGTCCCCGCGCAGCTGCAGAGCCCGGGCCCGGAAGAACAGGGCGTCGGGGTTGCGGGGCTCGAGCTCGAGCGCCCGCTCGATGCTCGCCAGGCCCTCGTCGAGCAGGCCCGCCTGCACGAGGATCCACCCGCGGTTGCGCAGCGCCTCGTTGTTGTCGGGGTCGACGGCGAGCACCTCGTCGTAGATGCGGATGGCCTCCACCGCCTCGCCCGCGGCGACGAGCGCGGCGGCCCGGTCGAGCTGCTGGAAGGTGGTCGGCCGGATGTCGCCGGTGAGGGTCTCGCCCGGCAGCCTCGTGCCCGACGACTGGGCCACGGCGACGCCGGCCACCAGGGCGAGGGCGGCGACGGCGACGCCGGCGGCGAGCGTGCGCGCCCCCCGCCGGGGCCGGGGCGCGTCGAGCACGGCGCGGCCCGCCTCGATGGCGCGCAGCACCTGGGCGGCTCGGCCCGTGTAGTCGTCGCGCAGCACCTCGTAGTCGTGGTCGTCGATGTCGCCGGCCTCGCGCTCGCGCTCGAGGTCGTCGAGGGAGCGCAGCAGGAAGTCACGCTGCTCGAGCAGGTGGGCGTAGGCGTCGGGGTCGAGCGACCCGTCGGGCCGCAACGCTCCCCGGTCGCGCAGGTCGCTCACGGCCCGGTCCCCCCGGATGACCGCTGCTCGCCCCCGCGGTGGCGGGCCCGCTCGACCAGGGCCCGGTCGACGGCGTCGACGGGTGGCGCCTCCTCGGGCCGCCACCGCTGGAACGCCCACGCGAGCCCGGCGAGCCCGAGCACCAGCCCCACCACCGGCAGCACCCAGACGAGGCCGGTCAGCCCCCCGCTCTCGGGCGTGAGCAGCACGCCCGGCCCGAAGCGGGTGACCAAATAGGCCCGGATGTCGTCGTCGCTCTCCCCCGCCTCGACACGCCGGCGGATCTCGGCCTTGATGGCAGTGGCGGTGGGTGCGTCGGACTCGAGCACCGACTGGCCCCGGCACGTGGGGCACGCCACCTCGCCGGCGAGCGCCCGTACCCGGTCGTCGACACCCCGGGCCTCGGCCCCGCCGTCGCTCGCGCCCACGGCCAGCGCGCCGGCCACGACCACGGCGAGCAGCGCCCAGGGAGCCCAGCGGCGCCAGCTCACGACTCGACCCCGCCGCCGGCCTGACGCTGCTGCTCGATCCGCTGGATGGCGCCGACGATGCCCTCCACCGTCACACCCCCGACGAACTTGTGCACGACGACGCCGCGGGGGTCCACGACGAACGTCTCGGGCAGCCCGGTCACCCCGTAGTCGAGGGCGATGCGGGCCTCGGGGTCGTCGACCACCGGCCAGTCACCGCCCCGCTCCTCGAAGAAGCGCCGCACGTCCTCGGCCTCGTCGTCGAACACGACGCTGACCACGAGCGCGCCGTCGCCGGCGGCCTCGCTGAAGCGCACCAGCTCGGGGTGCTCCACCCGGCACGGCACGCACCAGGTGGCGAAGAAGTTCACCAGGACCCACCGGCCCCGGTGGTCGGCCAGGTCGAAGGTGCCGCCGGCCGCCGCACCGGTGAGGGTCGTGCCGGTGAGCTCGGGCGCGGGCTGACCCACGAGCGGGCTCTGCCCGAACCGAGCGCCGAGCGGTTCGCGGGTGGCGAACAGCACGACCAGGCCGAGGGCGACGACGCCCACCGACACGGCGATCCAGCGGGCGGGCCGGGCCCGGGGTCCCGCCGGGGGTGCCTGCGGGGTGGGCGCGGTGGGTGTCACGCCCGGGCCTCCACCGGGTCGTCGTCGGCGACGGGGTCCGGTGGCGGCCCGGCCGTGCCCCGCGCCGGGGCCCGCACCGGCTCCGCCGGCCGGCGGCGGCCGCCGGGCAGCAGGGCGAGCGCCGTGCCCAGCGCCATGAGCCCGCCCCCGACCCAGATCCACGTGACCATGGGCTGGATGATCACGCCGATGACGGCGGGGTCGTCGGGCTCGGGCGGCGCCGAGATGAGCGTCAGGTACACGTCGTGGGTGAACCCGGTGCGCACCGAGGGCGTGCCGATGGCCTGGCGGGCGAAGAAGAACTGGTTCAGGGCGGGCTCGTAGACCTGACGGCCGTCGACCTCGACCCGGGCGGTGATGCGACGCTTGCGGTCGAGCTCGACCGTCTCCATGCCCTGGTAGGTGAACGAGTGGCCGGCGAACGTCGCCGACTGGCCCGGTTCGAGGCGCAGCTCGGTCGAGTGGGCGTAGGAGCCGCTGGCGGCCAGGCCCACGGCCAGGAGGACGACGCCGAGGTGCACGATCATCCCCCCGTTGGCGCGACCCACCGCGGCCCGCCAGCGCGGCAGGCCGGCGCGGCGCGCGGCGGTGGCGGCAACCGCGAGCTGGCGGATGGCGGCGGCCGCCGCGAACCCACCCAGGCCGAACGCCAGCAGCGGGGCCACCCCGCGGGCGCCGAGCGCGACTGCCACCACGAGCGCCGCGCCACCAGCCCAGGCGGGCCACTGCAACCGGGTGCGCAGCAGCTCGCCGCTGGCCTTGCGCCAGGGCAGCGCCGGGGCCACGGCCATGAGGAACAACAGGGCGAGGCCGAGCGGCGTGGTCATGCGGTCGAAGTAGGGGCGGCCGACCGAGATGCGGTCGCCCTGCAGGGCCTCCACGAGCAACGGGAACACGGTGCCCAGCAGGACCACGAAGGCGAAGGCGGCGAACAGGACGTTGTTGGCGAGGAACGCGCCCTCGCGCGACACCGGCGAGTCGACCCGGCCGGGAGACCGCAGCCGGTCGCCGCGCCAGGCGATGAGGCCGATCGTGAGGGCGACGGTCGCGCCGAAGAACGCGAGCAGCCACACGCCGATGTCGGACTCGGTGAAGGAGTGGACCGAGTCGAGGATGCCCGAGCGGGTCAGGTAGGTCCCGAGGATCGTGAGCGAGAACGTGGCCAGCACGAGCGACAGGTTCCAGACGCGCAGCATCCCCCGCCGCTCTTGGACCATCACCGAGTGCAGGTACGCGGTCCCGGTGAGCCACGGCAGCAGCGAGGCGTTCTCGACGGGGTCCCAGCCCCAGTACCCGCCCCAGCCCAGCACCTCGTAGGACCACCAGGCGCCGAGGATGATGCCCACGGTCAGGAAGCCCCAGGCGAACACCGTCCAGCGCCGGGTGATCGCCAGCCACCCCTCGCCCAGGCGCCCGGTGACGAGCGCGGCCACGGCGAACGCGAACGGCACCGTGAAGCCCACGTAGCCCAGGTAGAGCGTGGGCGGGTGGAACGCCATCAGCACGTGGTTCTGCAGCAGGGGGTTGGGGCCGGGACCGTCGGCGGGCACCGCACCCGCCACCTGCACGAAGGGGTTGGCGGGGCCGACCATGAGCCCGAAGAAGAACGCGCACACGGCGAACAGCACCAGCGTCGCCCAGCCCACGAGGGGGTCCTCGCGCCGGCGCCGGAAGCGGTGCACGGCGGCCACGACGTAGCCGGCGAGCACGAGCGCCCACAGGATGATCGAGCCCTCGAGCGCCGCCCACATCGTCGAGATCGTGAACAACAGGGGCGTGGCGCGGCTGTGGTTCTCGGCGACGTAGCGGATCGAGAAGTCGTTGGTGTGCAGGGCGAGCTGCATGGCGGCGGTGGCAAGCAGCGCCCCGCCGAGGATCATCAGGGCGTACACGGGCGCGAGCCGCAGCAGCGCCGGGCGCCGCCGGATCAGGCCGGTGGCGAGCGTGACCAGCCCGGCCACCGAGGCGGCGAAGCCGAGCGTGACACCGGCCCAGCCGAGCGCTGCGCTCATGCGCCGGGGGCGTCGGCGCCGGCGGGCCCGTAGTCCCCGTCGACGCGGTCGGGGTGCTCCTCGCGGTAGTCGCTCGTGTGCTTGACCATCATGCGGTCGCTCTCGAAGCGCTCGCCCGCGAAGCTGCCCTCCAGCACGACCGGGATGTCGGGCTGGAAGAGCTCGGGCGGGTCCCCCCGGTGCAGCACGTCGACGCTGACGCCGGCGTACTCGATCGTGAAGGCGACGCCGTCGGCGACCTCGCGCACCGAGCCGCCCACCACCGTGCCCTGGAGGCGGAAGCGCCGGTCGCCGAGCTCGTCGCGCTGGGCGACGGCCTCGTCGGCGTTGCGGAAGTACAGCGTGGCGTTGCCCAGGCCCTGCACGAGCAGCATCCCGAGGGCGCTGACGATGACCACCCCCGCCACCCACAGGCGCAGGCGGGGGCGCCGGGCCCGACCCGTGGCGGTCGCGGCCGGGGCCGTGGCCTCGCCGGTCAGCGCCACCGCTGCTCCTCGACGGGCACCTGGCGGGCCAGGCGCCGGCCCTTGGCCACGATGCGCGCCGCGTAGGCGGCCAGGGACCCGAGCACGATCGTGTACCCGGCAGCGAGGTACCCGGCGAACCTCACGGTGCGGTCACCTCCGGCGTGGTCCGGCCGGCCGGACCGCTCGGGTCCGGGGCGGGCCCGGCGGGCGCCGGCACGCCTTCGACGGCGGGGTCCTCGTCCAGGCCGGCCTCGGCCCGCCGCTCGGCGATGGCCCGGCCCAGCCCGGCCGCCTCCAGCCGGTCCTCGAGCCACGCCACCCGGAACCGGTGCACGACGAGCCAGGCGTAGAGGAGGGTGAAGGTCAGCACCCCGAACAGCAGGGTGTAGAGCATCAGCCCCTCGATCTGCGGCGACAGGTCGGTGCGCAACACGGTCGGCTCCTGGTGCAGGGTCCGCCACCACTGCACCGAGTTGTGCACGATCGGCACGTTCAGGAAGGCGATGATCCCGACGACGGCGGCCCGGCGGGAGCGCACCTCCACGTCGAGCGCGACCCGCCGCACGGCGAGGTAGCCGAGGAACATCACGAACAGCACGGCCGTGGTCGTGAGCCGGGCGTCCCAGGTCCAGTACACGCCCCACGTGATGCGCCCCCAGATCGACCCGGTCACGAGGGTGAGGGCGATGAACAGCGTGCCCACCTCGGCCGACGCCCCGGCCAGCAGGTCCCAGAAGCGCGACCGGGTGCGGCGCCACAGGTACAGCGCGCTGCACAGGGCGCAGACGGCGAAGGAGAGGTACGCCAGCCAGGCCGAGGGGACGTGCACGTACATGAAGCGCACGGCGTCGAAGCCCTGGCTCGGCCCGGCGGCCGGCGACGCCACGAACGCCAGGTAGAGCAGCACGCCGAGCGCCAGCAGCGTGACCCCACCGAGCACGCGCGTGGCGGCCGTGCCCGTCGAGGCGGGCACCGGCCGCGCCCCGGTGCGGGTGGTCTCGTCGCGCAACGTCGTCATGCGTCCTCCAGGAGGGAGCCGTAGGCGAGCGTTCCGAACGCGACGTACACGACGGCGAACACCCCGAGCAGGCGGACCCAGTCCCATCCCATGCCGGGGGCGCCCTCGAGCGCCGCCTCGAAGGCCCGCGTGGCCCCGATCAGCACCGGCGCCAGCACCGGCAGCAGCAGGAGCGGGAGCAGCGTCTCCCGCGCCCGCAGGCCGGCGGCCAGCACGGCGTAGAGGCTACCGGCGGCGGCGAGGCCCGCGGTCGCGGCCAGGGCGGTCACGACCAGCAGCAGCGCCCCGGA
The DNA here is from genome assembly GCA_004366205.1 of Actinomycetota bacterium. Taxonomy (GTDB): domain Bacteria; phylum Actinomycetota; class Acidimicrobiia; order Acidimicrobiales; family CADCSY01; genus SIRW01. Next base: position 2,855 of record SIRW01000010.1, on the reverse strand, counting down.
GGGGCCGGCGCCGTAGAGCACGACCACGCCGATGCCGAGCAGGACCTGCAGGGCGAGCAGCTGGACGGCGACGGCCGCGGCCTTGCCGAGGAAGATGCCGGCGGGGTCGAGGCCCGAGAGGCGCAGCGCCTGGCGGGCGCCGTCGGACGACTCCAGAGCCTGGGAGCGCTGGACGGCCAGCACCGTGCTGAACAGCACCGCCACCCAGAACAGCCCGGCGGCGGCGCGGGTGAGCAGGCCCCGGTCGGCGTCGAGGGCGAAGGCGAAGAGCACCAGGATGAGCACGGCGAAGGGCGCGACCTGGTTGGTGGCGATGCGCGACCGCCCCTCGATGCGCAGGTCCTTGCCCGCCACCAGCACCGCGTCACGGAGCATGGACGACCTCCGTGGCGCGGGCGGCGGGTGCGGCACCGCCGTGGCGGACGACGCCACCGGCGAGGGTGACGACCCGGTCGGCGAGCGCCGTCGACCGGTCGAGCTCGTGGGAGGCGAACAGGACGGTGCCGCCGGCGGCGGCGGCGTCCCGGACGAGCCCGTCGAGCAGGTCCCGGCCCGAGGCGTCGAGGCCGGCGTGGGGCTCGTCGAGCAGCCACAGGCGCGGCTGGCGGGCGGCGACCACGGCGATGGCCACGCGGCGGCGCTGACCGGCGGAGAGGCGGGCGACGGGAACACCGTGCAGGCGCGGCTCCACGCCCAGCCGGTCGAGGGCGGCGTGGGCGTCGGCGCTGGTCCGCTTGGCGGCGCGGGCCCAGAACCGGGCGTTCTCGGCCACGGTGAGCTCGTCGTAGAGGAACGTGGCGTGCCCCAGCAGCCCGACCTGCGAGCGCACGGAGCGGGGGTCGCGGCGCAGGTCGTGGCCGAGCACCTCGCACTCCCCGTCCACCACCGGCAACAGCCCGGCCAGGACCCGTAGCAGGGTGGTCTTGCCCGCCCCGTTCGGGCCGCGCAGCAGCACCACCTCCCCCTCCTCGACGCTCAGGTCGACGCCGGCGAGAGCGGGATAGGTGCCGAGCAGGCAGACGGCGGCACGCAGGCGGACGGCAGGGGCCATGGCGACGACCAAACGCTACCGGCGCCGGTGCCGGGCGACCAAGGCGGGCCACCGGCGCAGCGCCGCCGATGCCGAGAGGCCTGACGGTCCCGGTACCGTGAGCGGCCATGACGCTCGCTCGGGTCGTCGGCGGCGTGGGCCGCACCCTCATCGGGCTCGGGGTGCTGATCCTGCTGTTCGTCGCCTACCAGCTGTGGGGCACCGGCCTGCAGGAGGCCCGGGCGCAGAGCGCGCTGTTCGACGAGCTCGAGGCGCTCCTCGAGGCCGAGGCCGTCGACACGCCGGCGACCACCACCACGACGGTCGCCGCCGAGCCGGACGAGGAGCCCGAGCCTGCCCCCACCACGATGGGCGCGTGGGCGCCGCCACCCCCCGAGGGCAGCGCCGTGGCCATCCTGCGCATCCCGACCATCGGGCTCGAGAAGGCGGTGGTCGAGGGCGTGTCCGTGGCGGCGCTCAAGCGCGGCCCGGGCCGCTACCCGGAGACGCCCATGCCCGGCCAGGAGGGCAACGCCGCCATCGCCGGGCACCGCACGACCTACGGCGCGCCGTTCTACCGCCTCGACGAGCTGGAGCCCGGCGACCCCATCCTGGTCACCACCCGCCAGGGGCGCTTCGAGTACCGCGTGCGGGAGACGAAGATCGTGCACCCCTCGCAGGTCGAGGTCCTCGACCCGACCGACGACAACCGGCTCACGCTCACCACCTGCCACCCGCGCTTCAGCGCCGCCCAGCGCCTCGTGGTGGTGGCCGAGCTCATCGGCGAGGCCGCCCCCGCCCCGCCCCCGCCGCCGGACCCGGGTCCCGACGACGCGCCCGGCGAGCCGCCGGCTGGGTCCGACGACCCCGTGGTGCGCCACCCACCGGCAGAGCTCATGGGCGCCGACCTGTCCGGGGAGGCCGCGAGCAACGGTCCGGCCATCGCGTGGGGCGCCCTGTCGGCCCTGGTGCTGCTGGCGATCTGGGCCGCCGGCCGGTGGTGGCGGCGCTGGCCGGCGTACCTGCTCGGGGCGCCGGTGTTCCTCGTCGTGCTGTTCGTGTTCTTCGAGAACTTCGCCCGGCTGCTCCCCGCCAACATCTGACGCCCGTCGCGGCCCGGCTCCGGCGTGGCCCCACCGGCCGAGGCCCGTTCCGCCTCGGCGGTCAGCGGCCGCGGAAGCGGGGGGCCCGGCGCTCCCGGAAGGCGGCTCGGCCCTCGGCGACGTCGTCGCTCGACCACGCTCGGCGGAACGCCTCGCCGTAGGGCGCGTCGCCGTCGGGGTCGTCCAGGCCGTTCAGCCCGAGTTTGTGGCCCCGGATGGTCAGCGGCGCGAGCGAGGCGATCTCACGGGCCCAGGCGAGGGCGTCGTCGAGGGTACCGAGCCGGTTCACCAGCCCGATGCGGTGGGCGTCGGCCCCGGTCAGCACCTCGGCGGCCACGAGCAGCGCCCGGGCGGTGCTCTCACCTGCCAGGGCCGCGAGCCGGGCGAGGGTCCAGCGGTCGACCATCAGGCCCAGACGGGCGGCCGGGATCCCGAAGCGGGCGTCGGGGACGGCGACCCGCAGGTCACAGGCCACGGCCAGCTGCGTCCCGGCGCCGAGCGCGGCGCCGGCCACGGCCGCGATCGTCACGAGCGGCGCCCCTTGGAGTCCGGTGAGCACGGTGCGCAGCGTGTCGGCGAAGCCGGCGTCCTCCAGCCCCGTGAGGTCGGCGCCCGCGCAGAAGTGCCCGCCGGCACCCGTGAGCACCAGCGCCCGGTCCTCGCGCTCGACGGCGCCGGCCGTGGCGGCGCCGAGCTCGCCGAGCGTCTCGAGGTCCACGGCG
>SIRW01000009.1 GCA_004366205.1 Actinomycetota bacterium | reverse complement strand
CCACAACGCCGTGTGCGAACGGTTCCACGGCACGATCCTGCAGGAGTGCTGGCGCCCAGCGTTCCACCGGCGCCGGTTCACCAGCGTCCGTCAGCTCCAAGCCGAAGCCGACGCCTGGCTACTCACCTACAACCACCGACGCCGCAACCACAGCGACTACATGCGCGGCAGAACCCCCCAGCAGATCCTCGACACCCACCTCGCCAACACGACAGCATGACCACCAGCCACAGCGCCCATCTGTCACCTCGACCCCCGGCCCGGAAGCCCTAGAGTCGGTGTTCGGCACCCTCCCCGTGGGTCCCGGCGACTACGTCGTGGTCCCGACCGGCACGACGCATCGCTGGGTGGTGCCCGACGGCGGTCGCCTCGACCTCCTCGTCGTGGAGGCGTCGGGCCACGTCCGCCCGCCGCAGCGGTACCTGTCACAGACCGGCCAGTTCCTAGAGACCGCCCCGTACTGCGAGCGCGACCTGCGCGGCCCCGACGGGCCCTTCGTCGTCGACGCCAGCGGCGAGGTCGACGTGCTCGTGCGCCACCGCGGCGGCATGACCCGCTACACGCTGCCGGCCTCGCCGTTCGACGTGGTGGCCTGGGACGGGCACCTGTGGCCGTGGGCGCTGTCGATCCACGACTTCGAGCCGCTGGTCGGGCGCATCCACCAGCCGCCCCACGTGCACCAGACCTTCGAGGGCCCGGGGTTCGTGGTGTGCTCGTTCGTGCCCCGGCCCTACGACTTCCACCCCGACGCCGTCAAGGTGCCGTACCACCACTCCAACGTCGACAGCGACGAGGTGATCTTCTACTCCGACGGCGACTTCATGAGCCGGGCCGGCGCCGGCATCGGGGTGGGGTCGCTCTCGCTGCACCCCGGTGGGTTCGTCCACGGCCCGCAGCCCGGCAGCGTCGAGCGCGCCGCCGATGCGACCCACACCGAGGAGGTGGCGGTGATGATCGACACGTTCCGCCCCCTCCTCCTCGGCCCGGCCGCCGGCGACGTCGCCGACCCCGACTACCCCTGGACCTGGTCCCGCCAACCCTGAGCTCTTGGAGCACCGGTTCTGGGTGCCGCAGGTTGCACCCACGCGAAACCAGCGCCACCCAGAACGACCCAGCACCGGTTCTGGGTGGGCCATGTTGCACCCACGCGAAACCAGCGCCACCCAGAACGACCGGAGCGACACCGGCACGGCACGCCGGGGCGGGCGGGTCAGGTGAGGCGGTCGTCGACGAGGGCGCCGTCCCAGAGGTCCTTGAAGCGCTCGAGGTCCTCGGCAACGGGGTCATCGATGCCGCGCAGGGGCCCGGGGTAGCCCAGCACCCGCCGGGTGTAGAGGCGGGCGACGAGCGTCTTGCGGTCCGAGCCCAGCTCGCGCTGCTCCCACCCTGCGAGCTCGAGCAGGAGGGCAGCGGCGTAGACGTCGGCCATGAACTGGCACAGGGGGAACAGCCGGGCCTCGGCCGTCGTGCGGTCCAGCGCCTTCCACCGGTCGATGGCGGTGGTGAGGTGCTCGACCGCCTCGGCCACCACGTCGGTCGCCGGCTCGTCGGCCGGTGCGTGACCCAGCGCCTGGTGGAGCCGCTCGAGGAACGCGACGTCGGCCTGCTGGCGCTCGATACCCCGGCGCACGTCGAGGCACAGGATGTTGTCGGGCCCCTCCCACAACGTGTTCACCTGCGCGTCGCGCAGGATGCGGGCGACGGGCCAGTTCTCCACGTAGCCGTTGCCGCCGTGGACCTCGATGGCGTCGGTGGCCGCGGTGATCCCCAGCCGTGCGGCCCGCAGCTTGATGAGCGGGGCGCCGATCCGCAGCCGGTGGTCGGGGTCGTAGCCGTCGAACACCAGCGCCTGGGCGGCCTCCACGTCCACGATCAGCTCGGCCAGCTTGCGCTGCATGAGGGGGTGCTCGCGCAGGGGCTTGCCGAAGGCGTCGCGGGCCCGGGCGTAGCACATGGCCTCGACGAGGGCCCGGCGGGCGCAGCCCAGGCCCATCATGGCGATGCCCAGGCGGGCGCCGTTGGTCATCTCCATCATGCGGGTGAGGCCCTTGCCGTCGCCGGCGCCGGTGCCGCCCGAGCCGTCGCCCGACGGCTCGCCCGAGAGGATGAACGCCTCGGCGTCGCGGAACTCGACCTCGCCCGAGGCCACCGCCTTGGTGCCCAGCTTGTCCTTGAGGCGGCGGATGAAGATGCCGTTGCGGGTGCCGTCGCGCCGCTCGTCGAGCACGAGGAACGTGGCGATGCCCCGCGTGCTGTCCGGCGCGCCCTCGGGCTTGGCCAGCACCACCCAGGCGTGGCCGTTCACGTTGGACGCGAACCACTTGAACCCGTTGATGCGCCAGGCGTCGCCGTCGGGCGTGGCCGTGGTCTCGAGCTCGGCCAGGTCGGACCCGCCGGTGCGCTCGGTGAGCGACTGGATGGTCTGGCCCAGCCACTCCCCCGACTCGAACTTCGGGAGTACCCGCTCCTTGATGTCGTCGGGGGCGAAGGCCCGGACGAGGTTGTAGACCATGTCGCCCCCGGTGCCGATGGCGCACATCATCCCGATCTCGGCCTGGTTCAGCAGGTAACTGTGAGCGGCGGTCAGGGGCGCCAGCGGCACCCCGCGCTCGATCGCCTCCCGCCGGATCACCGGGTTCTGGAAGCTGTGCTCCAAGGCGTCGCGGCGGTTCTCGAGGAACGACGGGGGCAGCACGACGCGGCTGATGTCGCGCCCCCAGCGGTCGTAGCGCTCGAGGTACGGCGGGTGCCGGTCGGTGATCTCGGCCCGCTCGGAGACCGGGCCGCCCATGACGGCGCCGATGCGGTCGAGGTGGGGTTCGGCCCACGCCAGGTGCGCTCCGTCGAGGTGGAAGCGCATCATCGCCTGCAGGGTGGGGTCGCACCGCCACCAGTTCAGGCCTGTGGCGCCCAGGTAGCGCTCGGTGGCGTACCGGGCGGCCTTCTCGGGTGACCCGAAGGGCAGCCGGTCGACCGGTTCGGGGGCGTAGAGCGTGGTGGGGGACGGCGAGTGCTCGGCCATGCCCGTCATTGTCCCACCGGCGGTGCGCACCGCGCCGCCCGCCCAGCCACCCCGACCGAACTCGAGGCTCAGCGCGCCGAAACCCGGCACGCTCCGCCTCGAGAACGTCGAGCGAGCCCACCAGCACCGAGACTCGAGGCTCAGCGCGCCGGAACCCGACGCGCTCCGCCTCGAGAACGGGTTTGGGCAGGGTGGGGTCGGGAGGGCGAGCCGAACGGTTCGGATCAGCCGGCAAGCAGGGCGCGGACGTGGCCAGCGGAACCCAGCGACGCAAGGTCCTCCAGCGCGTCGAAGGCGCCGGCGGGGGCGCCGTTGCCCTCGAGCTTGGCCTGCACGAGCGCTCGGGTCTCGTCCTCGGGGCGGCCGGCGCCGCCCAAGGGGACGTCCTGGCGCGCCTCCCACACGGTGCCGTCGGCGAGGTGCACCTCGACCACCGCGGGGAACGCGAGCTCGTAGTCGGCGAACGACACGCCGTCGAGCACGGGCTCGGTTTTCCCACGCCCCAGGGCGTCGCCCAGGTCGAGCCCGCCCCGTCGCTCGGCCATGGCCCGGTCGAGCTCGCCGCCGTGGATCAGCTCGACCCGAGCGACGACCTCCTCGATCTCAGCAGCGCACGGCTCCCACCAGCCCGGGTCGAGCTCGGCCGCGGTCAGTCGCCCACCGAGCAGCACGAGCGCCAGCGAGTAGGCCACCGAGAAGTTCATGTTGAACTCGCGCACTCGACCACCCGGCGCCCGGTACCAGCCCGACATGGCCTCCATGCCGACCGTGAGCAGGCCGGCTCGCACGTGCACCCGCTCGACGTGCGCGGCGCGCAGCGGCTCACCCCGTTCGGCCTCGTGCCGGGCGACCAGCGCCAGCATGGCGTCGACGGCGGTGTCGAGGTAGGCGCTCCCGACCCGCCCGATCGGGTTCGCGGCAGCGGTCACCCGGCCCGCGCTCAGACGCTGATGCGGGCCATCAGCGCGGCCTTCTGCTCCTCGAAGGTCTCGAAGTCGATCTCGTCGTTCTCGAAGGCGGTGTGCAACGCCTCGACGGCCTCGAGCAGCTGCACGGCGGTGAGCTCGCCCTCGGCGTCGGCGCCGACGGGCACGGCGGGTGCCGTCGCCGCCTCCTCCTGCTCGGCGCGCGCCTCGGCCTTGCGCTGGCGCTTGAGCTCCTGCTTCTCGCGCTTGGCGCGGTCACGCTGGATCTTGCCGAAGGTCGTTCGTTGTGCAGCCACGGTGGCACTCCTGGTCGATGGTCGGGCCCGAGAAAGGCAAGAGCCGCCGGCACCGTGTGCGCCGGCGGCTCCAACGCCAGTGGTGCGGCTAGACGACGCGGACGTTCTGCGCCTCGTCGCCCTTACGGCCCGGGCCGACGTCGAACTCGACGGTCTGACCCTCTTCGAGCGAGCGGTAGCCGCTGCCCTGGATGTTGGAGTAGTGGACGAAGACGTCGTCGCCGTCCGGTCGCGAGATGAAGCCGTAGCCCTTCTCGTTGTTGAAGAACTTGACGGTACCAGTAGCCAATGCACTTGCTTTCTGCTCAACGCGGGCGAACCGGACTGGCTCACCCGTCACCCACCAGGGTAGGCGCTCCGGCGGCCGATGCCACGTTCGGCGCCGCAGTTTGTGAGAATGGCTCCCAATGCTGGACCGCTGGCGCAGGCTCACGCTGCTCGCCCTCTTCTTCTGCTCGGGCTTCGCGGCGCTCGTCTACCAGGTGCTGTGGGTGCGCGAGGTCGGCCTGCTGTTCGGCAGCACCGCCCAAGCGGCCGCTCTCACCATCGCCATCTTCTTCGCCGGCATCGCCCTGGGTGGGTGGTGGTGGGGGCGACGCGCGACGCGGACCCGGAGCGCGCTGCGCGCCTTCGGCTTGATCGAGGTAGCGGTTGCCGTCACCGCTCTGGGCCACTTCGTGCTGGTGGACGCCTACCACACCCTGTACCCCGTGCTGTACGGGCTGGTGGGCCACGTGCCCGCGCTTGACACGGCCGTGAAAGCGGCGATCGCGGTCAGCCTGCTGTTCCCCCCCGCGTTCCTGATGGGCGGGACGCTGCCGCTGATGGGCCAGCACCTGGTGCGCCGGCCGGACCGACTGGCCGTGACCGGCAGCGCGCTCTACGGCGTCAACACCGCCGGGTCGGCGGCGGGGGCCTTCGCGGCCGGGTTCGTGCTCCCCGTCGCCCTCGGGTTCCGCAACGCCTACCTGCTCGCCGTCGGCATCGATGTGGCGGTCGGTCTGGGAGCCATCCTGCTCGCCCGCCGGACCGGCGCTCGCGCCACTTCCGCCGCCGCACCCGCACCCGTCATCCCCTCCGGCGCCGTCACGCCCGGCACCGCCATCACGACCGGCGCGGCCAAAGCCACGGGCTCGGCACGTCCCGCCGGTGCGGGTGGTTCGGGTCTGCCAGCAACGGTCGTGTGGACCGTGGCGTTCGTGTCGGGGTTCGCCACGCTCGCCGTCGAGGTGGTGTGGACCCGGCTGTTCGCCCAGGTGCTCCAGAACTCGGTGTACACGTACTCGCTGGTCCTGGGCACCTTCCTGCTGGCCCTGGCCGGCGGCGCCGCGGCGGCCAACGGGTTGAGCAGGCTGCGCCGGGTCGAGCCCGTCACCGTCCTCAGCGGCCTGCTCGTGGCAGCCGGCGTGGCGGTGGCCTCGTCGCCGTGGGTGTTCCACGATGCCACCGGCGGGCTCGCGTACGTGGGCGCCGACGCCGGCTGGTGGGGCTACGTCGGTGCCGTGGCCGGCGTGGCCGCGGTGACGGTCCTCCTGCCCGGCATCGCCCTCGGCGCCGTGCTGCCGTTCCTGCTCCGAACGCTCGAGGGCGGCGGGCGGCCCGCCGGGGAGGCCATGGGGCGCCTGGTCGCCGTCAACACCACCGGCGCCATCGCGGGATCGCTCGCCGCTGGGTTCGTGCTCCTCCCGGCCTTCGGAGCGTGGCGCAGCCTGCTGGTGCTTGCCGCGGCCTACCCGGCGCTGCTCGCGGTGGTCGTCCTCACCAGGTCACCGGTCGCTCCAGCCGGCGCGGCGCCGCCAACACCCCCTGGAGCCGACCGCGTCCGGGCCTCGCTCCCCCGGTTCGCCGCCGCGCTCCCGGCTACCGCCGGCGTCGTCGCCCTGCTTCTGGCGGACACCGCCCACCTCCACCAGATCCGCCTCCGGCCGGCCAGCGGCGAGCGGCTCGTCGAGCTGCGGGAGGGACCCCAGGCGACCGTCGCCGTGGTCGGCCGCGGCCGCGACCGGCTGATCCGCGTGGACAACTACTACACGCTCGGCGGCAGCCGCGGGCTCGACTCGGAGCAGAACCAGAGCGTCATCCCGCTGCTGTTGCACCCCGAGCCCCGCTCGGTGTTCCACCTCGGCATGGGCACGGGCATCACCGCCGGCGCGACCCTGGCGTGGCCCGAGGTCGAGCGGGTCCAGGTGTGCGAGCTCGTGGGCGACGTGGTGCGCCTCGCCCGCGCCCACTTCGGACGATGGGTGCACGGCCTGTTCGAGGACGAGCGCGTGACCATCCACGCCGAGGACGGCCGCACCTGCCTGCGCCGCAGCGCCGATCGATACGACCTGATCATCAGCGACCTGTTCACACCGTGGAAGGCGGGTACCGGCAACCTCTACACGCTCGAGCACTTCCGCACCGCCCGGTCGAGGCTCGAACCGGGCGGGCTGTTCGTTCAGTGGATCCCCCTCTATCAGGTGTCCGAGCTGGAGCTGGGTTCCATCGCCCGCACCATGGACGCCGTGTTCGGCGAGGTCACCATGTGGCGGGGCGACCTGTTCGCCAGCCGGTCGATCGTGGCCCTCGTCGGGACGGTCGATGCCGAACCGCTCGACCCCGCGCTGCCGGCCCGGCGCGCCGCGCGCCTGCTCGCCGAGGCCGGACCCCGCACCGGACCTGCACCCCCGCCGTCACCCGCCGAGCTGGAGGCGATGGTCCTACGCCTCTACGCCGGGAACGTCACGGCCAGCGGCGTGTTCGCCGGCGCGCCGTTGAACACCGACACCCGTCCTGTCGTCGAGTACGAGGCGCCCCGCACGCACCGCCGTGCCCGGGTCGGCGAGGTCGACCTGGTCGTGGGAGCCGCCCGTGACGCCCTGTTCCGGCGGTTGGCCGAGGCCACACCGCCTGCGGTCGACCCGTACCTGGCCCGCCTGGACGCCACTGGGCTCGCCGCCGTCCGCGCCGGGCTGCACTACGTCCAGCACGCCCGGCTCACCGCCGAGGGCGACCGCGAGGCTGCCACCGGCCATCACCGAGAGTTCGTGCGCAACTCGCCCCCCGGCTCCATCGAGCTGCTCTCCCCCGCACGCGTCCTCCTCGCCACCCGCTGAGCGCCGCGGTAGGGTCGCGGCGGAGGGTCCCGTGCGCGCTGGGGGGTTGCACGAAGGCCGGGCCTCGGCGCCGGCCGGTCAGGCTCCGGGCGATCGCGGGCGCCCGCGCCGCCACCACCCTCACCGGCGCCGGCGGCCGCTCACCGTTGGCGCCCGCCGGCGGGCGCTGGTCGCGAGCCTGCCGGTCTTCGCGGCGTGCAGCGCCGCCGAGATCCGCCAGATCGCCCGGTGGGGTGAGGAGGTGGTGGCCGACGCGGGCACCGTCCTGTTGCGCGAGGACCGCATCGGCTACTGGTTCATCGTCCTGGTCGAGGGTTCGGTGCGGCTCACCCGGCGGGGCCGGAGCGTCGCCACCGTCGGCCCCGGCTCGCACCTCGGCGAGTCGGCCATCCTCGGGTTCGCACCCCAGCCGGCGACCGCGGTGGCGGTCACGCCCGTGCGGGCGTTCGTGCTCGGCCGCCGCGAGCTGCTGAGCCTCGCCCACCACCGGTCCGTGCAACGCGGCCTCCGGCCGGACCTGACGGCGGAGGAGTTCCGGGCCCACGTCGAGCGCCTCCACCGCGAGGGCAACGACGTGTGGCGGCGGCTGGCCCAGCGCCGACCGGCGGCACCGGAACGGGCGGCGATCCCGGTCGGGTTCCGTGTGGTAGCGCCGCGCCACGGACCCTCTACCAGCGCGTTCACGAGACCGCTGCGGCGATCGGCGGGAAGCCCGGCGCCGTCCCCAGGCCCCGACCGCGCGCGCCTGCCGGCCCGCACGGTCGCCGCCCTGGTCGCAGCCGCCGGTGCGCTCACGCTGTGGGTCGGGGCCAGCTACCACCCGCCTGTCGTGGTGCTGACACCCGGGCAGGTCCACGACGTCGTCGGTGACATCACCGTCGCCGACGCCGACCTCCACACCCCGAGCGGCCGCTACCTGCTCGTCACCGTGGACGCCCGCCGCCCCAACCTGACCGGGCTCGTCTGGACCGCGCTGACCCAGCGCGACGTCGCCGTCGTGCGGGTGGACGGGATCAGCACGCTCGACCCGGAGCGGGAGCAGCGTCGCGGCCGTGAGCTGTTCCGGGCCGCCGCCCACACCGCCATCGCCGCCGTCGCACCGGTCGACAGCGACGGGCGGCCGCTGGAGGTGACGATCCGCGACCGGCCCATCACCGGACCGTCGGCCGGCCTCGTCTACGCGCTGGCGCTGGCGGAACTGCTCGACCCGGTGGACCGCTCGCAGGGTCGCACGATCGTCGCCACCGGCGCCCTGGGAGACGAGGGCCGGGTGCTCGCCGTCGGCCACGTCGGCCTCAAGGCCAGCGCCGCCCACCGGGCCGGCGCCGACCTGTTCCTCGTCCCATCCGGCCAGCACACCGACGCCCGCGGCGTACCCGTCATGGAGGTCGGCAGCCTGGCCGCCGCGCTGCTCGCGCTGGCGACCAGTGACCCGCTGCCGCTCCCCCGGTGAGCCTTCGAGGTCTCGGCACCCGAACCCCCGACCACCGCGCCTTCGCCGCCGGCCGGTCCGTATCCTCGGCTCCGACCGGCGATGCAGCACGTCTACGCCTGCCACCTGCGCTTCGAGGGCGACCCGGCCGAGTGCCTGCCGAGGGCGCGGGCCCTGACGCGCCTGCACGTGGCCGAGCCCTACGGCCGCTGGCCCGACGACCGTCCCCCGAACCGGGACGGCATGTGGCATCCCCGGCCGACGACCAGCATCCGGTGGCGCAACCTCGACGACCCGGAGGCCGGCCGGCTGTGGGAGGTCAGCGTCGAGCACGCCCACCGCCGTGACCCGAGCGTGCGCTGGGCCGTCCTGTACCAGGTCGGCGCCGATGCCGACGCCGCCTTCGCCTACGTGCGCCGCTCGCTCAGGTCGACCACCGGGGTGGTCACCGCGCCGGGGTCCGCCGAAGCCCTGCCACCCGGGGTGGTGGCCTCGCTCGTGCACCACCTGCCGGTGCTCGACGCCGGCCGCCGGCTGACCGCCGGGCCCTGGACCGCCGTCCGGCGCGACGCCGGGGCCCTGGCCACCCTCCTCACCCATCCGGGCCGACAGCTGCCGGTGGTCGCGGTCAGCCACACCGAGGGCGGCGATGGCCTCGACCCCGAGCGCCTGGCGGCGCGGCTCGCCGGGCTCGCCCACGTGGTGTTCCTCGCGCCGCCCGCCGCCGCCGAGCTGGCCGGCCTCGTGGGCGAGGACGTCGTGCCGGCGGGCGGCGAGGTTCGGCTCTGGTGGCCCGGCTGGCTGCCCGGCGAGACCGGTGGCACCCACCGGTGGCACCTGTGGGAGCTGCGGCCGGGGCAGACCGGGCTCGAGTGGCCGGTGCTCGCCGAGCTGTACGCCACGGCCGCCCTCCGCCTCGACGTGCCTCCACTGGCCCGCCGCCTGGAGGCCGCCGCAGCCCGGCGCCGGATCGCCGAGATCGAGGCGAAGGCCGCGAGCAGCGAGCGCACCGACGTCCAGATGCTCGAGTCCTGGGAGGCCGACCTCGTCGCGCTGGAGGAGGCCCGGCTCGAGGCGGCGGTGGCGACCGACGAGCTCGAGCGGGTCCGCACCGAGCTGCGCGAGCTGACGGTCAGCTTCTCGGCCCGCCTGGGCGACGCCGTCGAGCGGGCCCGGTCCGAAGCGGCGGCCCCGCCGCCTGCCGGCGCGCCCACGACGATGGCCCAGGCGATCGCTCGGGCCGCCGCGGAGTGCCGGCACCTGGTGTTCCTGCCCGAGGCCCACCAGTCGGCGGCCCGCTCGCCGTTCGTCCGGCCCCACGACGTCTACGCCGACCTCCGGCGTCTCGACGAGGTGGCCGCCCGCTGGCAGCGCGACGAGATCGGCGCGGGGTTCACCGCCGCCTGCCTCGAGGCCGGCCTGCCGTGGGTGTCGGACATCTCGACCACGGCGAAGACGATGTTCCGCGCCGACTACGAGCGCACCTACGAGGGCCGGCGAATCCTGCTCGGACCGCACCTGCGCTACGCCGCCAACGTGCCTCCCGACCGCCATTGCCGGGTGTACTGCCACCTCGATCGGGAACGGCGGGTGGTGGTCGTCGGCCACGCCGGCGTCCACCTCCGCGACGCCGGCAACCGCTGAGGATCAGCGGGCGCCGCCGCCGCCGAACAGGCCGGCGGAGAACTGCATCTGCTCGGGCGTGCGGCCCTCGACGATGTTCCGCATGCGCTCTTCGACGGCGCCGAGCATCTCGGGGTGGGTGATCACGTAGAAGCGCCTCTCGCGGATGGCACGCTCGACGTGCTCGGCCACCGTCGCCGGCGGCATGCCCGCAGCGAGGATCTGGGCCATGAACTCGAAGCTGTCGCCCCGCTCGCGCTCGGCGTCGCCGCCCAGCTCGGCGGGCCGGTTGCGGCTCGACTCGTGGATGCGGGTGTTCACCCACCCCGGGCACAGCACCGACACGCCGATGCGGCCCCCGGCCAGCAGCGCCTCCTGGTGCAGCGCCTCGGAGATCGCCACCACCGCGAACTTGGTGGCCGAGTACGGCGCCATGAACGGGGCCGAGTACAGCCCGGCGAGCGAGGCTGTGTTGACGACGTGGCCCTCCTCGCCGTGGGCGTACATGCCGCCCAGGAACGCCCGCAGGCCGTGGATGACGCCCCACAGGTTGACGTTGATGACCCACTCCCAGTCCTCGGTCTTCAGGTCGTGGATCATCCCGCCGCCGCCCACGCCGGCGTTGTTGCACAGCACGTGGACGGGCCCGAAGGCCTCGTCGGCCGCGGCGGCCAGCGCGTCGACGTCGGCGGCCTTGGACACGTCGGTGGGCACGTCGAGCACCTTGACGCCGCCGTCGCGCAGCGTGGATGCGACCTCGGCGAGAGGGCCCTCCTCGATGTCGGCCAGCACCAGGTTCATGCCGCTGGCCGCGAACCGCTCGGCCAGCGCCTTGCCGATGCCGCTGGCGGCCCCGGTGACGACGGCGGTGCGGCCCTCGAGCTCCTGCATGTCGTGTCCCCTCTCGGTTGGATCGGTCGGGCTCAGCCGAGGTTCGAAAAGAAGCTCTCGCCCTCGCCTCGGGCGAGCTTCTTGCCGATGTCCTCGAGCGCGGCGTAGAACTGGTCGTTGCCCACCCGGTCGGCCATGGCCACCGGGATCGACGGGAAGGCGTAGTCGGGGTCGGGCAGCGGCGGGTGGTCCTCGGCGGGCTTGCGGGCCATGACCTTGTCGATCACCGGTGCCAGGCGCTGCTCTTTGTCGCGCGACAGCTTCTCGTCGCGCTCTTTGAACTCGGGCAGCACCTCCTTCCCGAACAGCTCGAGGCTCTCCATGATGTCCTCGTGGCGGTTCTTGCCGGCCTGGCTCACGAAGATGACCTGGTCGACCCCGACCTCCTCGTAGCGCCGGAGGTACTCGCGGATCTGATCGGGCGTGCCGACGGCGCCGCGCAGGCCCGACGACCCGCCGTTGCCCTCGACCACCTTGGCGCCCAGGCGGTCCTGGTTGGCGGCGGCCGCCCTGACGGCGTCGGGTGAGAAGCCCTGCTCGTCGCGCTGGGCGCAGAACTCCGCCCACACGTCGGTGCGACCCGGCTGGTGCCGTCCGAACACGTAGTAGTGGGCGAGGGAGTAGCCGAAGAAGTTCGACCCTTCGGCCCCCCGGGCGATGGCCTCCTCCTCGGTGGGGGCGCACATGAAGGTGGTGACGGCGGCGACGTTGGGGTTGACGGCATCCCCGATGGGCACGCCCTCGGCCTCGAGCGTCTCATGGTACTCGCTCACCCAGTGGGCCGCCTCCTCGGGGTTGATGAACGAGAACGACAGGGCGCCGATGCCCTTGCGGGCAGCCAGCTTGATGGTGTCGCGCCGGCTGCACGCCACCCACACCGGCGGGTGCGGCTTCTGGCGAGGCTTGGGCACGACGTTGCGGGGCGGCATCGTGACCCACCTGCCGGAGTGCCCGGTGAAGGGCTCCTCCGTCAGGCAGCGCAGGGCGACGCGCAGGCCCTCCTCCCACATCTCGCGCTTGTGGGCCGGGTCGATCTCGAACCCGCCGAGCTCGGCCTCGCTGGAGGACTCGCCGGTGCCGAAGTCGGCCCGGCCGCCGGAGATGAGGTCGAGGGTGGCGATGCGCTCGGCGACCCGGGCGGGGTGGTTGAACGGCGGCGGGGTCTGCACGATGCCGTGGCCCAGGCGCAGGTTCTTGGTGCGCTGCGAGACGGCGGCCAGGAACACCTCGGGCGCCGAGGAGTGGCTGTACTCCTCGAGGAAGTGGTGCTCGACCTCCCAGACGTAGTCGAAGCCGAGGCGGTCGGCGAGCTCGCACTGCTCGAGGGCGTCCTGCAGCAGCTGGTACTCGTCGTCCTCGCCCCACGGGCGGGGCAGCTGGTGCTCGTAGAAGATGCCGAACTTCAACGGGGTCCCCTCTCCTCCCAGCGACGGCGGGTGTCAACCCGCAGGTGTATACTCGCCAGTATACCAATGGCCACGACCACCGCCAGCCGGCTCCTCCCGCGGGCCGAGCGCCAGGCCCAGGTGCTGCGCGCCGCCGCCACCGCCTTCGCCCGCGCCGGCTTCGCCGGCACGTCGATGGACGACGTGGCCGCGGCTGCCGGCGTCACCAAGCTGATCGTCTACCGCCACTTCGACTCCAAGCAGGACCTGTACCGGGCCGTGCTCGAGCAGGTCTCCACCCGCCTCGCCGAGGAGTTCGCCGAGGGCTGGCGCGACGGGCCCCGCAGCGGCGTGTCGGCCACGGCCTACCTGACCGTGGCGCGCGAGAACCCCGACGGGTTCCGCCTGCTGTGGCGCCACGCGGCCCGCGAGCCCGCATTCGCCGACCACGCCGAGCGGTTCCGCGAGCTCGCCGTCGAGGCGGCCCGCCAGGTGCTCGCCCCGGCGCTGCCCGACCCGGCCCTGCACCGCTGGGCGGCCGAGACCATCGTCGGGATGCTGGTCGAGGCCACGCTGAACTGGCTCGACGACGGCGACCCCGACCGCGACGACGACTTCGTCGCCCTCACGACGGCGTCGCTGCGCGCCAGCGTCGAGGCCTGGGGCCGCACGCTCAGCCGCGGCGCGCGCTGAGCCGGCCTGCCCGCAGCACCTCCGTCAGCTCACCCGCCTCGACGGCGGGCGACCACAACCATCCCTGGGCCAGCGTGCAGCCCATCTGGCGGAGCACCTTGGCCTGCAACGGCGTCTCCACGCCCTCGGCCACGGCGGTGAGGCCGAGGGTGCGGGTCATCTCGAGGATGGCCTGGACGATGGCGGTGTCGTTGGTGTCGGTCCCCACGCCGTCGATGAAGCCGCGGTCGATCTTCAGCCAGTCGATCGGGAACCGCTTGAGGTACGCGAGCGACGAGTAGCCGGTGCCAAAGTCGTCGACGGCGAGGAGCACGCCGAGCTGCTTCATGGCGTCGAGCCGCACGGCGGCGAGCTCGGGCTCACCCATCACCGCGTCCTCGGTGATCTCGAACGAGAGCCGTGCGGGCTCGACGCCGGTGCGCACCAGGGCCTCGCCCACCGTCGAGACGAGGTCGGGCTCGGCCAGCTCGCGGGGTGACAGGTTCACGCACACGCTGAAGCCCGACGGCACCAGACCCGCCGCCTCCCAGGCCCGCAGGTCCCGGCAGACCCGCTCGAGCACCCGCGCCCCGAGCGGCCGGATGAGCCCGGTGTGCTCGGCGACACCGATGACGCGCGCTGGCTCGAGCGGGCCGAGCTCGGGGTGCCGCCAGCGCAGGAGCGCCTCGGCGCCCACGACCTCGCCGCCGGCGAGTGCGACGAGAGGCTGGTAGTGCACCTCGATCTCGTCACGGTCGACGGCGCCGCGCAGCCCGGCCTCGATCTGGATGCGCTCGATGGCTCGCTCCCGCAGGCGGGCGTCGAACAGCTCGATTCGTCCGGGCCCCTGCTCCTTGGCGCGGTACATGGCCGCATCGGCGTTGGCGAGCACGAGCTCGGGTGGATCGCCGGGCTGTCCGACGGCGATGCCGATGCTCACCGACACCCGCAGCTCCACGCCCACGACCCAGATGGGTTCCTCGAGGGTCCGCCGGATCCGCTCGGCGACGGCCACGACCTGATCGGGTGCGTCGAGGCCGCTGCAGACGACCACCAGCTCGTCGCCCGAGAAGCGGGCGAGCAGGTCCTCGTGGCGGATGCTCGCCTGCACCAGGCCCGCGACCCGCCGCAGCACGCTGTCGCCGGCGGCGTGACCGAAGCTGTCGTTCACCCGCTTGAAGTCATCGATGTCGCAGAAGAGCACCGCTACCTGTGTCCGGTGGTGACCGCCGAGCGCCTCGCGCAGGTAGGCCAGCAGCTGCGCCCGGTTGGGCAGGCCGGTGAGGTGATCGTGGGTCGCCTCGTGGGCCAGGCGCCGGTGCATGGTGTGGTGCTCGACGGCGATCGCCACGAGGTGCGCGAAGTGCGCGAGGGTCGCCTGCTCGGCCTTGACGCGCTCGGCGTCGCCGGCGCGGGCCTCGGCGCGCTCGAGCACGAGGTGGGCGACCACGTCGCCGCCGTGGTTGCGGATCACCTCCCGGACCACGGCCTCACCAGCGTCGTCGCTGTCCCCGGTCGGCGGGTCCGCTCCCAGCCGGATCGCACAGCGCGTGCCGGGCAGCCGGGCCTCCACCATCGCCGCGATCGTGGCGAAGGTCTCCTCGAGCCTGCGGCCAGCGGCGATGCGCTCGAGCACCGCAGCCTGGTCGGCCCGCAGGCGCTCCTCGCTGCGGGCGGCGGAGACGTCCCACACCATGATCTGGGTGGCCGGGCGACCCTCATGGCGGGCGGCCACGGCGATGACCTCGACCTCGCGCACCGAACCGTCGTCGAGCACCAGGCGGTACTCCTGCACCGGCACGTCACGGCCCTCGCCCTCGGTACGCCGCACCGCTTCGAGCGCCTGGGGGAGGTCATCAGGGTGGAGGCGCTCGGTCACGTCCCGGCCGATCAGCGCGCTGGCAGGACAGCCCCACACGCGCGCCGCCGCTTCGTTCGCGAACAGCACCCGGCCCCGCTGCGACAGGACGATGGCGATCGGCGACGCCTCGACGAGCCGGCGGTAGCGCGCCTCGCTCTCGGCGAGCGACTCCCGGACCTGGATCATCTGGGTGATGTCGGCGATGAAGCCCTCGATGTGCTCGCCGTCGCCCGTGCCGTCGAGCACGTACCGCCCCTGCTCCCAGACCCATCGAACGGCGCCGTCGGCGCGCCGCAGGCGGTAGCGCACCCGGAACGGTCGCCCCTCCCGGCGCGCGGCGCGGACCTCCCGGTCGACGCCGGGCCGGTCGGCCTCCTCGATCAGGTCCCCGAGGCCGACGTTGCCGCTCGTGAAGGCTTCGGCGGCGTAGCCGGTGAGGGCGATGCAGCCCTCGCTCACGAACTCGGCCGTGTAGCGCTCGTCGTCGCGGCAGCGGTAGGCCATGCCGGGCAGGTTGGCGAGCAGCGTGGCGAACATCCGCTCGCGATCCTCGCCCGCCAGACCGGGAGGCGATCCACTGCCCTCAGCCATCGGCACCCACCCATCCTCGCACGCTTCGTAGCCGAACCGCCGCGCGGGGCGACAGGCGCCTGTCGGGTCCGCCACTAGACTGACGCCGATGTCAACGACGAGCGCCCGACCGACGTACGACCTGCTCGACCCCGCCTTCTACGGCGACCTCGAGGGCATGCACGAGGCGTTCCGGTGGATGCGGTCGAACGAGCCGGTGTACCGCGACGAGCAGAACGGCCTGTGGGCGGTGACCCGCCACGCCGACGTCATCGACGTCGAGCGGCGGGCGCAGGTGTTCTGCAGCGGTCTCGGCTACCGCAGCTTCCACTCCCCCGGCGAGACGAACATGATCGCCAAGGACGACCCCGAGCACGCCGAGCAGCGCCGGCTCGTGTCTCGCCGGTTCACGCCGGCGGGGGTGCGGGCCTACGAGCCCGAGATCCGCCGGCTCGTCGCCGAGCTCGTCGACGCCGCCGCCGCCCGGGGCGGGATGGAGGTGGTCGGCGACCTCGCCGCCCAGCTGCCGGCCCGCCTGACCGCCCACATGCTCGGCTACCCCGAGGAGCGCTGGCCCGCCATCCAGTCCTGGTCCGAGCGGCTCATGCGCTACGACCAGATCCGGCACGACCCCGACGCGGGGATGGGCATGATGACGGCCATCATGGAGTTCAACGGCGAGCTCCAGGAGATGGTGAAGGCCCGGCGCGACGAGCCCACCGGCGACCTCGTGTCGGTGTGGGCCAACGCCGAGCTCGGCGGGTGCCCCATGAGCGACGAGACGATCATGCACGAGACCGGCCTGTTCATCTCCGGCGGCGCCGAGACCACCCGCACCGTCATCGCCCGGTCGCTGTGGGAGCTCTGCCGGCACCCCGACCAGTGGGAGCTGCTCGCCGCCGAACCCGAGCGCATCCCCACCGCCGTCGAGGAGATGATCCGCTGGGTCACGCCGCTCAACAACTTCTTTCGCACCGCCACCGAGGACACCACCGTGCGCGGCGTCGATGTGGCCGCCGGCGACCGGGTGATCCTCCTCTACCCGTCCGCGAACCGCGACGAGGACGTGTTCGACGACCCGTACCGGTTCGACGTCACCCGCGACCCCAACCACCACGTGGCGTTCGGGTTCGGCACCCACTTCTGCCTGGGGGCGTCGCTCGCCCGCCTCGAGCTGCGCATCCTGATGGAGGCCCTCACCAGCCGGCTGACCAACCTGCGCGTGGTGACCGAGCCGGACATCGAGCCCAACGTGTTCGTGGGGGCGGTGCGCTCGTTCGAGCTGGCCTTCGACGCCCGCTGACCCGACCGGCTACAGGCGGGGCAGGGCCAGCTCGGCCAGGGCGACGGCCGCCTCGACGCGGGCGCCGTCGTCCTCGCCGCCGACGACGGTGACGATGAGCACGGCGGGGTCCGGGCACACGGCCAGCTGCACGGTCCGCAGCGACCCCTCACCCGAGGTCGAGGTGAAGGCGGGGACGGCGAAGCGGTCGAGCTCGTCGACCTCGCCGACGGCCGCGGCCGTCTGGGCGCACACGGCATCGGGCTCGGCGCCCCCCTCGTAGGGCAGCAGGGCGACGTTCACCAGCATGGCGCGCTCGACGGCGTCGACGGGCTGCCACTGGCAGATGCTCACGCCCGTCGCCTCCGGCACGAGCACCTCGACGCCGGTCACCTCCCGGACCTCCTCGGCCGACAACAGCTCGCACGGGTCGGCCACCCCCGGCGGCTCCTCCGCGGCCGGGACGGTGGTCTCGGGCACGCCGGCGTCCTCGGCGGCTTCGCCGCCGCACGCGGCGGGAGCGAGCAGCAGCGGGAGCACGGAGAGCAGCAGCGCCGCCCGGCGGAGCGCCCGATCCGGTGGCTGGGGGAACGTGAGCATCGGATCATGCTGACCGGGCGGGCGCGATGCCGCCAATCCATGGGATTCGGCTCGAGGAATCGGCGCCGGCGACCACCGGAGCGCAGACTGGGGGCGTGGGATGGCTGTTCCTCGCGGTCAGCAGCGTCGCCCTGCTGCTCACGCTCAACGCGTTCCGGCCGGTGAAGCGGGGCTGGCTGCAGCTCCCCAGCTTCATGGCGTCGTGGTTCACCGTCGAGCTGTTCCACCACCACGTGCTCGCCCAGCTCGTGATCATCGGCGTCTTCGTCGCCCTCGGCGCCCTCGACTCCCTGGCCGGCTGGGTCGCGCTCGGGCTCAACGGCGCGTCGGTGGCGGGCCTGATCGTGCTGGGCGCCGCCACCCGCCGCACCGTGCTGATCATGCGCGAGAGCCTGGCCGAGCTCGAGCCCGGCGACGACGCCCCCCGCTTTCCCCGCAGCCACGTGCTGCTGCCGGTGCTGGCGACCCGCCGGCGGGGGGTGCGCCGGATCCGCGACGTCGAGTACGGCCGGGCCGGCGGGCGCCGGCTGCGCCTCGACGTGTACCTGCCACCGCGGGACGACGGCGGGCCCCGCCCCGCCGTCGTGCAGATCCACGGCGGGGCGTGGGTGCTGGGCGACAAGCGCGAGCAGGGGCTGCCCCTGCTGAACCACCTGGCCGCCAACGGCTGGGTCGGCTTCAACGTGAACTACCGGCTCAGCCCGGCGGCGACGTTCCCCGACCACCTCGTCGACTGCAAGCGGGCGATCGCCTGGCTGCGCGAGCACGCCGGTGAGTACGAGGTCGACCCGGGCTTCGTGGCCGTGACCGGCGGCTCGGCCGGCGGGCACCTGGCGGCCATGGTGGCCCTCACCGCCGGCGACCGCAGCCTGCAACCCGGCTTCGAGGATGCCGACACCGGCGTGCAGGCGGCTGTGCCCTTCTACGGCGTGTACGACTTCACGAACCGGCTCGGCACCATGCCTCCCGAGTTCCTTCACCGGCTGATCGAGCCGTGGGTGATGAAGGGCTTCCTCGCCGACGAGCCCGAGCGCTTCGCCGCCGCCTCACCCATCGACCGGGTCCACGACGGCGCCCCGCCGTTCCTCGTCATCCACGGCGACCGCGACACCCTCGCGCCCGTCGAGGACGCCCGGCTGTTCGTCGAGCGCCTGCGCGCCGTTTCCCGCCAGCCCGTCCTCTACGCCGAGATGCAGGGCGCCCAGCACGCCTTCGACGTGTTCCCCTCGTTCCGCAGCGCCCGCGTCATCGAGGGCGTCGAGCGGTTCCTCTCGACCCTGTGGCACGCGCACCGAGACCGGTCCCGCGCCGCGATCCCGGAGGATCCGGGCACATCGCCGCCGGTTCGGCCACGCCGAGCGGTGTAGGCACGCGTCCGCTCCTACACTCCCGTCGAGGACCCACCGATGCCCACTTCGTCGCCGCCCGCGGCGTCCTTCGAGCCTCCCTACGGGGTCATCGCCGAGACGGCGCTGAGCCCGTTCGGCATCGTCGACGGCCGCGGGACCATCGTGTGGGTCAGCGCCTCGGTCAGCGAGCTGTTGGGGTACAGCCCCGCCGACGTCGTGGGCCGGAACATGATCGAGCTCATCGCCCCCCATCACCATGGGTTGGCGATGGAGGGCTTCTCGAGCATCAGCGCCCACGCCGGCGTCGACCGCACCCGCACACGGGTCGCCGGCGGCATGCCGATGGACCTCGTCGCCGCCGACGGCTCCATCGTCCCCTGCGAGCTCTCGGTCGCCACGCCCGCCCGGACGGGCCTGCGCGACTACGTCGTGCAGATCCGCCGCGGGGGCACCGCACGCTCCCTGCGGGCCGCCGTGCGGGCCATGGCGGCGGGCGCGGCGCTCGACGAGGTGCTCACCGACCTGGCGCACCTGCTCGCCGCCGACCTGACGGGCACCACCGTCGAGATCGCCCACGGCTGGAGCGGCGACCGCTTCGCGGCGGTGACCGCCGCGGGGCCCGGGCCGCTCGCGGCGGACCGTCCCGGCCCCGGACGGCGACCGTGGGTGGAAGCCATGACGGCGGCGAGCCCCGTAGCCGTCGACACCCTCGACAGCCTGCCCGCCCCGGCCCGCGAGGCGGCGGCCGGCCACGGCATGACCGGGGTGTGGGCCCACCCCGTACCCGGACGCGGCGACGCGTCTCCCACGGCCGTCGTGGCGGTGTGGAAGCGCGACCCGGCTCCGTTCAGCGTGCTCGTCCGTCAGACCGTCGCCGAGGCCGCCGACCTGGTCGCCCTCGCCCTGCAGTGGCACGACGGGCGCACGGCACTGGAGTGGGCGGCCGACCACGATCCCCTCACGGGGCTCGAGAACCGCCGGTCGTTCCTCGACCAGCTGCGCGGCGTCACCACCGGTGGCGGTCATCCGCTCGGCCGCAGCGCCCTGCTCTACCTCGACCTCGACGACTTCAAGCCGGTGAACGACGTGCACGGCCACGGGTTCGGCGACCGGGTGCTCGCCGTCGTCGCCCAGCGGCTCGCCGGGGCGCTCCGCCCGGGCGACGTGGTGGCCCGCCTCGGCGGCGACGAGTTCGCCGTGCTGTGCCCGGGCCTCGACGGCCACGACGCCGCCGAGGAGCTGGCCGGCCGGCTGATCGAGGCCGCAAGCCGCCCGATCTCGATCGAGGGCACGACCGTGCAGGTCGGGATGAGCGCCGGGCTCACCTTCGTCGAGCTCGGCGCCGACCCCGACGACGTGCTCGACGCCGCCGACGTCGAGCTTCGCCGGGCCAAGGGCGAGGGCAAGGGCCGGCTGGCTAGCCCTCCACGACCTCGCTGACCACCAGCTGGGGCTGGATGTCGGTGTAGTTCGGGACGTCGGCGATCAGGCTGCCGGCCCCGGCCATCGCGGCCTGCACGGCCTCCTGGGAGTCGAACCAGAAGTGGGCGGCGGCCACGAACGGCGCCGGACCCATCGCGTCGATGCCCCGGTCGATCTCCACGCGCTTGACGCCGTCGCCGAACGCCTCCTTCGCCAACGGCACGTGCTTGTCCCGGTAGTAGTCGTGGTCGAACCGGGCGCCGTCGGTGGCGGGGTAGAGCACGCTGACCTTGATCATGGTTCCTCCCGAACGTTCACCTGACCCGGGGATCCTTGCACGCGCGAACCGCTGCCGGACCGGCCAGGTTTGCCGAGGGCGGATCGCGGCAAGGGCTCTGCACGTGAACGGCGACCACCGAACCCCCCGCCGCACCCTCGCCGGCATCGTGTCCCTCCTCGCCGCCGGCCTGTTCGCGGCGGCGTCCGTGCTCGCCGGCCTCACCGCCGGGGCGGCTCCCGGCACCCCGGCGCCCGAGCCCGCGCCGGGCGTCCCCGCCCCGGCGGACGCCGTCGAGGACCGCTACGGCGACCTCCCCGATGACGGCTGGCTGTGGGACGATGGGTTCTACGACGGGTTCGACCACCGGCCGGCGCCGGGCGAGGAGGTCGCACCGTTCGCGGCGACCACGGCCGACGACCCGCTGAACTTCCTGGTCGAGGTGTTCCCCGCCGTCTGAGCGAGCCGGCGACCGGTCGACCCGGCCGTCAGATCGTGCGCTCCTGGCCCTCCCAGTACGGGTCGCGCAGCAGGCGCTTCTGCAGCTTGCCGGTCTCGGTGCGCGGGAAGTCGTCGGTGAAGTCGATGGACCGGGGCCGCTTGTACCCGGCCAGGTGCTCCCGGCAGTAGGCCATGAGCTCTTGCTCGAGCTCTTCGGAGGGCTCGACGCCCTCCATGGGCTGGATGACGGCCTTGACCTCCTCGCCGAACTCCTCGTTGGGGATGCCGAACACAGCCACGTCCCGAACCTTCGGGTGGTTCAGCAGCACGGCCTCGATCTCGGCCGGGTAGATGTTGACCCCGCCCGAGATGATCATGTCGATCTTGCGGTCCGACAGGTACAGGTAGCCCTCGTCGTCGAGGTAGCCGACATCCCCGTAGGTGTAGACGCCGGGCTCGAGGTGCGACTCGGCCGTCTTGTCGGGGGCGTTGTGGTACTCGAAGTCGGTGCCCATCAGGCTCTTGAAGTAGATCTGGCCGACCTCGTTGGGCCCCAGCCGGTTGCCCTGCTCGTCGAGGATCAGCACCTCGCAGGTGGGCAGGGCCTTGCCTACGCTGCCGGGACGCTCCAGCCACTCCTCCGACGTGATGCCGGTGCCGCTCCCGGCACCCTCGCTGGCGCCGTAGTACTCGTAGATCACCGGCCCCCACCAGTCGATCATCTGGCGCTTCACGTCGGGTGGGCACGGCGCCGCGGTGTGGAACACGTACTTGAGGCTCGACCCGTCGAAGGACCGCTTCACGTCCTCGGGCAGGCGCAGGAGGCGCACGAACTGGGTCGGCACGGCGTAGACGATCGACACCTGCTCCTCGTCGATCAGCCGGAGGGTCTCGGCGGGGTCGAACTTGCGGCGGATCACCAGTCGGTTCCCGATGGCCGACGGCACGGCCGACAGCAGGTAGGGCCCGGCGTGGTACACGGGTGAGTTCACGAGGGCGACGCCGTCGCGGGGCATCTGCAGCAGGCCGGCGAACGCTTCGAGGGCGAACTCGATGGCGCCGAGCGGGCCGCCGATCTCGACCATCGAGGACTTCACGCCCTTGGGGTGGCCGGTGGTGCCCGACGTGTAGAACATGACGAAGCCCGCCGACTGGTCGGGCGGTTCTTCGGGGCTGCCGGAGGCGATCAGCTCCTCGTAGTCGGCGAAGCCGTCGGGGCCGGGACCGCCGAAGACCACCTTCGTCTTGACCGCCGGCACCCGGTCGGTCGACGCCGCCGCCAGGTCGCCGAACTCGTGGTCGGCGAACAGGGCCGTGGCGCCGGAGTCGTCGAGGATGTAGGCGACCTCCTCAGGCGTGAAGTGCCAGTTGATCGGCACGAAGGTGACGCCGGTGTGGGTGAGGGCGTTGGTGATCTCGAAGAACTCGTTGCGGTTGCCGGTGAGGATGCCGGCGACGTCGCCCACCCGGAGGCCGGCGTCGCGCACGGCGTGGATCAGGCGGTTCACGCGCTCGTTGACCTCGGCGTAGGTCCGGGTCGAGAACTCGTCGCTCAAGGCGACGGCGTCGCCCTTCTCCTCCGCCAGCTTGCGATTGAGCTCGGCCATGGTGCCCTCCCGGTGGCTGCGGCTGCTCCCTGGCCTACCACAGCCCGCCGGCTGCCGCCGGGGCGCGGCGGAGCCGCCGAGCCGCCGCGGCACGGTCCGTCTTTGCGAACGCCGGCGCGCCCGGCGCAGACTCCGCCGGGTGAGCATCAGAGGCAAGGCCCACATCGCCGGGGTGTACGAGCATCCCCGGCGCGAGATCCCCGACCGGACGCTGGCCGAGATCCACGCCGAGGTGGCCGCTGGCGCCCTCGCCGACGCCGGGCTCGACTTCGACGACGTCGACGCCTTCTTCTGCGACGGCTCGGCACCGGGCATGGGTCCGTTGTCGATGGTGGAGTACCTGGGCCTGCGGTGCTCGTACGTCGACTCGACCGAGACCGGCGGCTCCTCCTACCTGCTGCACGTGGGGCACGCGGCGGCCGCCATCGCAACCGGCAAGTGCCGCGTGGCGCTGATCACGCTGGCAGGCAAGCCCCGAACGGGGGGCGCGCAGCCCGGAGCGGCGGCGCGGGTGCCGAGCTCGCCCGAGGCCGACTTCGAGCGCCTGTGGGGCACGCCCGGCGCCGTCGGCAACTACGCCCTGGCCGCCACCCGCCACATGCACGAGTTCGGCACGACGAGCGAGCAGCTGGCCTGGATCAAGGTGGCGGCGTCGCGCCACGCCAAGCACAACCCCGACGCCTTCCTGCCCAAGGAGGTGACGGTCGAGGAGGTGCTCGACTCGCCCATGATCTGCGACCCGCTGCACCGCCTCGACTGCTGCGTCATCACCGACGGCGGCGGTGCCCTCGTGGTCGTGCACCCCGACGTGGCCCGCGACCTCGACCGGCGCACGGCGGTGGTGCTGGGCCACGGCGAGGCGGTCAAGGACACCGCCGGGGGCCGGGTCGACCTGACCTACACCGGGGCAGTGTGGTCCGGGCCCCGGGCCTTCGAGGAGGCCGGCGTGACCCCCGCGGACGTCGACTACGCCTCGATCTACGACAGCTTCACGATCACCGTGCTCGAGACCATCGAGGACCTCGGCTTCTGCGAGAAGGGGCAGGGCGGGCCGTTCGTGGCCGACGGGGCGCTCGAGTCGCCCCACGGCGCCCTGCCGTTCAACACCGACGGCGGCGGGCTGTGCAACAACCATCCGGGCAACCGGGGTGGCATGACCAAGGTGATCGAGGCCGTGCGCCAGCTGCGAGGAGAGGCGCACCCCGCGGTGCAGGTACCCGACTGCGAGATCGCCCTGGCCCACGGCACCGGCGGGTCGCTGTCCACCCGCATGGGCAGCGCGACGCTGATCCTCGGGAGGGAGGGCTGATGGTGCCGGGCGACGGGTTCTCCAGCGGGCTGCCCACGGGCGCGCCGTCCCCGACGGTCGAGACGGCGCCGTTCTGGGAAGCGGCCGCCGAGGGCCGGCTGGTGCTCCCCCGATGCGACGCCTGCGGCTACGTCATCTGGTACCCGCGCCGGTTCTGCCCCGTGTGCCGGGGCCGGGAGGTGTCCTGGATCGATGCCACCGGCCAGGGCCACGTGTACAGCTTCACGGTCGTGCGCCGGGTGCGGGGCGGCCCGTGGGCGGGCGCCGGCCCCTACGTCATCGCCTACGTCGAGCTCGACGAGGGCCCCCGGGTGATGACCAACGTGGTGGGCTGCGACCCCGACGACGTGCGGGTCGGCATGCCCGTCGAGGTCGTGTTCGAACGAAGCGACGACGGCACCCACGCCCTGCCCCGATTCCACCCCACCGCCCCCTGACGGACCCCCGGGCCTCACCCGCACGCCGCCTCCCCCCTTCCGCCCCCTTCCCGTTCTGGGTGGCTCCCGTCTCATCAGGCTGGAACCCCGCCCACCCAGAAGCGAGGGGTGATGGTGGGGGTCCGTCTCAGGGGTGGAGGGGCGCTCTCGACCGTGGGCGGATGCAGGGGCACGGCCCGAGGGGTACCGTCGGCGGGCACGGCCGACGTCAGGGGGGCAGCCGATGAGCACCACCGAGACCAACCGCTACCTGGAGGGCAACTTCGCCCCGGTCACCGAGGAGGTCACGGCCTTCGACCTCGAGGTGACCGGCGAGATCCCCACCGAGCTGGCCGGCCGCCTGCTGCGCATCGGGCCCAACCCGGTCGTCCCGGAGGACCCGGCCACCTACCACTGGTTCACCGGCGACGGCATGGTGCACGGCGTGCGCATCCGCGACGGCCGCGCCGAGTGGTACCGCAACCGGTTCGTGCGCAGCGACCGCGTGACCGAGGCGCTGGGAGAGCCTCCCATCGAGGGCCCCCGACACGGCATGGGCGACGGCGCCAACACCAACGTGATCAGCCTCGCCGGGCGAACCTACGCCCTGGTCGAGGCGGGACCGGTGCCCGTCGAGCTGACCTACGAGCTGGAGACGGCATGTCGGTCGAACTTCGGCGGCACGCTCGACGGGTCGTTCACTGCCCACCCGCACGCCGACCCGGTCACCGGCGAGCTGCACGCCGTCACGTACTACTGGCAGTGGGACCACCTCCGCTACGTCGTGGTCGGCGCCGACGGGCTCGTCCGCAAGACCGTGCACGTGCCGGTTCCGGGTCGCCCGATGGTGCACGACTGCGCCATCACCGAGACCCAGGTGCTGCTGTTCGACCTGCCCGTCACCTTCAACCTCGACGCCGCCATGAACGGGGTGCGGCTCCCCTACCTGTGGGACGAGGGGTACGCCGCCCGTGTGGGCCTCCTCCCCCGCGACGGCGAGGCCGGCGACGTCGTGTGGTGCGAGCTCGACCGGCCCTGCTTCGTGTACCACCCGCTCAACGCCTACGACCTGCCCGACGGGCGGGTGGTGGTCGACGTGATCCGCCACCCGAAGATGTTCGCCACCGACCTGCAGGGGCCGAACGAAGGGCCGCCCAGCCTGTGGCGCTGGACGCTCGACCCGGCGAGCGGCCGGGTGAAGGAGGAGCAGCTCGACGACCGGGCCCAGGAGTTCCCCCGCCTGGACGAGCGCCGCACGGGCCGGCGCCATCGGTTCGGGTACGGCACGACGCTGGGCGCCGGCGTCGAGCACGGGCCGACCATCAAGCACGACCTTGACGCCGGCACGGCCGAGCTGCACCACTACGGCCCCGGTCGGGTCTCGCTCGAGCCCGTGTTCGTGGCCCGCAGCGACGACGCCGCCGAGGACGACGGCTGGGTCATGTCCTACGTCTACGACGCCGCCACCGATCGCAGCGACGTGGTGATCCTGGCCGCCCAGGACTTCACCGGCGAGCCGCTCGCAACCATCCACCTACCCCGCCGGGTGCCCTTCGGCTTCCACGGCAACTGGGTGCCCGACGCCTGAAGCTGTGCGCGTAGGGCCCGATCCCGTCCGGCAAGAAGACAGCGACATCCCCGCCGACCACGTCCCGGAGATCCGCTCGCCCGGCAAGGCCCTGACGCGGTGGCCAAGCGAGATCCTCGCCCACCACACCACCAGCGCCAGCAACGACCCGACCGAAGGGCTGAACTCGGTCGGGGAGCGCGCTCGGGGCAGCGCCCCAGGCGGCGGAGTCGTTCCCCGGGCGGGGGACCTCAGGCGGAGAGGTCGACGACGGGGACGTCGACGCCGGCGGCCTTGCAGAGCCCCTGGAGGTCCTCGACGATGGCATCGGCGAGGCGGTCGAGGTCGGGAACCAGCTCGCGGCAGGCGACCAGGCCGAAGTCGAGCCGGTCGAGGTAGCTCTGCACGGTGATGTTGAGGCCCTGGCCGTCGACGATGGTCGACACCGGGTAGTAGTGCTCCATGCGGGCCCCGCCGGCGGCGTAGAGCGGCTGGCGGGGGCCGGGCACGTTCGAGATCACCAGGTTGACGGGCAGGCGCTCGTTGAGCCGCAGCCGGCTGGTCATGCGCATCGCCCGGGTGAAGATGGCGGGCGGGGGGAACTGGGCGAAGTCGGTGAGCGCCGCGGCGGGCATGGCGTCGAACATCTGCTTGGCGTTCACCATGGACTCGTGCACCTTGCGCACCCGCTCGAAGGGCTCGGCCTCGTCGGTGGGGAGCACGGCGAACAGGCCCGAGACGCGGTTGGTCCAGCGCTCGGTCTCCTCGCCGGTGCGGATCGAGACCGGGATCATCGCCACCAGGGGCTCGGCGGGCAGCTCGCCGCGGTCGTCGAGCCAGGTCCGCAGCCCACCGGCGCAGACGGCCATGACGATGTCGTTCACGGTGGCGCCGAGCGCGTTCTTCACCGCCTTCACGGCGTCGAGCGACGTGGTGCGGATGGCCAGCTTGCGGTGCGGGGTGATCGGGGCGTTGAACGGCGTGCGGGGCGCCCGCAGCGACGGCAGCCGGGGCGGCTCGTCGGGTTCGGCGGCCCGCCGGCGGCCGATGTTGAGCAGCGTGCCGAGCGGGCCCCGGAGGCTGGCGCGGAACTGGTCGGCGGCGGCCACCACGACCGGGTTGCGGGTGGCCCGGCCGAGCTCGCGGGCGGTGCGGGCCGTGAGCAGCAGGGCCCGGGCTGGCTTGCGGGCGACGCTGATCCCGGCCCGGGCGAGCACCTCGAGGTCCGACGGCGGCCGCTCGGGCTTCCAGTCGCTCTCGGGCGGCGGGACCTCGTCGCCGTTGGGATCGAGGTCGAGCATCATCGTGGTGAGCTCAGCGCCCGATGCCCCGTCGACGGTGGCGTGGTGGATCTTGGTGAGCACCGCCCAGCGGTCGTCCGCGAGCCCTTCGATGATGTAGGTCTCCCAAAGCGGGCGCCGGCGGTCGAGGGGGCGGGCGATCAGGCGGGCCACCAGCTCGGTGAGCTGCTCGTCGCCGCCGGGCGGGGGCACGGCGGTGTGGCGGATGTGGAAGTCGAGGTCGAAGTCGGGGTCCTCGATCCAGAAGGGGTGGTCGATGCCGAACGGCACCTCGACCAGCCGCCGGCGGAGGGGCTCGAGCAGGTGGAGGCGCTGCTCGACCTGGGCGCGCCAGGCCGGGAGCGGCTGGTAGTCGGGGCTCGGCTTGCTGAAGATCAGGAGGCCCGACACGTGGCCGAACTGGCTTCCCGTCTCCATGTGCAGGAAGGTGGCGTCGAGGCCGGACAGCTGCTTCATCGGATCCCCCTCATCCTCGCGGCTGCCGGCGAGTCTACGCCCGGCCCTGCCCCCCCGCCCGGGGCGACCCCCGGCCCGGGTCCTCGGGCCAGTCGTGCTTCGGGTAGCGCCCCGCCATGGCGCGGCGAACGTCCCGCCACGACCCTGACCAGAACCCGGCGAGGTCGGTCGTGACCTGCACGGGACGGTCGGCCGGCGACAGCAGGTGCAGCACGAGCGGCACCCGGCCGTCCGCCACGGTCGGGTGCTCGGTGACGCCGAACAGCTCCTGGACCCGCACGGCCAGCACCGGCGGGTCGCAGCCATAGTCGATCGGCCGCCGCCGGCCGCTGGGCAGCGCGTACGCCTCGGGCGCCAGGCGGTCGAGGTCGGGGAGGCGGGCGGGGTCGACCTGGCCGAGCAGCAGGGCGGCCACGTCGAGGGCGTCGAGGTCGGCCCGCCCCCTGGCCCCGGCCAGGTGCGGGGCGAGCCAGTCGTCGAGGGTGCGGACGAGGGCCCCGTCGGCGAGGTCGGGCCACGCCTCGCCGAGGTGGCGCCGGAGGAAGGCGACCCGGCGTTGCAGCGAGCGGGCTGCCGGCGTCCACGGCAGCGCGGCCAGCCGGGTGGCCCGCACCCGGCCGAGCAGCGCCCGTTCGGTCGCCTCGCCGGGACCGGGACGCCGCTCGACCGTCGAGAGGGTGAGGCGACCCAGCCGCCGTTCGGTACGGGCCAGGAGGTCGTCGCGGTCGCCGTCCCACCCGACGGTGCCGCGCTCCTCGACATCCGCGCCGAGCACGGCGAGCAGGTCGGCTTCGTCGATCACGGCCGCCAGGCGGATGCGGGCCTCCCTGCGCCGGCCGTCGAGGTCGGCGGCGACCAGGAAGTCCTCGCCGGCCAGGCTGTCGCTGTCCGCGAGCCAGGCACCGCTGCCGGTGCGCAGCACGAACCGGCCCCGACGCCCGCCCCGGCGCTGGGCGACGCGGTCGGGGTAGGCCAGGGCCAGGACCCGCCCGGTGGCGTCGGGGTCCGCGGGGCCCGGCTCGAGGCCGGCGCGCCGGGCGAGGTCGTGGGCCCGGTCCCGGGCACGCCGCACGGCCCGGTCGTCGGCGAGGGGGTGGGCCGCACCGTGGATGGTGACGAGCGCAACGCGCACGGCCAGGTCGGCGGGTATCTCCTCGGGTGGGCCCCGGAGCACGTCGCGGTCCTCGAGGAGCGCGGCCACGACGCAGCCGAGCCAGCCCCGGCCCTCGTCGGAGGACGCCAGCACGAGGTGCGCGAGGCGGGGGTGCAGGGGCAGGCCGGCCATGCGACGACCGAGGGGCGTGGGTCGCCCGTCGCCGTCGAGCGCCCCGAGCAGGCGCAGCAGCGCGTGGGCCTCAGCGACGTTGCGCGCCGGGGGCGCGTCGGGGAAGGCCAGGCGGTCGGGCGTGGTGCCCCACACGGCCACCTCGAGCACGAGGCCGGCGAGGTCGACCTGGGTGATCTCGGGCTCGCGGTGGGGTCGCCGGGCGGCGTGCTCGACCTTCGACCACAGCCGGTAGGCGACGCCCGGTTCGGTGCGGCCGGCGCGGCCCGCCCGCTGGTCGGCCGACGCCCGGGACGCGGCTACGGTCTGCAGGCGGGTCATGCCCGTTCGCGGGTCGAACCGGGGCACCCGGGCCTCGCCCACGTCGACGACCACCCGCACGCCCTCGACCGTGAGGCTGGTCTCGGCGATGTCGGTGGCCAGCACCACCTTGCGCCGGCCCGGTGGTGACGGGGCCAGGGCAGCGTCCTGGTCGGCGACCGGCAGCGCCCCGTGCAGCGGCCGGACGTCCACGGGCACGGCCGGCGCCGGCCCCGGCCCGCCCCGCCCGCCGCTGCTCGCGCGGTGGGGACCCGGCCGCACGCCCCCGGCGGCTCCGGGCGCCGGGTCGAGCAGGCGCTGGACGCGGCGGATGTCGGCGGCGCCCGGGAGGAACACGAGCACGTCGCCGCTCGGCTCCTCGGCGAGCGCCCGTTGCACGACCGCCGCCGTGGCCTCCGCGACGCGGCGTCGGGGCGCGGGGGGAGCCCAGCGCACCTCGACGGGGTGCTCGCGGCCCTCACTGGTGATCACGGGCGCGGGCCCGCCGTCGCCGCCCAGCAGCCGGGCGAAGCGCTCGCCGTCGAGCGTGGCCGACATGAGCAGCAGGCGCAGGTCGGGGCGCAGCGACGCCCGGGCGTCCAGCACCAGGGCGAGGCCGAGGTCGGTCTGGAGGTTGCGCTCGTGGACCTCGTCGAACACCACCAGCGCCGTGCCCTCCAGGGTCGGGTCCCGCTGCAGCCGGCGGGTGAGCACCCCCTCGGTCACGACCTCGACGCGGGTGGTGGCGCCGACCCGACGGTCGTCGCGGGTCACGTAGCCGACCGTGCCCCCGACCTCCTCGCCGAGCAGGGTCGCCATGCGCCGGGCCGCTGCCCGGGTCGCGAGCCGGCGGGGCTCGAGCACGACGATGCGCCCGTCGCCCAACCAGGGCTCGTCGAGCAGCCGCAGCGGCACCACCGTCGTCTTCCCGGCGCCGGGTGGCGCCTGGAGCACGGCGTGGCCCGGCCCGGAAAGCGCGGCGCGCAGGTCGGGCAGGCACGCCTCGACCGGCAGGGGCCCGCCGGACCCCGCGTGCGGCGACGTGGTCAGGCCGCCCCCGACACGACGTGGAACACGGCGACGTAGTGGCACACGCCGGCGACCACGACGAGGGAGTGCCACACCTCGTGGTAGCCGAAGACGCGGGGCAGGGGGTCGGGCCAGCGGCGCATGAGGAAAACCGCACCGACCGTGTAGAGCACGCCGCCCACGGCGAGCAGCGAGAGCGACGAGACGGGCAGGTGCTGGACGAGCTGCGGCGTGGCGAGCACGCCGACCCAGCCCAGGGCGATGTAGAGCACGGCGCCGAGCACCCGGACCGGGTCGAACGTCACCAGCTTGAGCACCGCACCGGTGAGGGCGACACCCCACACGGCGACCAGCAGCACCCAGCGCAGCGTGCCCTGGAGGGCGAGCAGGCAGATCGGGGTGTACGTCCCGGCGATCAACAGGAAGATCGTGGAGTGGTCGACGCGCCGCAGCCACCGCTGGGCCCGCTCGGTGCGGCCGAGGCGGTGGTAGGCGGCGCTGGCGCCGAACAGGGCGACCACCGACGCGGCGTACACGGCGGCGCCGGTGCGGGCCGTGGCCGACGAGGCGTGGGCGACCAGCCAGCCCGCCGCGGGGATCGAGGCGACGAAGGCGGCCAGGTGGATGTGGCCCCGCAGCACGGGCTTCACGAGGCCGTGCACGTCGGTGGCGAGCCGAGCGGCGCTTCCCATCGCCCGAGAGGCTAGCGGCGCGGCTCAGCCGCGCCGCTAGCGGTCTCGCAGCCAGGTGCGGTGCGCCTCGACCCAGCCCGGGCAGCCCACCCGGACCTCGCCGCGCCGGGCCACCGGGTCAGGCCGCCAGCAGGCCCTCGGCCGCCAGCGCCGGAGGCAGGTGCCCGTAGGACAGCAGGGCGTCGTGGAAGGCCCGCAGCGACGCACCGGTGGTGTCGCGGTACGCCGCCCGGATGCGGCGGATCTCCTCGGCGCCGATCAGGTAGCTGCTGGGCTGGGTGGGCGACATGGTGTAGCGGCTGACCTCGGACGTGGCGGTGGTCCGGGCGAGGCCGGCCTCGGCGACCAGCAGGTCGACGGCCTCCTCGACGGTCATGGCCCCCGTGTGCAGGCCCATGTCAGCCACGATGCGGGCGGCCCGCAGGGCGGTCATGGCGAGCTGGGCGAGCCGGGCCTCGGGCGTGTAGTAGCCGACCTCGGCGAGCAGCTCCTCGACGTAGAGCCCCCAGCCCTCGATCATCACCGTCGAGATCGAGAGCCGGCGGGTCGGTGACGCCAGCCGGTTCACCGAGGTGAGCTGGAGGTGGTGGCCGGGGTAGCCCTCGTGACCGGCGATGGCGGGGATGAGGGCATGAGCGTGGTCGGCCAGGCCGGACGGGTCGGCCGGCGGCGTGATCCAGAGCCTCCCCACCCGGTGCTCGTCGAACGGCCCCATGGGCAGGTAGGCGGCGTAGCCCATCACGGGCCGCAGGAACGGTGGGGTGGCCTCGACGGTGGCGTCGGCCTCGGGGTCGGTGACGAGGTCGTTGTCGAGGCAGTAGCGCCGCAGCCGGTCGACCTCGGCCCGGTAGGCGTCGAGCAGGCCGTCGGCGTCAGGATGGTCGGCCTTCACCTCGGCGAGGCGCGCGGCCCAGTCGTCGGTGCCGGCGGCCTCGACCAGCAGGGCTCGGGTGCGGGCGAGCAGCTCCTCGCCGCGCCGTTGCAGGCTCTCAGGGGTCTCGTCGAGGAGGTGGTGGTCGGCGAGCAGCCGGGCGACGGTGTCCCGCCCGGCGGCGAGATCGCCACGGGCGACGGGCGCCACCTCGTCCTGGATCCAGGCGGCGTGGGCGTCGAGGGCGTCCGCCGCGGCCGAGGCGGCGTCGGCGGCCTCCGGCACGGCGGCGGGGACTGCGTCGCGGAAGAAGGACGCGCCAGCGGCGGCCGAGGCCACAGCCAGCTGCGCCCACAGGGGTGGCACCGACACCGGTTCGAGCAGCTTGCGGGACGCGGCCAGGTACCCCGGCACGGCCGCGCAGCGCCCGGCGATCGCCCGCCGGCGGTGGTCGGCGGGCAGGAAGTCGCGCACCGACACGAGGAACACCGAGCTGACCGCGCTGCGGGGGGCGACGAGCGGGTTCCGGTGGTGCGATCGGGTCACCTCGAGCTCGATCAGGTCCCGGTGCAGCAAGGCCACGAGGCCGCGCCGGTCGAGCTCGCCGGCGCCGTCAGCCGGCGTGGCCGCGGCGCGCTCGAGCAGGGCGCGCAGGGCCCGGCGGCGGGCGTCGAGGGACGCCTCGTCGATCTCGGGCAGCTCGTGGTCCCGCTCGTGGATGCCCAGCTGGGTGGCGGCCACGGGGTCGTGGTCGCGCACCAGCCGGGCGTAGTCGACGGCCAGCTCGTCGACGCTTCCGGGCACAACGGACGGGAGGGGCATGACGTCACCGTACCGGGCGGACCCAACGTGACCTTCGGCCCTGCCGGCTCCCGTCGGCTCGGCGCGTCAATGGGTCCATGAGAGCACCGCACCCGTCATCCCGACAGCACGCCGGGGCCACGGCCTCGGTCGCGCTCGTCGTCGTTCTGCTGGCGTTCAGCTCGCTCTCCGGCTGCGGTGATGACGGCAGCACCGGCGCGGCCGACGGCACGACCACCACCGCCGAAGCGACCACGACCACCACGCCCGACGACGGCACGGCCACGGCGATCTCGCCCGACGTGCGGGCGTTCGCGCTGTGGCCGGACACGGCGGGCGACACCCGCTTCGACGATCCCGTCGACGCGGCCCGCTCCTTCGCGGTCGACCTGGCCGGCTTCACCGACCCCGTGCTCGGCGACTTCCAGCAGGGCGACAGCCGGTCCGGCGAGGTGGAGGTCCGACCCACCCTGGACGGTCCCGTGAGCACGGTCCTGGTGCGCCAGCTCGTGCCCGGCGACGACTCCTGGTGGGTGATCGGCGCGGTCAACGAGGACATCGTGATCGAGGACCCGCAGCCGCAGTCGGGCGTCGACCACCCGCTGCTGGTCTCCGGCCGGGCCCGGGCCTTCGAGGGCACGGTGCAGGTCGCGGTCTACGCCGACGGCAGCACCGAGCCGATCGGCGAGGGCGTCGTCACCGGCAGCGGCGGCTCCGAGCTGGGCCCGTTCGAGGGCGAGATCCCCATCGACGTGCCACCGGGCGGGTGGGGCGCGCTCGTCCTCTACACCGAGAGCGCCGAGGACGGCCGGGTGTGGGCGGTGTCCGCCGTGCGCATCGGCTTCATCGGCGGCGACTGAGAGGAGAGCGCAGTGAGCAAGGGGTTCTCACAGTGGCGGAAGATCGCCATGGCGACGTGGCGACCACGCACGGACGGGTGGATCTTCGCCGAGGTCGACATCGACGCCCGACCCGCCCTCGACTACATCGAGGCCGCCCGGGCCGCGACGGGCTCGCACGTCACGATGATGCACCTCGTCGGCCGCGCCGGCGGCAAGGTCCTCGAGGCGTTGCCCGTCCTGAACGGCCGGGTCGTCGCTGGCAGCTTCCGCCCGTCGCCGACGGCCGACGTGTTCTTCACCGTCTCGATGCGGCCGCAGGTCACCGAGGACGGGGAGGAGGCCCAGGCCACCGACCTGTCGGGCACGGTCATCCGCAGCGTCGACCGCAAGACGCCCTGGGAGATCGCCGACGAGATCGACGAGCGGGCCCGGCGCATTCGGGAGCACCGCGATCCGCAGTTCACGCGCACCAAGGCGCTCACCGAGCTGCTGCCGCCGCTGCTCTTGCGGCCGCTGCTCGAGCTGACCACGTTCGTCTGCGAGGACCTGCAGCTCCCGGTGCCGCCGCTCGGGCTCGAGGCCCGGCCATTCGGGTCGATGCTCGTCACCAACGTGGGCACGTTCGGGCTTGACCGGGCGATCGTCCCCATGGCGACGGTGTGCCACGTGCCGCTGTGGGTCACGGTCGGCACGGTGAAGGACATGGCCGTCGTCGAGGACGGCGCCGTCGTCGCCCGGCCGATCCTGCCGCTCGCGGTGGGCATCGACCACCGCTTCGTGGACGGCTACCAGGCGGCCACCATGGCCCGGATCTTCCGGGGCTACCTGGCCGACCCGGCGGCGTACGACCCGCTGCCGGTCGCGACGCCGGAGGCGCCGGCCGAGCCGCTCACCGAGCCGGCGGGGAAGCCGGCGGGGAAGAAGCCGGCGCCGGCGGCGTGACCGCCCGGGACCCCTGCGCCGCGATCACCTCGGCGACCTCGTCGGGCGCCTCCAGCGGGAGCATGTGACCGAGGTCGTCGACGGTGGTCAGCTCGGCGGCGGGCACGGCCGTGGCCAGCTCCTCGGCGTGGCCGGGGGGCGTCAGCCGGTCGCGGGTGCCGACGAGCACGGTTACGGGCACCCCGGCCCGGGCCACGCCCTCGCGCAGGTCCATCACCTGCATGGCGCCCAGGCAGCCCGCGCGGGTGTCGGGGGGGCAGGCGACGAACAGGTCGCGGGTCAGCTCGAGGTGGCGCTTGCGCACCTCGGCGCCGACGGTGCCCCGCACGAGGGCGTGGCCGACCCGGCTGGCCAGGAGCCGCTCGACCCACCGGCTGGCGACGAGCCGGGTGGCGCCGGCGTCGGCTGGCCCGCGGCTGAGCCCGGCCGCCGCCGTGCTCACCAGCACCAGCGCCCGGGCACGGTCGTCCACGACGTCGGGATGGTGGGCGACGAGCGACTGGACGGCCATGCCGCCCATGGAGTGGCCGGCAAGGACGGCGTCGACGACGTCGAGGTGCTCGAGCACGCACCGCAGGTCGGTGCCGAGGCGCTCGATGCTGAACCCAGCCTCACCGACGGTCGACGAACCGTGGCCACGCTGGTCGTACAGCACGACCCGGTGGCCGCGGGCGATGAGCCGGTGCGCCACCGGTGCCCACACCTCCCTGCCGCCCGTCCAGCAGTGGGCGAGCACGACCGGGGGCCCCTCCCCGGCGACGGTGGTGGCGAGACCGGCGCCGTCGTCGGTCTCGACCACGGTCCGCTCGCCGGCGGGCAGGAGGCGGTCGGCGGGC
Organism: Actinomycetota bacterium; assembly: GCA_004366205.1. GTDB lineage: Bacteria > Actinomycetota > Acidimicrobiia > Acidimicrobiales > CADCSY01 > SIRW01. The sequence continues at coordinate 33,837 of SIRW01000009.1, read as the reverse complement.
CGGCAGGGATCGTCGGCCTCGCCCCAGCGGCGGTCGGCCCGCCGGACCGCGGCGGCGGTGAGGGCGGCGCCGGCGACGGCGGCGCCCGCGGCGACCAGCGTGCGCTCGGCCATCAGCGCCGAGCCCCCCGCCGGGCGACGAGCTGCTGCAGCGCGAGGGGGGCGTAGCGGTGCAAGGCCCAACCGATGCGGGCCTCGACCCCGACCGGCACCACCACGGCGTCACGCTCGACGGCCCGGACGATCGCCCGCGCCACCTTCTCGGGGGCATGGCCCCGGCGGAACAGCGCCTCGGTGCGGTGCCGCGTCTCGGGGTCGTCGAGCTCACCGAGGAACCGGGTGTGGTGGATGATCGGCGTGTCGATCACGCCGGGGCACACGGCGGTGACGCCCACGCCGTGGCGCCGCCAGTCGGCCCGCAGGCACTGCGACAGGGCGAGGACGGCCGCCTTGGTCGTCACGTAGCCCGGCTCGGTGGCGGTGGGCGTGTACCCGAGGCCCGACGACAGGTTCACCGCGTGGCCCCGGCCCCGCTCGAGCATGGCGGGGCCGAACGCGGCGCAGCCGTTGACCACACCGTCGAGGTTCACGCCGCGGATCCAGGTCCAGTCCTCTGCGGACATGTCGGCGAAGGCGCCGCTCATGCCGACCCCGGCGTTGTTGACGAGCACGTCGAGGGGGCCGTGCTCGAGGTGCACCCGGTGGGCCAGAGCCTCCATGGCCGGGCGGTCGGCCACGTCGACGGTGTGGGCGCCGGCGCCGGCGGCCCCGGCCTCGGCGCAGCGGGCCGCGGTCTTCTCGGCGGCCTCCCCGTCGAGGTCGACGCTCACGACCCGGGCGCCCCGTTCGGCGAAGGCGAGGGCGGTGGCCCGCCCGATGCCGCTGCCGGCCCCGGTGACGAGGACGAGGGCGCCGGCGAAGCTGGTCGTGGGTGGGCGGCGGGCCATCAGTCGACCACCCCGGTGGTGGCAGCGGCGACCGGCGGCTGCTCGACCGGTGCGGTGAGCTCGTAGCGGGCGGCGTCGAAGCGGCGGGTGCGCCGCACGAACCGGAAGGTGTGGTCGGGCCAGATCGTGACGTTGCGGCCGTCCCGGTCGAGGTACCAGCTGGCGCAGCCGCCGGAGTTCCACACCGTGCGGGCGGCGCGGCGCTGCACGCGGGCGGACCACGCCGCCAGGACGGTCGGGCGCACCTCGACGGTGGCGGCGCCGGTCTCGTCCATCACCCGCAGCGCGTCCCGGATGTAGGTCAGCTGGGCCTCGATCATGACGACGAGCGAGGTGTGGCCGATGCCCGTGTTGGGGCCGGCCAGGAGGAAAAGGTTGGGGAACCCGGTGACGGCCGTGCCGTTGTAGGCCCGGGCTCCGCCGTCCCCCCACACCTCGGCGAGGGTGCGGCCCTCCCGGCCCCGCACCCGCTCGGCGACGGGGTTGTCCGCCACCCGGAAGCCCGTCCCGAAGATGATCGTGTCGACCTCGTGCTCGGTGCCGTCGGCGGTGAAGACGGCGTGGGGCAGCACCTCGACGATCTTCTCGGTGACCACCTCCACGTTGGGCTGCTGCAACGAGGGGTAGTAGTCGTTCGACAGCAGCAGGCGCTTGCAGCCCGGCCGGTAGTCGGGCGTGAGGCGGGCCCGCAGGTCGGGATCGGCCACCTGGCGCTCGAGGTGCCGGCGGCCGATGCGCTCGAGCCGCTCGAGGAACCGGCTGTTGCGTACCAGCGCGGTGGCGAACAGCTCGCGGGACCAGTACACGAGCCCGCGCACGAGGCGCTGGGCAGCCGGAACCCGCCGATAGACGGCCCGCTCGAGGGGCGTGATGCGCCGGTTGGTGTGGGGCAGCACCCACGGCGCAGTCCGCTGGAAGAGGGTGAGGTGGGCGACATCGGGCTGGATGGCCGGCACGAACTGGATCGCCGAGGCGCCGGTGCCGATCACCGCGACCCGCTCGCCTCGCAGGTCGTGGTCGGTCCGCCAGCGGGCGGAGTGGAACGTCGTGCCGGCGAAGCGGTCGAGGCCGGGAAGCTCGGGGATGGCGGGCTCGGCGAGCGGGCCGTTGCCCAGGAGCACGACGTCGGCGGTGAGCGTGCCGCGGGAGGTGACCACCCGCCAGCGCTGACGCTCGTCCTCCCAGACCAGCTCGAGCACCTCGTGGCCGAACCGGACCCGGTCGAGCACGCCGTGCTCGGCGGCCGTCCGCCGGAGGTACTCCCAGATCTCCCCCTGCGGCGAGTAGGTCTCGGACCACTCGGGGTTCGGGGCGAACGAGAACGAATACAGGTGGGACGGGACGTCGCAGCGGCAGCCCGGATAGACGTTGTCGCGCCACGTGCCGCCGACGTCGCTCGCCCGCTCGAGCACGACGTGGTCGACGCCGTCGCGGGTGAGGGTGATGGCGGCGCCGAGCCCGGCGAACCCGGTGCCGACGACGGCGACGCGCACGTGGTCGGGCAGCGCACCGGGGGTGGGGACGGGGGCGGCCGGGGTGGCGGGGGCGGCGGGGGGCACGGACGGCTCCTCGGGTCAGCGGCGGGGACGGCGGCGGCCGGCACCGCCGCGGCGGTCTGGGCCGGCGCGCCGGTCGGGGCTGGTGTGACGGCGCGGGGCGGAGGTCGGGGCGGTCGGGCCGTCGGCGGTGGCGGCGTCGACGAGGCCGCGCTGGGCCCGCTCCATCTCCTGGGCGAAGAGGAGCTCGACGGTGCGCCGGGTGAGCGGCTGGGTCTGCTCGATCAGGGCGGTGAGCGCGGCCGGACCGCCGCCGGCGAGCTGCTCGAGGCCGACCTCGTCGATGAAGCCCTCCACCAGCTCGGCCGCGGCGGCCTGCAGACGGCGGCGGAGCCGGTCACGCAGGCGGGCGCCGGCGTCGAGGTCGAGGCCCAGCCGAGCCCACGCCAGGCTGATGTCGAGCATCTCCTGGCTGGGCACGAACCACACCGCCGGGCTGGTGTCGGTGCGCCGCTCGATCACGCCGACCCGCTCGAGGGCGTCGGCCGTGCCGGGCGGCGTGTCCTCGATGCGCTCGGCGAGCGCGGCGTCGTCGAGGAGGGCGGGCTGGTCCTCCACCCAGGGGCGGGTGAGCGCCTCGCCGAGGCCGAGCCAGTCGTTGACGTCGAGGGCGTCGCCGCCGTTGCGGAGCACCTCGCGGACGGCGGACAGGCGTAGGCCACGCGCCTGGAGCTCGGCGATGAGGCCGAGGCGCTCGACGTGATCGGCCCCGTAGCGCGCTTCGCGGCCGCGCCTGCGGGGCGCGGGCAGCAGCCCCTTGGACTGGTAGTAGCGGATCGTCCGCACGCTGGTACCGGTGCGGCTGGCCAGCTCGTGGATCCCGAAGGCCTCGTCCGCCTCACCGGCGCCGGCGGTGCCGTCGGGCGCGGTCGTTCTCACAGTCAATAGTGTAATATTGACACTTGTAACTGTCAATGTTTCCACGGTGCGGACGCCTGCCGAACCTTCCGGACGCCCGACGTCCGCACGCCGCATCGAGGGTCCTGAAAGCGAGGGATGGTTCCGCCCGGCTCCCGGGAAGCGTCACCGGCGACGGGTCGGCCAGACTGACGGCATGCCCGCGCCGCGTTCGACCTGGACGGTCGAGGCCCACAACACCGCCGCCCACTCCGAGAACAAGATCCACGACGACGAGGTCGCCCGGCAGCTCGGCTTCCGGGGCGGGCTCGTCCCCGGCGTCACCACGTTCGCCTGGCTGGCCCGCCAGGCGCTCGACTCGCTCGGCCCGGCGTGGCTCGAGGGCGGCACCATCGAAGCCCGCTTCGTGCAACCGGTCTACGAAGGCGATCCGGTCACCGTCGAGGCTCGGCCCGAGCAGCAGGACGGTGGCGGCGCCCAGGCCGTGACGCTCGAGGCTCGGGGCCCCGGCGGCGAGGTGGCGGCGACGGGGCGGGCGACGATCCCCGCCGAACGACCGGTCCCGCCCGACCCGGCCGGCTACCCTGCCGCTCCCCTCCCCGACCCGGCGCCGCCGGTGAGCGCCGAGGCGCTGCGGGTGGCCGGCCCGCTGGGCGTGCTCGACGCCGGCTTCCGGGCCGACCGGGCCGCCGAGTACCTCGACGCCGTCCGCGACGATCACCCGCACTGGCGGGAGGCGGGCGTCGCCCACCCCGGCTGGCTGCTGCAGTTCGCCAACTGGATCCTGGCGGCCAACGTGCGCCTCGGCCCGTGGATCCACACGGGCAGCGTCGTGACGCTGCACCGGCCGCTGCGGGACGGCGAGCGCTTCGAGCTGCGGGGCAGGGTCGCCGACGTGTACGAGCGCAAGGGCCACGAGCTGGTCGACCTCGACCTGCTGTACGTCACCGGTGACGAGCCCGAGCCCGTCGCCCACGTCCGCCACACCGCCATCTACCGCATCCGCGGGGGTTGAGCAACGGGGTCCTCGGTCCCTGGCGGCCGTCCGACGACGAGGACCTTGTCCCCTACATGGGCCCCCGTCCGGCAGGTAGCCTTCCGGTGACAGCCACCCCATGGGAGGAGGCGCATGAGCAAGCGCCACGAACTGTCCCGCAGCTCGAACCCCGGCTACGCCAAGGTGCCCAAGCCGGCCCGGCAGATGGACCATCGCCGGGAGCGCCGAGCTGCGAAGGAGGCTCTGCTGGTTGCCGACCCCGACGAGGTGGTCGTGCCCGAGAAGCGGAGCCCCGCCCCCCCGCCGCCGGAGCCGCTCGCCGAGGACGGGGCCGCGGTCGACGAGGCGCCCCGCAAGCGTTGGCGCCACTGGAAGCAGCCCTTCTGGAAGCGCCGCACCAACGAACGGCGCCGGCGGGCCGAGCTGCTGAACGGGGACGGCACGGCCTGACCCCGGCTCGCTCGCGTCTGGCGGATGGCCACGCCCGGCGCCGCCTGACTTCTTTTCCGGACGCTGCCGGTCCGCATGCGACGTCGAGCGTCCGGAAAGCGCGGCCGCGCCCGTCGGCGCCCGGCGCCGGCGCTGACCGGCTGTGCGCCGACCGAGTGCGGCGCTGATCAGTCCAGGGCGAAGACGGTCTCGCCGTGGATGTCGTGGCGGCCCTCGCCGGTCACCACGAAGGTGGCGGTGCCCCGTCGGGTCTCACCCGGTAGCAGGCGGTCGACGTCGGCGAGCACGACGTCGAGGACGTGGCTGACGGCGCCCTGGTGCTGCACGACGAGCTGCACGGCGACCCGCCCGTCGAACAGCATCGGGCGATCGAGCACGTTGGTCAGCGAGATCGTGACCGTGACCTCGTGGCCGCCGTCGCGGGGCACCGGGTCGCCCTGGACGCCGAGGTCGAAGGCGAGCCAGCGGGGGCCCACCGTGCTCGACGAGGTCCAGTCGGCGAACTCGCCCTGGGCGACCTCGACCACCAGGGCGTTGTCGCTGGCCTTCCAGTAGCACCCGGGCTGGGGCGCTTCGGACTCGTCGACCGGGTGCCCCTCCCCGCAGGGCCGGGGGTCGGTGGCGCCGCCGCCCGGGCCCGGGGCGGGGCCGGGATCAGGCGCGGGCGGCGGGGCTGGCGAGGGTGCCGGGCCAGGCGGCGCGCCGCCGGGAGGAGCGGTGCCCGGTGGCGGCACGGCCGGATCGGGCGTGTCCGGCGCCTCGGCCAAGGTGGTGGTCGTCGTCCCGCTGGCCGTGGTCGTGGTCGTGGTGAGCGCGGTCGTGGTCGTCGTGGTGCGCTCCTCGAGCGCCCCGAGGACCTGCGGGCCGTCGTCGGCGGGTCCCATGAGCAGCAGGCCGGCGCCGATCAGCAGGACGCCGGTGAGCACGGCCGCGGCGGCGGCGCGCCGGCGCGGCGTCCCGACGATCGCCCCCAGGGGGTCGGACCACACCCGGCTCGCCACCGCCAAACGCTACCGCCGCGCCGCCGGCACGGGACGGACCGTGATCACGCGTCCACGTCGGCGTCGCCGTCGGGCGGGGCGAGGAGGTCGGCGCTGGCGGCCAGGGCGGTGGCCAGGCCGGCGGCCCGCTCCACGACGGCGGCGAGGTAGTGCTCGGCGACGGCGCCCTGGCCGGGCAGGGGCGGGTTGCCGAGCGAGCGCAGCAACGCCGTGGGGTCGGACGCGGGGCGGATGGGCTCGGGTTCGGGCAGCTGCGGGGTGGGCCGCCAGAGGTCGGCGGTGGTCAGCTGGCGCTTCTGCTTCGGTCCCTTGCGCCGGCCCCGCGACTGCTTGCGCCGGGGCTGGTTCACAGGTCCTCCTCGGTGAGCAGCTGGTCGGTGCGCAGGCCGAGGGCGACCCGCAGCTGGTCGGGATCGAGGTCGGCGAGCGAGCTCGACTTGGGCAGCACCAGGTCGGCGATGTGGCGCTTGCCGGCCACGACCTCCTCGACCCGCTCGTCGACCGTGCCGGGGCACACCAGCCGGTGCGAGATCACCGTCCTGGTCTGACCGATCCGCCACGCCCGGTCACGGGCCTGATCCTCCACGGCGGGGTTCCACCACCGGTCGTAGAGCACCACGTGGCTCGCCGCCGTCAGGTTCAACCCGGTGCCGCCGGCCTTCAGGGACAGCACGAGCGCACCCGGCCCCTCGCCTTCCTGGAACTCGGTGACGATGCGGTCGCGCACACCTCGGGCGAGCCCGCCGTGGTAGCAGGCGATGGGCACGCCGGTGAGCTCGGTGAGGTGGTCGGCGAGGCGCTTGCCCCACTCGGCGAAGTGCGTGAACACCAGGACCCGCTCGCCCGCGGCGAAGACGGTCTCGACGATCTCCTCGAGGCGGGTGAGCTTGCCCGACCGGCCGTGCAGGGGCCGGTCGTCGGGCTGGTAGGCGGCGGGGTGGTTGCAGATCTGCTTGAGCGCGGTGATCGCCGCCAGGATCGCTCCCTGCTTCGCTTCGCGGGTGGCGTCGGCGGCGTTGGTGACCAGGCTGTCGAGCACGGCCTGGTACAGGCCGATCTGCTCGGCGGTCATCGTGCAGTGGTCGAGCTCGTCGATCTTGTCGGGCAGCTCGGCGGCGACCTCGGGCTCGGCCTTGGTGCGGCGGAACACCAGCAGCCCGTTGAGCGCCCGCAGCGCCGCCTCGCCCTCACCGGAGAGCTGGGCGATGAAGGCGGATCGGGGCCCGACCAGGCCGGGGTTGGTGAAGTCGAGGATCGACCACAGATCTCCCAGTCCGTTCTCGATCGGCGTGCCGGTGAGCGCCACCTTCGAGCGCGCCCCGACCCGGCGCAGCTGCTGGTGGGTCTCGCTGGCCGGGTTCTTGATGGCCTGGGCCTCGTCGAGCACCATCCGGCGCCAGTCGTGCTGGGCGATGGCGTCGATGTCGCGCACGGCGGTGGCGTAGGTCGTGATGACCAGGTCGGCGCCCTCGATCTCGGCCTCCAGCTCCTCCGCCGAGGCCCGCGACGCCCCGTGGTGGACGACGACCCGCAGACCGGGCGTGAACTTGGCGGCCTCGGCGGCCCAGTTCCCGACGACGGCGGCGGGGGCGACGACGAGCGTGGTGCCCTCCTGCGCGGTGCGGAGCACGTGGGCCAGCACGGTCGGGGTCTTGCCGAGGCCCATGTCGAGGGCGAGGCAGCCGCTGAGCTCGACCGAGTCGAGGAAGCCCAACCAGCCGAGCGCCTCGGTCTGGTAGCCCCGCAGCGAGCCGGCGAAGCCCTCCGGGGTGGCGACGGGCTCGGCCTTGGCCGACCGGGCCCGCTCGAGCAGCTCGGTCGCCCAGCCGGTGCCCTCGACGGTGAGCCCACCCGCCAGCGGGGAGCCCTCGAGCCCGACGGCGTGACGGAGGATCTCGGCTCCGGTGAGCGTGGTGGTGCCGGCCCGCTCGGCGAGCGCGGCGGCCGCCTCCTTGAGGTCGGCGCGGTCGAGCTCGACCCACCTGCCGCGGGACTTCACCAGGGGGCGCGCCTCGGCGGCGAGCCGGGCGACGTCGGCGGCGGTGAGCTCGACGTCGTCGAACACGGCCGACCAGCGCACGTTGCTGAGCTGGTGGGCGCCGACGACGGAGTCACCGGTCGGCTCGGCGAAGAGGCGCAGCGAGGGCGAGGGCTTGCGGCGGGACAGGGCGGGCACCCGCACGTCGAAGCCGGCGGCCTCCACGGCGGCGCCGGTGACGGTCATCAGCTCCCACGCCTCGGCCTGGCTCAGATACACCTGACCCCGGCGGAGACCGCCGGCGCGCAGCAGCACCGGCAGGATGCGCTCGAGGCGGGCGAGCTCGTCGGCCAGGCGGTTCGTCTGCTTGCTGTCCGCCAGTGCCACCTCGATGGGCAGCAGCGTGCCCTCGGCCCCCGGACCCAGCACGGACAGGAACCAGGCGTCACCCGAGTCGGGCGGGTCGAGCTGCACGACGAGGCGGGGCCGGCCCGTGCCCGTGACCGACTTGGCCCAGCGGTCGAGGCGCTTGGAGATGGAGGCGCCCGCGCCGACCGGGGCCACGAAGTGCGAGCCGTCGAGCCGGGTGATCACTGCCTCGGCCACGTGCGTGGCCGTGCGGGTGGTGGGCGGCGGGGCGGGGAGCTCGAGCCGGCGGGCGGCGTCGGTCGCGATGGCGTCGACAACGGCGGCGAGCACGTCCAGGGTCACCGTGCGGGCGTCGGCGGGGGCCAGGGCGGTGACCGGGCCCGGCATGGCGGCGGCGAGGGTGTCGACGCGCTCGTCGTCGACGAGCGCAGGCGCCCAGCGCACGGACAGCTCGAGGTTGCCCCCCTGCTTCTCGCCGCGCAGCGCCGGCACCACCGCCCCCTGCGCGACGAGGCGCACGCCCATGACCGCGACCCGGCCGAGCCACGCCACGCTGGTGCCGACCTGGTCGCGGCCGAGCCCGGCTGCCACGGCGACCAGCCAACCGAGCGACTCGCCGATGGGGATGGACAGGGCGTGGGCCCGTTCGCCGGTGGGCAGCGGGACGCCGGGGTGCACCGTCCAGCCGAGCGCCGGGCCGCCGATGGCCTCGAGCCGGTCGGCCAGGCCGTCGTTGTCGGCGGGCGGCGCACCCGGCCCCGCGGCCCACACGACCAGCTCGCCGCCGGCCCAGGAGGCCTGGAGGCGAACCTCGCCGGCGGGGTCGGCGGCCACGCTGACGGCGCCGTTGCCGTTGGCGGCGACGGTCAGCAGGTCGTAGGCGGCCTCGAGGCGGGCCAGGTCGTCCTCGAAGTCGGCGACGGCGAGGTCGCGCTCGACGCCGTCACGGCGCCGGACGGCGTCGAGGCGGTCCTCGGTCTCGTCGAGCAGGCGCTCGAGGGTGCGCCGCCACGCGGCCGGGTCGGCTTCGAGCAGGGCGATCTGGTCGCTGGTCGCGATCCCCTCGGCTGCCGCCCACGCGGCCGCCTCGAGGGCTTCGGTTGCGTCAGGCATGTGTGATGAAGGCGCTCCCGTGCGCCGGGCTCCCGTCGCCTCCGCGGCGCGTGAGCCGTCCGCTCTGGCTCCGGCGTCGTCGAGCGGCCTCGGACCAGGCTCGCCACACCACCCCCGCGGGTGGGACGCCGATGCGGCCAGTGTACCCGGGCAGACCCCAGGATGTGCGAACCCGGCTCGGGCCGTCTGGCCCCACCGCCGAGCGAGGGCTCGGACCGCGGCTCCTGCCGGCCGCGGTCAGACAAGGTTCGGTCGGATCGGACGCGCTCGCGTCGGTCAGGCGGCGCCCTCGGTCCGGTCGGGCTCGCTCCCTCGGTCAGTCAACCCTCAGTCGGGATGGGGTGGGTCGGGGTCGTCGGTGCTGCTGTTGTTGCCGGCGTTGTGGCGGCGGGGGGTGGGGTTCTTTCGGCGTTGCTTCCGTTGTCTGTCGGGTGGGGGTTGGGCTCGGGGGCGGTTGCGGTTGTGGAACCCGCAGGCGGCCCGACCGTTGGCCTGGGTGGTGGGTCCGCCGGCGTCGTAGGGCTGGATGTGGTCGACCTGGCAGGCCTCGGCGGGCAGCTCGCAGGTGGGGTGATAGCACCACCGGTCCCGGACCTGCACCGACCGGCGGGTCGCGCCCGTGAACAGGCGTTGCCACCAGGACACGTCGATCACCCTCGACGGCCCGTCGAACACGACGCGCTCGACGTAGGCGTCGGTGAGCCAGGGCAGCAGCGCCCCGGGGGCGATGACCTGGCCGTTGGCGAGCTCACAGATCCGCCCGGCGAAGGTCTCATAGCCGACCAGCACGGTGAACAACGGGGCCGGGCGCCGCCCGTTCTTCGGTGCCGTCTTCGAACGGGTCGCCATCTCCACCAGGGCGTCGGCCCGCCGCTGCGCCGGCGTGCGGGCCAGCTCGTCGATGGTGGGTTCCCGGCCGAGCCGGTCTGTGGCCTCGGCCCAGTCCGCTTTGAACAGCTGCTGCTCGAGCCGGGCGAGCTCGCCTGACACGATCGCCCCCGAGATCGGATCGAGGAGCAGATCCCCGGCCCACATGTCCTCCAGCGTCTGGGACAGATGCACCCGCCGCCGAGCCCGCTGCGCCTCCGCTTCCTCATCGGCCCGGTCGGGGTCCGCGGCCTGACACCAGTAGGCGACCGCCCGGCAGAACTCGAAGAACCGGTGCTCGACCGCGACGCCCGCCAGCGTGCCCTCGGCCTCGTCGAACTGCTCGTCACGACCCGTCCGGGCCCGGCACAACACCCCGACGTGGGCGTCACCGATCCGGCCGTCCAACCAGGCGACCGCGGTCTCGGGCATCTGGCGGACCGCCCGGCCGTGGCGGACCCAGCGGCGGGTCTCACCAGACGGCATGTGCGTGCGATACGCGAGCCAGGCGGCGGCGGTCTTGGCGCCATCGGCCCGGTGCGTCTTGCGGGTCTCCATCGCGGCGGCCAAGCGGGCCCGGGCGGCGTCGAGCTGGTTGATCACCCTCGTCAGCTCGACTGCGGCGGGGCCCAGCTCGGCATCGGTCAGACCGTCGGGGTCACAAGCCACCACCTCGGCCGCACCATCCACCAGCGAAGGAAACATCAGTACGTAGTATACCAATCAGATGTATCACCCACACCCCCTCAATCCGTCCCGACGAAAGGCGCGGGGCGGCAGTGTGCGCTCCCGACGCTCGCCGAGGCCGTATCGTGCTGACGGCAGCGGACGTCGAGCCTCGACCACGTCGCGTTCCTCATCGAGCTCGACGACTACGAGACACACAGGGAGCGCCTGACCGGCCTCGGCATCGGCGTGTTCCCGAAGACGTTCCCCCGCTTGGGGTGGCGCTCGCTGTTCTTCAGCGACCCGGAGGGAAAACGGGTCGAGCTGGTGCTCCCGGACCCGAGCGTCCGGACCGACGACGCCTGACCTACGCCTCGTCGGGAAGGATCTGCGCTGAGGCGGCGAGCACGACGTCCTCTCGGCCGAAGGCCCCGACGAGCTGGGCGCCGACGGGGAGGCCGCCGTCGGTGCGGTGCACGGGGAGGCTGACCGCGGGCTGGCCGGTGACGTTGAACGGCAGGGTGAACGCGACCATCGTCGTGTCGTCGACCTCCCCCAGGCGCGGGGGCACCACGGCCAGCGTCGGCGTGACGAGCAGGTCGTGGTCGTCCCACCAGGGCGCGACCCGGCGCGACCAGGCGTGCATGGCCTGGGTGGCCTCCCAGTAGGTGACAGCGTCGACGGCCCGGCCCGCCTCGGCGTAGGCCCACGTGCCGGGCTCGACGTCGGAGGCGGTCACCTCGGCGCCGACCAGCGCCCCGACCCGGCGCAGCTCGCTGGCTACGTGCACCTGCAGCATCGTGACGTAGGCGGCGACATACGACAGGTCGGCGAGCCCCTCGGGGTGCGCGTCGGTGACCTCGTGGCCGGCGGTGGCGAGGCGGTCGGCCAGCAGCCGGGCCGCGGCGACGCACTCGGGGTCGACGGCCGCGAACGGCGTGGTGGTGAGGACGCCCACGCGCAGCCGCCCCGGGTCGGCGCCGACCTCGTCGATCCAGGGACGGCGGGGTGGCGGAGCCGTGTAGGGGTCACCGGGGCCCGGGCCGGCGGTGGCGTCGAGCATGGCGGCGGCGTCGCGCACGCTCCGGCACACGACGTGCTCGTGGGTCATCTGCCCCCAGTACTCGGCGAACGCCGGGCCCACGGTCGTGCGCCCCCGGGACGGCTTGAGCCCCACGAGCCCGCAGCACGACGCCGGGATGCGGATCGAGCCACCCATGTCGTTGGCGTGGGCTGCCGCCACCCACCTGTCGGCCACAGCGGCCGCGCTCCCCCCGGACGACCCGCCCGTGGTGCGCTCGGGGTCGTGGGGGTTGCGCGCCGGCCCGTACGCCACAGGCTCGGTGGTGGGCCGCAGCGCCAGCTCGGGCAGGTTCGTGGCCCCGAGGATCACCAAGCCCGCCCGGCGGTAGCGCTCGGCGAGCCACTGGTCGGCCGGGGCGACGTGACCGTGCCGCTTCAGGAAGGCCATGCCGGCGTGGTGGGGCTCGCCCGCCAGGGCGCACACGGCGTCCTTCAGAAGGAAGGGGACGCCCCGGAACGGCCCGTCGGGCAGATCGCCGGCCGCCTCGGCCCGGGCCGCCTCGAAGCGCGTGTGGATCACCGCGTTCAGGACCGGGTTGCGGGCCTCGATCCGGGAGATGGCGGCGTCGACCAGCTCGAGCGGGCCGACCTCGCCCCGCCGGACGAGCTCGGCCTGCCCCACCGCGTCCAGGTCCAAGGGCCCGGCCATGGGCCAACCGTACGGCGGCGCACCGATCCGGTCACCGTTCTGTGAGGACTTTCTACGGCTATGCCCCAGATGATCCTCACAGATCGGGTGGGGGGCTCAGCCGGCCAGGGCCTGGTGCAGGTCGGCGACGAGGTCGGCGGGGTCCTCGATGCCCACCGAGAGGCGGACGAGGTCGCCGGGCACCTCCAGCGGCGAACCCGCGGTCGACAGGTGCGTCATCCGGCCCGGGTGCTCGACGAGCGACTCGACGCCGCCCAGGGACTCGGCGAGGGTGAACACCCGGAAGCGCCCGCAGGCCGCGACGGCGGCGGCCTCGTCGGCGAGACGGAACGAGACCATCCCGCCGAAGTCGTCCATCTGGCGGGTGGCGGCATCGTGACCCGGGTGGTCGGGCAGTCCCGGGTAGAGCACCTGGCGCACGCCGGGCAGCTCCTCGAGCGCCGCGACCACCGCCCGGGCGTTCTCGCAGTGGGCCCGCATGCGCACGGCGAGCGTCTTGATGCCCCGCAGCACGAGGAACACGTCCCATGGGCCAGGTACGCCGCCCACGGCGTTCTGGAGGAACCCGATGCGCTCGGCCAGTTCGCCGTCGCTGGTGACGACGGCGCCGCCGACCACGTCGCTGTGCCCGCCCAGGTACTTCGTGGTGGAGTGCACGACAACGTCGGCGCCGAGCGCCAGGGGCCGTTGCAGCGCGGGGGTGGCGAAGGTGTTGTCGACCACCACGCGCGCACCCCGCTCGTGGGCGAAGGCGGCGAGGGCGGCGATGTCGAACACGGTGAGCAGCGGGTTGGTGGGCGTCTCGACCCAGAGCAGGCGGGTCTCGGGCCGCCACGCCGCTTCCAGGGCATCGACCGAGGACAGGTCCACCGGGTCGAACTCGAGCCCCCACGGCCCGTGGACCCGGGCGAACTGCCGGTAGGTGCCGCCATACACGTCGTTGCCCATCACGACGTGGTCGCCCGGCGCGAGCGTTCGCAGCACGGCGTCACCGGCGGCGAGCCCGCTGGCGAAGGCGAACCCGTGGGCGCCGCCCTCGAGCGAGGCGAGCGCGGTCTCCAGCGCGTCCCGGGTGGGGTTGCCGCTGCGGGCGTAGTCCCAGCCGGCATGCTCCCCCACCCCCCGCTGGGCGAACGTGGACGTCTGGTACACGGGGACGATGACCGCCCCGGTGGCGGGGTCGGGATCCTGGCCGGCGTGGATGGCGCGGGTGGCGAACCCGGCGCGCGCCCACCGGTCGTCGCGCCCGTCGGTGTCGCCCATGCCGCTCACGACTTGTGCGCCCGCATGAGGAAGTCGAGCACGTCGGTGCGGGTGAGCACCCCGCGCGGCACCGGCCCCTCGCACACGATGACAGCGGAGGACTCCGCGCTCAGCACGCTCATGGCGTGCTCGACGGTGTCGCGGGCGTCGACCATCGGCAGCGGGGGCTCCATGACCTCGGCGACGGTGCGGTCGAGCACATCGGGATCGCGATAGGCCCGGTCGAGCAGGGACCGCTCGCGGATCGAGCCGAGCAGGGCGTCCCGGGTCTCGCCGTGGGTGCGGTCGATGACCGGCATCTGGCTGACCCCGAACTCCTTCAGCGTGGCGATTGCCTCGCGCACGAGCTCGTCGGGGTGGACGTGCACGATGGGCGGCAGGTCGCTCGGCCGCACCCGCAGCACGTCGGCCAGCTTGGCGCCGGCGCCGGCGCGGTCGAGGAACCCGTTCGCGGCCATCCAGTCGTCGTTGTAGATCTTCGACAGGTAGTTGCGGCCGGTGTCGGGCAGCAGCGTGACGATCGTGGCGTCGGGAGCCAGATCGGCGGCCACCTGCAGCGCCGCCCACGCCGCCAGGCCGCCCGAGCCGCCCGTGAGGATGCCCTCCTCGCGGGTGAGGCGCCGGGCGGTGAGGAAGGCGTCGCGGTCGCTCACCGTGACGTAGCGGTCCACGACCTTGGGGTCGTAGGTCTCGGGCCAGAAGTCCTCGCCCACGCCCTCGGTGAGGTAGGGGTGCACGGGCCCGCCGGCGTAGATGGAGCCCTCGGGGTCGGCGCCGACGACCTCGACCTCGGGCTTGCGCTCCTTCAGGTACCGGCCGACCCCGGTGATCGTGCCGCCCGTGCCCACGCCCGCGACGAACACGTCGATGGCCCCCCCGGTCTGCTCCCACAGCTCGGGGCCGGTGGTCGCGTAGTGGGCGGCGGGGTTGGCCTGGTTGAAGTACTGGTTCGGCTGGAACGCCCCGGGGATCTCCTGGGTGAGGCGGTCGGCGGTGCGGTAGTAGCTGCGGGGGTCGTCTGGCTCGACCGCCGTGGGGCAGACCACCACCTCGGCGCCGAAGGCCCGCAGGAGGTCGATCTTCTCCTGGCTCATCTTGTCGGGCATGACGAACACGCACTTGTAGCCCCGGTGCACGGCGGCCATCACGAGCCCGACACCGGTGTTGCCGCTGGTCGGCTCGACGATCGTGCCACCGGGCTGGAGGTCGCCGGCGGCCTCGGCCGCCTCGATCATGGCCAGACCGATGCGGTCCTTCACGCTCCCCCCGGGGTTGAGCGCCTCGACCTTGGCGAGGATCGTCGGCGGCACACCGGCCGACAGCCGGTTGAGGCGGACGAGCGGCGTTCGTCCCACCAGTTCGACCAGCGAGTCCACGATCTGCATGGGGGCTCCGTTCGACGGGGTCCGGGGCGCCACCAGCATGCCCGGACGGCGCCGGGTTCAGGGCCGGTTGCGACCCAGCTGGTCGTGGCTGGACACCCAGTCGCCGTGCACGATGGCGCTGCTGAGCGACGTCTCGCCGGCGAGCACGACCGCGGCGCAGATCTCGGCGAACTTGTAGACCTTGCCCTTGCCGTAGCAGCCCAGCAGCTCCAGGCACTCCCGCTGCGTGGGCAGGCCGGTGCCGCCGCCGTAGGTGGCGACGATCAGCGACGTGAGGGTGATCGACCAGTAGTAGTCGCCGCTTTCGAGGAGCTGGGCGTAGGTGACCCCAGCGTGGGACTCGGACACGTTGGCGACGTCCTGCCCGGTCGCGATGAACAGCGCCGTGAGCCCGTTGGCGTAGTGAGCCCCGTTGTTGGCGTTGCCGGCCAGGAAGGACCCCGCGTTGGAGATCTGGCGCATGCGGAACAGCTCGGCGGGCTCCACCCCCATGAGGCCCTTGATCACGTCGCGCTTGATGACGGCCTCGGCCACGACCCGCCGGCCCCGGGTGAGCAGCATGTTGATGCCGCTGTGCTTCTTGTCGGTGTCCATGTTGCCCGACAGCATGAACCCGGGCCGGCTGGGGTGGTTCTGCTGGATCCACTCGCAGGCGGCGAGCGTGGCCTTGCCGGTCATGTTCTGCCCGGCTGCGTCGCCGGTGGTGTAGTTGAAGCGGAAGTACTGCAGCGGGCCGATCGAGTACTGCCCGATGTAGGTCAGCCGGCCGACGCTCGTGGTGGCCTCGGCCGCCTTCTTCACGTCGTCGAAGTGCTCGGCCACCCACGTGCCGAACTCGCGCGCCGCCTTGGCGTCGTCGAGGATGAACACCGGAGCGCGCTGCATGGCCTCGTCGACGACCGTGGTCTTCACGCCGCCGCACTCCGTCAACAGGCGCATGCCCCGGTTGTAGGACGCGACGAGCGTGCCTTCGGTGGTCGCCATGGGGACGTAGAAATCCCCCTGGGCGTGCTCACCGTCGATGCGGAGCGGGCCGGCGAGCCCGATCGGGACCTGGGCCACGCCGGTGAAGTTCTCGATGTTCCCTGCGGTCACCGCCGGGTCGAACGAGTACGAGCCCACGTGCTCGAGCGTCGTGCCGGTCTGCTCGACGGCGAACGCGCGGCGCTGGGCTGCGAGGTCGTTGGTGTAGTCGTCTTCGCGGTCGCGCGGGATGCGGACCCGCTGCACGGTCCCCTGGTCGGCCACGGCTTCCCCCTTCTCTCGCCGGGGGAGCGGCGCCGGCGGCCCGGTCCGATGGCGCGCTCCCCGGACCGGGGTCCACCGTAGCCCCGGCGCCGGGGCGCCGCTCGGGTGCGTGCGCTGGGCGGCCACCTCGGGCCGCCCGATCTGCCGGTGCTCAGCCGATGCGGTGGTAGATCGCCTGGACGCTCACCTCCGGCCGGTAGCAGCCCGGCGCCACGTCGTCGATGAACGCGAGGAAGCCGGGGTCGCCGTTGACGGCCTGCTCGGCCTGCTCGAGCTGCTGCATCGACTCGGCCCCGCTGAGCCACATGCACCCCCCGTAGGGGCCGGTGGTGGCGAGCAGGAAGGCCGTCCGGAGACCACCGAGCTGCGTCGCCCGCCGGGCGATCTCGATCCCGGCCTCGATGCCGCGCTGGAGGCCACCGGCGACGATGCCGGACTGCGTGACCGCGGCGTACAGCGGCGGGCCGGCCGGATCCAGCTCGCCGTGGATCACCTGGGCGACCTGGTCCTGGGACCCCGCGTCGGTGACGAGCTCGGCGCCCCGCTCGATCTCGCCGAGGAGCACGTCGTCGGCGGCCAGCTTCGAGTCGGCCTTCTCGAGCGTGGTGAGATCCTCGACGAAGCAGGACCACACCAGCGTCCCGACCTCGCCCGAGAACATCGTCGTCCACAGCGACACGCCGAGGTCGGTCGCCTGCCGCACCTTCTCGGTGATGCCGAGGGCCCAGGGCGTGGCGTCCCGGACCCGGCCCGGACGCATCCGGGCCGTGCGTGTGAAGAGGTACATCGCTCCCCCCGTTGCCGGTTGCGAGGACGGTGCCGACGGCCTGCGGCCGGAGGGGGCGGCCGCCCCCGAACCGCGCTCCCTCCTGTTCGACTGTGCGCCCGTGCCGCCCTCTTGTCGAGGGAGCATATCGGGCGCTGCAACACCTCCGTCCGGTGCCATGGGTGTCATGGCCCGACCCGAATGGGTCTCAGTCGGTGCCCGATTCGTGCCGACAACGCTGCCGGTGAACCCGTCGTCGACCGACGACCCTCGATCGGCACGCGCCACGCCGGGGGGCGGAGAGACCCTCGACACGCGCACGGTCGCCCGCATCTCCGCCGCCCTCTACATCGCCTGCGGTGGGCTCGTAGCGGTGGCCGTCCCCGTCCTGCCGGTCACGCCGGAGGCCCACCGGCTCGGTGCGCTCGGCGTCGCGCTCGTCGCCACCGGCATCGGGCTGGTCGTCTGGCACCTGCCGTGGTCCCGGTGGGGCCGACGCTCGACGCTGTGGCTGGTCCCGATCGCGGGCGCCGTGATCGCCGCGTTCAACCTCACCGCCGTCGATCCGCTGCTCTACCCGATCTTCTTCCTCGTCGTCTTCGTGTGGATCGGACTCGCCCATCCCCCGTGGACCTCCGCCCGCTTCGCGCCGCTGGTGGCGCTGGCCTACGCCGCACCGGTGCTCGTCCGACCACCCGCGGACCCCGCCCTGGCGTTCGCGTCGATGCTCTACGTGCTCCCGGTGGGCATCGTGATCGGCGAGGCCGTGGCGTGGGGCGCCGCCCGGCTCCGCCAGGCCGAAGCCGACCGCGCCCGCTCCGAGGCGCGCTTCGCCGCCCTCGTCCGCCACGCCAGCGAGTTCGTCACCGTGCTCGACGACGGTGGCTGCATCCGCTACGTGAGCCCCGCCATCGAGCGGCTACTCGGCCGGGCCCCGGTCGAGCTCGAAGGCCTCGACGGCATCGACGTCGTCCACCCCGAGGACGCCCCCGCCGTCGAGCGCTGGTTCGCAGCGGCCGTCGACGGAGATCGTGTCGCCCCCGCCACCTACCGGGTGCAGCACGCCGATGGCAGCTGGCGCTGGATCGAGGGCACCATCGCCGACCTGCGGGCCGAGCCGGCCGTCGGGGGGATCGTGCTCAACGGCCGCGACGTCACCGAGCGCATCGACGCCGAGCGCCGCCTCGCCCACTCCGCCGCCCACGACACCCTGACCGGGCTCCCGAACCGGGCCGCCCTCAGCGAGGAGATGGAGCGGGCGCTGGCCCGCGCCCGTCGCTCCGCGGGCAGCGTGGCGTTGCTGTACCTGGACCTCGACGGCTTCAAGGTCGTCAACGACAGCCTGGGCCACGAGGTTGGTGACCGGTTGCTCGTCGCCGTGGCCCACCGCCTCCGCGGGCTCGTGCGCGAAGGCGACCTGCTCGCCCGCGTCGGCGGCGACGAGCTCGTCATCCTCGTCGAGGGCGCCACGGCCGGCGCCGACGCCGTCCCCCTGGCCGACCGGGTCCTCGACGCGCTCGCCTCGCCGATCGAGGTGGACGACCGCCGCATGGTCGTCACCGCCAGCATCGGCATCGCCATGGCACCGGGCGGGACAGCCGACGGCGCCACCTTGCTTCGCGACGCCGACCTCGCGCTCTACCTCGCCAAGGGGCGCGGCCGGAACCGCTGGGAGGTCTTCGACGACCGCCTGGCCCAGCGGGCCCAGCGGCGCCTACGCGTGGAGGCCGAGCTCCGGGACGCCCTCGAGGACGAGGCGCTGCACCTCGTGTACCAGCCCGAGGTCGAGATCACCACCCTGCGGGTGGTCGGCGCCGAGGCGCTGCTGCGGTGGAACCACCCCCGGCGGGGCCAGATCACGCCAGGTGACTTCGTCGACGTCGCCGAGGAGACCGGGCTGATCCTCCCCCTCGGCCGGTGGGTGATCGAGCAGGCCTGCCTGCAGGCGGCCGCCTGGTGGCGGGAGTCCCCCGCCGCGGCGCCCCGCGTAGCCGTGAACGTCTCGGCTCTCCAGCTCCAGGACGAGCGGTTCGCGGCCCACGTGCACGACGCCCTCTCCGCCGCCGGTCTGCCCGGCCACCGCCTGCGGGTCGAGCTGACCGAGAGCATCCTGGCCGATCCGGTCCGCACGACCCGGGCCCTGCACGAGCTGAAGGCCCTCGGCGTCCAGGTGGCCATCGACGACTTCGGGACCGGCTACTCGTCGCTCGGCTACCTGCACCGCCTCCCCGTGGACGTCGTGAAGATCGACCGGACGTTCCTGGCCGCCGTCCACGCCGCCACCGACCGCGCGCCGCTCGTCGAGGCCACGGTCGCCATGGCCCACAGCCTCGACCTCGAGGTCGTGGCCGAGGGCGTCGAGACGCTCGAGCAGGCCGCCCTCCTCGAGCGGGTGGGCTGCCGGCACGCCCAGGGCTACCTCTACGGACCACCCGGCGCCCCCGAGTCCATCTCGGTGTCGCTCCCCGTCGACCGCTGAGGCCTGCTCGCCGACCCCGGACCGTGGGCGTCGGCCGACCCGTCCCGGCTCGCGGCTCGAGTCCCCGCAGGCCCCATGCGACTTCTTGTTGGCGATCCGCCTAGATTCCGGACATGTCGATCGCCATCACCGATGACCACAAGGCCCTCGCCCAGACGGCCGCCGACTTCCTCGCCAAGCGCAACGCCCGGGGCGCGGCCCGCGAGCTGCTCGAGGCGCCTGACGAGCCCCTGCCCGAGTTCTGGGACGAGCTGGTGAACCTGGGCTGGCTCGGCCTGCACGTGCCCGAGGAGCACGGTGGATCGGGCTACAGCCTCGAGGAGCTCGTCGTCGTGGTCGAGGAGCTGGGCCGCGCCGTCGCGCCCGGGCCGTTCGTGCCGACGGTCATCGCCAGTGCTCTGATCGCCACAGCGGACGACGACGCCCTGAAGGTCGAGCTGCTCCCGGGTCTGGCCGGCGGCTCGGTCGTGGCCGGCGTCGCCCTCGACAGCGAGGTGTCGATCGACGGCGACCGCGTGTCCGGGTCCGCCGGCCTGGTGCTCGGAGGTGGCCTGGCGGCGGTCCTGGTCGTCCCCGCCGGTGGCGACGTGGCCGTGGTCCGCGCCGGTGACGGCGTCGAGGCGAAGACCCCCACCAACCTCGATCCCACCCGGCGGTCATCCCGCGTCAGGTTCGACGGCGCGCCGGCGACGGTGCTCCCTGGGGCCCGCTCGCTCCTCGTCGACCTCGCCCGGGTGATCCTCGCGGCCGAGGCCGTCGGCGTCGCCCGCGAGTGCACCGAGCTCGCCGCCGAGTACGCCAAGGAGCGCCAGCAGTTCGGGCGGCCCATCGGCACGTTCCAGGCGGTGAAGCACCACTGCGCCAACATGGCCGTCGCCACCGAGCTGGCGACCTCGGCGGTGTGGGACGCCGCCCGGGCGGCGCAGACCGGCGGCGACCAGCTGCGCTACGCCGCGGCCGTCGCCGCCGCGCTGGCCGCGCCCGCCGCCGACCTGTGCGCCAACCTCAACACCCAGGTGCACGGCGGCATCGCCATCACCTGGGAGCACGACGCCCACCTCTACATGCGGCGGGCCACCACCTTGCTCACCTACCTGCGGGCCGGCCAGGCCGCCCAGGACGTGGTGGAGCTGACCCGGGCGGGCGTGGTGCGCTCCAAGGCCGTCGAGCTGCCGCCCGAGGCCGAGGCCATCCGAGACGAGGTGCGGGCCTTTGCCGAGAGCATCAAGGGGCTCCCGTCCGGCGAGCAGCGCTCGAAGCTGATCGAGACGGGCTACGTGATGCCGCACTGGCCCAAGCCGTGGGGCCGGGAGGCCGGCGCCGTCGAGCAGCTAGTGATCGAGGAGGAGTTCGACCGGGCCGGGGTGAAGCGCCCCGGCTACGGCATCACCGGCTGGGTGATCCTCACGCTCATCCAGTACGGCACCGAGGACCAGGTCGCCCGGTGGGTGCCGCCGGCGCTGAACCAGGAGGTCATCTGGTGCCAGCTGTTCAGCGAGCCCGACGCCGGTTCCGACGCCGCCGGCGTCAAGACCCGGGCCACCCGGGTCGACGGCGGCTGGCTGGTCAACGGTCAGAAGGTCTGGACCAGCGGCGCCCACGTCGCGGGCATGGGGTTCGCCACCGTGCGCACCAACCCCGACGCGCCCAAGCACGACGGCATCACCACGATGGTCATCGACATGCACGCCGAGGGCGTCGAGGTGCGCCCGCTGAAGATGACCACCGGGAACTCGGAGTTCAACGAGGTGTTCTTCAACGACGTGTTCGTGCCCGACGACGACGTGGTCGGGCCCGTCGACGGCGGCTGGACCGTCGCCCGGGCGACGCTCGGCAACGAGAGCGTCAGCATCGGCGGTGGCCAGGGCGGCATGTCCATGCCCGGCTCGGCGCTGGTGGCCCCCTTCGACGCCAACCCCGACCGCCTCACCGGCGGGGCGGCACGCATCGGCCGCTACATCGCCCAGCACCAGGCCATGGGCCTGTTGAACCTGCGCTCCGCCCACCGGGCCGTGGCCGGCGGCGAGCCCGGCCCCGAAGGCGCCATGACCAAGCTGATCCTCTCCGAGCTCGGCCACGAGGCCGCCGCTGTGCTCACCGAGCTGAACGGCCCGGAGGCGGCCTACATGGACGGTCCCGGCGGCATGAGCAACATGCTCGTGCTCATGCACCGGGGCATGTCGATCGCCGGGGGAACGTCGGAGATCAAGCGCAACCAGATCGGCGAGCGCATCCTCGGCCTGCCCCGCGACCCGCTGATCAAGTAGCCGACGTGGCGGGCGGGCCATGGTCCGCCCCAGCCACGCCCGCCGGCCGGCCGCGAGCGACTCCTCTCAGGTGCTCTTTCGAGAGCGCCGGTTGCGGGTTCCGCAACGATTCCCCTCGAGAAACGCTTCGAGAGGGATTGCGCTACCGCCCCCGGCGACGCCTAGCGGATGATGGCGAGGAGGTCCTGGACGATCAGGATCACGATGAGCCCGATCACGCTCACGCTCAGCGCGGCGAAGAACCAGCGGCGGGGGTGATCGGCGGCGAAGAACCGCCGGATCGACAGCACGTTGAAGGCGATGGCCACGACCCCGAGGGGCAGGCCGATCCACGGACCCACGCCGGTGGCGAAACCGAGCAGCGGCGCCACGAACGGCAGGATCACGTAGGTAAGAGCGCAGCGGATGCCGGACACGACCATCGAGCGGCTGAACGTGCTGCGGGCCTGCTGGGTGTCGACGGGGCAGCCGTCGACCCGCAGGACCCGGCGCACGAAGGCGTCGGCGGCGCTGCCGGGCGCGACCGGGCAGGACGCGCCGTCCTGCCCGGCGGCCGGGGGCGCGGGGTTCGTGACGCTCACGCCGACGATGCTGCCACGCGCGGACCGCCGCGACGAAGCCGGCCGGGGCGCGACGCCCGGCAGGACGTCACGCCTCGCTAGCGTCGCGGGCGATGTCCGGGCCCGGCGAGACGAGCGTGCACGACGCCGTCGGCGGCGGACCCTTCTTCACCGACCTGGTCGAGCGCTTCTACGCGGGGGTGGAGGGCGATCCGCTGCTCCGGCCGCTCTACCCCGAGGACCTGACCGAAGCCAAGCGCCACCTCGCCCTGTTCCTCACGCAGTACTGGGGCGGACCGACCACCTACAGCGACGAGCGGGGCCACCCTCGGCTGCGCATGCGCCACCTGCCGTTCGTGATCACCGAGGCCGAGCGCGACGCCTGGCTGCGGCACATGCACGCCGCCCTCGACGCCGTGGTCGCCGAGCGTGCGGTGGAACCAGACGTGGACGCCCGGCTGCGGGACTACTTCGACCGGGCCGCCGACTTCCTCGTCAACGCCCGCCGGTGACGCCGCGGGCCGGGTCCGCTCGCCGGCCCGGTCAGGACGCGCTCGGGGGGAACGGGCCCCGGACCCGGCCCTCGATCTCCACTTCGAGCTCCCGGCCGTCCACCTCGGCCTCGAACTCCCACTTGACCGCGCCCTGGTGGAACTCGACCTCCACGTCCTTGGGCTTCTGCTTGTCGACGCGCAGCAGCCAACCCTCGTTGGCTGCGCTGTCGAGCAGCTCGATGCGACCGTCGGTGAAGGCGATCTCGACCTCGCCGGCGTCGCCGACCTGGTAGCGGCCAGCAGTGGCGGGCTCGATCTCGTGCTCGACCTCGACGGTCAGCACCCCGTTCTGGTAGCGGGCGTCGAGCTCCCACTCCTCGGTCCCGTCGTCGAGCTCGACCTTCAGCCGGTGGGGGTCCCGGCGCTTGACCTTCTGCCGCCATCCGGGGTTCGGTTCGACGGCGACGAGCTCGAGCCCGTGCTCCCGCACGGCGAAGTCGACGGCCCCGGCCTCGCCCAGCGGCCAGCGCCCGTCCCGTAGCTCCATGGGTCCCATGGCACCTCCTGGTGGTTCGATCGGGTCCACCATCGGTCCTACCCGGGGCCCGACCCGGTACGCCAGTCGCCCTCCTCGGACTCCTCGACGAGCCCGAGCTCGAAGGCGGGATCGACGCCCTCGGCGAACTCCAGCGGGCGCATGGCGACGTCGATCGCCGTCCAGACCGTGCGGCTCACGTGGAACAGGGCGGCGGGCAGCACGACGGCGACCACCACCACCGCCACGAGGACGGGCGCGACCGGGAACTCGGGGGAGGTGAGCACGAACCCGGCGCCGATCACGACGGCGACCACGAGCAGGGTCGCGTGCAGGCTGAGCCACCACGCGCCGAGCCACTGCCCGGCCACCCGGTGGAAGCGCAGGCCGCAGCGGGGGCATCGCTCGACCATGCGGAACCAGCGGGGGAACAGCCCCCGCCCGCCGCACACGGGGCAGCGGCCCCGCACGCCACGCCACAGCATCCGTCGGGTGGTGAGCCACCGGGGAGCCTCCACACCACGAGTGTGCCGCCCTTCGACGGCGGTCCCGCCCGCCGGGCAGACTTCCGTGGTGCTGGACCACAGGCTGGTCGCAGTCGCTGAACGTGTGGCGTCCCGGCTGGTGGCGCGCGGCGACACCGTCGCCGTGGCCGAGGGGTCGTGCGGGGGCCTGCTGTCCGCCGCGCTGCTGAGCGTGCCCGGTGCCTCGCGCTACTACGTGGGCGGCGCGGTGATCTACACGCCGGCGGCGACGCGGGCGCTCGTGGCCGGCGCCGTTCCCGCCCCGCCCGGTCTGCGGGGGGCCACCGAGGAGTTCGCCCGCTACCTCGCCCGCTCGGTCGCGGCGAAGCTCGCCACGACGTGGGGGCTCGGCGAGGGCGGCGCCACCGGCCCGTCCCCCAACCCCTACGGCGACCCGCCCGGCCACGCCTGGGTGGCCGTCGCCGGCGAACGGGAGGCCGCCCGCCACGTACTCACCGGGTCGGCCGACCGGCTTGGCAAAATGGTCGACTTTGCCATCGCCGCCCTCGAGCTCCTGGGCGAGCAGCTCGACGCGGGACCCGGCGGTTGAGGCGCTCGCGCCGAGCAGGGCGCGCCGGCTCAGGCCACCAGCACGCCGTCGGTGATCTCGATGGTGCGGTCGGCGTAGTGGGTCATCCGGGTGTCGTGGGTGACGATGATCGCCGCCGTCGACCGGCTCTTGACCTCGCTGGTGATGAGCTCCATGACCTGCTCGCCCAGCTTGGTGTCGAGCGCCGAGGTGGGCTCGTCGACCAGCACGAGGGCGGGCTCGTTCATGAGCGCCCGGCCGATGGCTACCCGCTGGCGCTCCCCTCCGGAGAGCTGCGCCGGGAGGCTGCCCGCCCGGTCGCTGAGTCCGAGCTCGTCCAGCAGGGCGTCGGCCCGCCGGCGCGCCGCCCGCCCGTCCCGGCGACCCAGCTCGGCCACGACCAGCAGGTTCTCCCGGGCGGTGAGGAACGGCACGAGGTTGACCGCCTGGAACACGAACCCGACCCGCTCGCGCCGGAAGCGGGTGAGGCGCTTGGCGTCGAGGGCCGAGATCTCCTCACCGCCGACCACCACCGAGCCCTCGGTCGGCGTGAGCAGGCCCCCGGCGATCGAGAGCAAGGTCGTCTTGCCGGAGCCCGACGGACCGACCAGGGCCAGGATCTCGTCGTCGCCCAACGTGAGGCTGGCGTGGTCGAGGGCGACCACCTCGCTGTCCCCCGAGCGGTAGGTCTTGCGGACGTCGGTCATCTCGAGCGCGGGCATGACGGGTCCTTCCGGTTCAACCGATGGCGGACGCCGGGTCGATGCGGATCACCCGGCGCAGGGTCACCGAGCCGCCGGCGACGGCGGTGACGAGCATCCCGGCGGCGACGAAGCCGGCTCGTGCCGGCTCGAGCAGCAGCGGGATGCCCGGCGGGACGATCTGGGCGACGCCCAGCGTGAGCAGCCCCCCGAGCACGACGGCGCCCGCGGTGACGACGAGCGCCTGGAGCACGAGCCCGGCGAAGATCTGACCGGACGACGCGCCGATCGCCTTGAGCACCCCGTACAGGGCGGTGCGCTCGACGGTCACGAAGGCGAAGAACAGCGCCACGACCAGCCCGGCGACGACGAACGTGACCGTGATGATCTGGGTGAACGTGGTGGCCTGCTCGGTGACCCCCGGCAGCGCGGCGATGGCAGCGTCGACGGTGAGGGTGGAGGTGGCGCCGCCGGTCGCCGCGTCGATCGCCGCCGCCACGGCGGCGGGGTCGCCGTCGGTGGCAACGGCAAGCACCTGGAAGGCGCCCGGGGCGAGTGCGGCGTCGGGACGGGCGCTGGCGAGCACCCGGCGCCAGGTGTCGGGCTCGACGAGCAATCCTCCCTGCAGCAGGTAGGCGACGTCGTCGACCCAGCCGACCACGGTGAGGGGCACGCGCTCGGGTCCGAGCAGGAGGGTGTCGCCCAGCGAGACGCCCGCGGCGGCCAGTCGCCGGTCGGCGTAGGCCTCTCCGGGTGGCGGGGGCGCAGGCACGCCGCTGATCGCCCCCTCGTACCCGATGACCGCGGCGTCGCCCATGCCCTCCTCACCCTCGATCCGATACCCGGCGAGGGCGATGCCGACCCCGTGGGTGGCCGCCACCCCGTCGGTGGCGTCGACGACGGCGCGCAGGTCGGCGTCGATGCGCGACCGGAGCAGCGAGTCCCTCGACGTGGCCGAGTACGTGACCAGCTCGGACTCCTGCTGGCGGTAGAGCCCGGTGGAGCCCAGGTAGAGGCCGTCGAGCAGCCCTCCCAGCAGGAGCAGCAGGATGACGAGCAGGGTGAGGGCCGAGCCGGCGATGGCGAAGCGGCCGGGGCGGCGGAGCAGCTCGCGGGCCGCGATCCTCACTCGAGTCCCCCCAGGTGCTGCCGGCCCACCGCCGCGGTGGCGTCGATGCGGGCGACCCGCCGCAGCGATCCGATCGACGACACCACCGCGAGGCCGAGGACGGCGGCCCCGGTCGTGAGGACCAGGGCTGGATCGGCGCTGATCGGGAACGACTCCGACGAGGCCAGGCTCGCCCCGGCGAGGAGGAGGCCGCCGACCAGCACCCCGCCGGCGGACACGGCCAGGACCTGGAGGCCGACCGACCATGCCAGCTGGGCCGACGAGTAGCCGAGGGCCTTCAGCAGGCCGAGGCTCGGCAGCTTCTGCACGGTGATGATCAGGAAGAAGAACCCGACCACGAGGGTGACGACCACGAACGCGAGCAGGAGGATGAGGGCGAAGGACTGGTTGACGGCCTCGACCCCCGGCAGGGAGGCGACCGCCGTGGCCCGGTCGAGGGCCTCGACGCCCTCGACCGACGCGGTGATGCGCTCGGCCAGCGCCGCCGGCGCGACCCCGCCGGCTGCCTGCACCAGCGCCGCCGAGGGCAGGAGCACCGGGGCGTCGGGGTTGGCCGCGCCGGCCACGTCCTGCCACGTCTCGTAGCTGACGAAGAGCACCGGCTGGACGCTGAAGCGGATGTCGGAGGCGAGGCCCACCACCGTGATGGCGACCTCGGTCCCCGCGATCGTCACCTCGTCGCCGATGTCGAAGCCCGCGGCAGCGTCGATGGCGCTGGCCACGGCCTCGCCGTCGGTCTCGGGGAGGCGCCCCTCGACCAGGGTGGTCGGCTCGCCCGGGCCCCCCAGGCGATAGCCCCACACCGCGGCGTCCCGCTCCTCGCCGCCGGCGACGACGGTGAACGTGCCCTGGCCGAGCGGTCCCACCGCCGCCACGCCGTCGACCGCGCCGACGGCTTCGAGCTGGTCGATGGTGACGAGGGAGCCCGCGAGGTTCTGCCGGGCCTCCTCGTTGTAGACGACCACATCCGCCGACTGGTTCTCCAGCGCCCCGGTGAAGTAGCCGAGCAGGGTGCCGAGCAGGGTCTGCTGGAACAGGATGAGGAAGACCAGCAGCCCGACGGCGCAGGCGAGCATCCCGAACCGGAGCTTGGCCCGGCGCATCTCCCGGAGAGCGAGTCGCACCCGCACAGTATGATGACGCCACGTCGTAAAACCAACCGGGGGCCGCGCTGATGCCACGGATCCGCGCCGACAACCTCGCCGCGCACCGGGCGCAGCAACGGGACGCGCTCCTCACATCGTTCCATCGGCTGTTGACCGAGCGGGGCTACGAGGCAGTCACGCTGGCCGACGTGGCCGCCGGTGCGGGCGTGGCCCGCCCGACCGTCTACAACTACTTCGAGGACAAAGAAGCGCTGCTCTTGGCGCTCATCGACCGCGACGTGGGCGCGCTGGTCGAGCGGGCCACCGCCCAGGTGCGGGACGCCCCGACGGCCACCGAGGCCATGAGTCGCTACATCGCCGCCCAGATCGGCGAGTTCGCCCGCAACGACGTCGCCAGCCACGACCTGGTGGGCCAGCTCGGCCCTGCCGGCGCGGCGGGGCTCCGACGCCACCTCGAGCCGCTCAACCAGCTGCACCGCGAGATCCTCCGGCGGGGCGTGGCCAGCGGGGAGTTCCGTGACCTCGACGTCGACGAGACCGCCCGGTTCATCTCGAACCTCATCGGCGCTGAGCGCCTTCCCGTGGCCAACGGCGAGCGCGACCCCGGCGCCACCGCCGCCGCCGTGACGCGGTTCGTGCTGCAGGCCATCGCGTCGGTGGGCCCGCCACGGGCGCGCGCTCGGGGCTGACGGGCCCAGCCCGTGCCGCACAGGTGTCGCCGGCCGGGCCGGCGACCGGACCGGGCCGCGGCCCAACGCCCACCGGGATCCGGGCGCCGCCGCCCGCATCCCGGTGCGCGTCGATCGACCGCTACACCATCAGCTGCAGCCAGACGTGCTCCCGCAGCTGGGGCAGGCGTGGCACGAGCCGGCACGCACCATCTGCACGCCGCAGGTGGCGCAGAACGGGGCGTCCGCGTGGCGGACCTCGGGCTCGGCGGGACGCACCGAGCCGTCGTCGGCGAGCAGCGTCGAGGCCGACGGGATCGACTTCGGGTCGGGCACCACGTCGTGGCCCGTCTCGGTCGTGATCACCGACTCGTCGACACCCGGCAACGTGGGCTGGGTGCGCTCGCCGATCGTGAGGATCCCGAGCTCGGCCCGCTCCTCGTAGCTGAGGTAGTCGACCGCCAGCCGCCGGAAGATGTAGTCGATCAGGCTGGCGGCGAAGCGGATGTCGGGGTCGTCGGTCATGCCGGCGGGCTCGAAGCGCATGTTGGTGAACGCCTCGACGAAGCCCCGCAGGGGCACGCCGTACTGCAGGCCGTGACTGACCGAGATGGCGAAGGCGTCCATGATGCCGGCGAGGGTGGAGCCCTGCTTCGACACCTTCATGAACACCTCGCCGGGCCGGCCGTCGTCGTACTCGCCGACGGTCACGAAGCCCTTGCAGTCGGCCACCCGGAACTCGAAGGTGCGGGACCGGCGGTTCCGAGGCAGGCGCTCGCGCACCGGCTCCTTCACCGTCACGACCTTCTCGACGATCTTCTCGACGACCTGGGTCGCACCGGCAGCCGGGGCCGCCTCGCCCTCGTCGTCCTTCTTCGCCGTCGAGAGCGGCTGGCCGACCTTGCAGTTGTCCCGGTAGATGGCCACGGCCTTCAGCCCGAGCCGCCACGCGTCGATGTGCAACTGCTCGACGTCTTCGACCGTGACCTCCTCGGGCATGTTCACCGTGTTGTGGTTCACGATGCCGTTGCCGACGAAGGCGTGCGTGGTGGGCACGGACACGTCGAACACCTCACGCCGGCCGGCGAACGTGACCGACTCGACCGGGCTGAAGTGCAGGTTGTCCTCGAGCACCTGGCGCAGCCAGAACGGCAGGCTGACACCGGGGACGGCCGCGACCCGCTCGAGCGTGCGGCGGGTGACCCGGCGGGTGCGGGGGTCGCACAGGAAGGCGAACTCGCTGCGCACGCCGTGGCCGTTGCGACCGCTCTTGCCGGTGGGCAGGAGCATGTACAGCTCGTAGGGCAGGATGCCCGGCACCACGTCCGCGGTGTCGCGGTCGGGCTCGAACGTCATGCCGAGCAGCCGCTCGGCGGCCTCGGCCTTGCCCGGCTCGGCAAACGGCACGAGCCGCAGCAGCGCCTGGGCGTGCTGGCCGCAGGTGTAGACCTCGCCGAAGTCCTTGTCATAGGTCTTGTCGTGCTTGGTGATGCGACCGTGGACCACGCCGAGGTTGGTGAGCACCGCCTGCAGGTCGTCGAGCAGGCCGGGCGAGTCGAGGCAGATCGCCCACTTCGCCATGCCCGAGGTCGTGACGTAGGCGTCGAGGGCGAGGCCCTGCAGGAACGCCAGCACCATGGGCTTCGGCGAGCGCAGCACCGCATCGGGGATGCGCTTGTCCGACGCCCGGGAGCCGCAGCCCAGGTACTCGAGGAACTCGACGATGGTCTTGGAGGCCACCACCACCTGGGGGCAGCGATCGCCGCTCACCGCGACCTTGGCGTCGACGCCGAACAGGTCGCGCCACGCCGCGACGAGGCGGTCCCGCACGGCGGGAACCGAGTTGGTGATGCTCACGGTCCAGTTCGAACGCGTCGCGTGGCCCTCGGCCGCGTAGGCGCCGAGCAGGAAGGCGAGCTCCTCGGTCAGCTCCTGCGGCACGGTGACCGCCTTCTGCGACCCGTACGACGCGCTCGCCGCGAAGTCGTCGAACCGAGCGGGAAGCGACGACCACATGTCGGCGCCGTACTGCTGGGCGATCCAGTCCCCAACCGCGAGCTCGTCGAGCCGCTTCCACTCGAGGCCCTCGTGACCACCCACGAGCAGACGATGGTTCATCGTGCCGACGACCCGGTGGCCAGACCGGAGCACGACCTCGGCCGTCTCCCGCTCGCCGCCGTAGTAGAAGGCGTCGGTCTTCTGCGGACCCGCCAGCGAGGCGACCTCGAGGATCTCGTCCCGGAACGTGTCCGGGGCCTCGCCGCGGTGCAGGCTGCCGATGCGGACCAGGCCGTCGGACGTCGCGAGCAGCGTCTCACCCGAAAGGCACTTGCTGATCGCGCCGCTGATGAACGGCTGGACGGCGCCCATCATCTTCACGTGGCCGAGGTAGTGGATGGCGTTGTCGCCCATCGAGCAGGCGAACACGGCCACGTGCTCAGCGGCGAGGTGCGGTGCGCCGAGGATCGACTTGTGCTCGTCGATGTAGGCGACGATGTCGTCGATCTGCTCGGCCGAGTAGCCGAGACGCCGCAGCGCCCGGGGCACCGTCTGGTTGACGATCGACATCGTGCCGCCACCGACGAGCTTCTTCGTCTTCGCCAGCCCCAGGTCGGGCTCGATGCCCGTCGTGTCACAGTCCATCATCAGCCCGATCGTGCCCGTCGGCGCCAGGACCGTGGCCTGGCTGTTGCGGACACCGTGGGCCTCGCCGAGCTCGACGGCGTCGTCCCACGCCTTCTGGGCGGCGCCGAGCACGTCGGGGGGCACGAGCTCCTCGTCGATCTTGGCGGCCTCGGCCCGGTGCATCCGCAGGACGTTGAGCATGTGCTCGGCGTTCTCGGCATAGCCGGCGAAGGGCCCCATGCGCCCGGCGGTGCGGGCCGAGGTGGCGTAGGCGTGGCCGGTCATGAGCGAGGTGAGCGCCGCCGCCCAGGCCCGGCCCTCCTCGGAGTCGTAGGGCAGGCCGAGGGCCATGAGCAGCGCCCCGAGGTTGGCGTAGCCGAGGCCGAGCTGGCGGAACCGCCGTGAGGTCTCGGCGATCTTCTCCGTCGGGTAGTCGGCGTTGCCGACGAGGATCTCCTGGGCGGTGAACACCACCTCGATCGCAGCCTTGTAGCCCTCGACGTCGAACGTGTCGGTCTCGTCGTCGAGGAACTTCAGCAGGTTGAGGCTGGCGAGGTTGCACGCCGAGTTGTCGAGGTGCATGTACTCGCTGCACGGGTTCGAGCCGTTGATGCGACCGGTGGTGGCCGCGGTGTGCCAGCGGTTGATGGTGGTGTCGAACTGCATGCCGGGGTCGGCGCACTCCCAGGCGGCCTCGGCGATCTGGCGGAACAGCTCCCGGGCCCGGACGGTCTGCACGACCTCGCCGGTGGTGACCGCCCGCAGGTGCCAGTCGGCGTCGTCGAGCACGGCCTGCATGAACTCGTCGGTGACCCGCACCGAGTTGTTGGCGTTCTGGTACTGGATCGAGTGGCTGTCGCGACCGTCGAGGTCCATGTCGAAGCCGGCCTCGGCGAGGGCGCGGGCCTTGCGCTCCTCGATGGCCTTGCACCAGATGAAGTCCTCGATGTCGGGGTGGTCGACGTTGAGGATGACCATCTTGGCGGCGCGCCGGGTGGCACCCCCCGACTTGATCGTGCCGGCCGAGGCGTCGGCGCCCCGCATGAAGCTGACGGGGCCCGAGGCGGTGCCGCCGCCCTTCAGCGGCTCGTAGGAGGAGCGGATGCGGGACAGGTTGATGCCCGCACCCGACCCGCCCTTGAAGATCGTGCCCTCCTCGACGTACCAGTTGAGGATCGAGTCCATGGTGTCGTCGACGGAGAGGATGAAGCAGGCGCTTGCCTGCTGCTTGCGGCCCGGGGCCCCGATGTTGAACCACACCGGCGAGTTGAACGACGCCTTCTGGGTGATGATCAGGTGCTTGAGCTCGGCCCGGAAGGTCTCGGCCTCCTCGTCGTCGACGAAGTAGCCGTCGCGGATCCCCCAGTCGGTGATCGTGTCGACCACCCGGTCGGTCATCTGCTTGAGCGACCACTCCCGGTCGGGGCTGCCCACGTGCCCCCGGAAGTACTTCTGCGCCACGATGTTGGTGGCGTTCTGGGACCAGCCCTTCGGGAACTCGACGCCGGTCTGCTCGAAGGCGACCGAGCCGTCCTTGTAGTTGGTGATCCGGGCGTCCCGGACCTCCCACTCGACCTCGTCGTAGGGGTGTGTGCCCGCGGTCGTGAAGTACCGACGGATCCCGATGCCCGTCTGGTCCGGTGCCAGCGCCATGTGCGTCCTTCCGGGGTTGTGGGTTTCGTGTGCCTCGTTGTGGTGCGAGCTGCCCGCTGCAGGAGCGGAGCCCCCCTCGCCACAAGATCTTGGGGTCGTGGTGATCCCGAGTCCCAAGATATCGGGCAATTACAGCAGTGTAGTTACGAGCGTGTCAACGAGGTCGGGCCGAGAAAACCGCAGGTCACGGGCGGTTCGCGAAATCTCGCATTCGTACTCGCGATCACGAACGGCTCTGACCGCCGATCCCCTCGGCGCCGACCGTACGCACCGCCGGTTGTGGAGCGATAGGGGAACAGGCTGTGGTTCTGGCTGTGGTTCCCGACCCGATCATTGGGGACAACCCTGGGGACAAGCCTGCGGTTATCCCCAGCCCGTGGATGGCGGGGTTCGCTCCACCCCAAAAGGCCTGCACGACGGCCGCCCGCCGCATGTGGACATCCGCGGGCACCGCCGGCCCAGCCCGGGTGGCGCCCCGCCTTCTCGAGGCTGAGCGCACCGGATCCCGGCGCGCTGGACCTCGAGTACAGCCTCACCGCCGGCCCACCGCATACTCGAGTCTGAGCGCACCGGATCCCGCCGCGCTGGACCTCGAGTACAGCCCCACCGCCGGCTACCGCTTGCCGGCGGCCTTCTTGACGGCGGCTCCTTTGCCGGCGGCCTTGGCGGCAGCGGCTCCTTTGCCGGCGGCCTTGGCGGCGCCGGCTCTTTCGCCGGCGGCCTTGGTGGCTGCCGCCTTCTTGGCTGCGGTGTTCTTGGCCGCGCCCTTCTTGGCCGCCGACTTCTTGGCTGCGGCAGTCTTGGCGGCGGTCTTGCTGGCCGCTCGCAGCGGGCTCCGCCGGCTGCGCCGCACCGAGGCGTCGGCCTCGCCGGTCGGCGGGATGTCGCCGGCGGCCGGGTTCGCCGACGGGCCGTCCCCCGGCCCCGCCGACACGGCAACCGCTCCTCCGCTGGGGCGGGGTGCGACCGTTCGCTCGGTCGGCACGGCGAAGGGTTCGGGCGCGGGCGGCACGTCGGGTGGCGGCAGCTCGGTGCGGGTACCGGGGTCGTCGAACAGCCGATGCACCTGCCCGAGGTGCTGGCGGTACAGCACGGCGTCGTCGAATCGCTCCCCGCACAGCGGACACGGCGAACCCGCCACCACGGCACGTAGGGTACCGAAGCCTCGCTGGCCGTGGCCGCGGCCCGACGCCCGCCGGCACAACAGCGCATCCGGCCGGCATGGCGGCGCGCGGCGCCGAGGTACTCAGGCCCGCCGGCCGTCGCCGTCGGGTGGTGCGGCGAGCGCCCGCAGCGCGGCGTACAGCGGCGAGGCGCGCAGCTCGGCGATCTGGCTCGGCAGGTCCAGCTCGACGCGATACACGCCCGGCTC
>SIRW01000008.1 GCA_004366205.1 Actinomycetota bacterium | reverse complement strand
CCGCTACGGGCCCCGCGACGGCGCCGGTCCCGACGTCGCCCGGGCGTGGGCGCAGATCGACCACGAGCTCGACGTCATCGAGCAGCTCGGCTTCCCCGGCTACTTCCTCATCGTCTGGGACATCGTGGAGTTCTGCCGGCGCAACGTCATCTACTGCCAGGGGCGGGGGTCGGCCGCCAACTCGGCGGTCTGCTACGCCCTCGGCATCACCAACGCCGATGCCGTGTCGCTCGGCCTGCTGTTCGAGCGGTTCCTGTCACCGGCGCGCGACGGCCCCCCCGACATCGACGTCGACATCGAGAGCGACCGGCGCGAAGAGGTCATCCAGTACGTCTACGAGCGCTACGGGCGCGAGCGGGCCGCTCAGGTCGCCAACGTCATCACCTATCGGGGCCGCTCGGCCGTGCGCGACATGGGCCGGGCCCTGGGGTACGCCCCCGGCCAGCTCGACGCCTGGGCCCGACAGGTCGACCACCGGGTCCCCCCGCCCGACCCCGCCGGCGGGGCGGCGGTGCCCGGTCACGGCATCCCCGAGCCGGTCCTGGCGCTGGCCGCCGAGGTGGAGGGCTTCCCCCGGCACCTGGGCATCCACTCCGGCGGCATGGTCATCTGCGACCGGCCCGTCGTCGAGGTGTGCCCGGTCGAGTGGGCCCGCATGCGGGACCGCTCGGTCCTGCAGTGGGACAAGGACGACTGCGCGGCGGCGGGGCTCGTGAAGTTCGACCTGCTGGGCCTGGGGATGCTCTCGGCGCTGCACTACATGGTCGACCTCGTCCGCGAGCACGAGGGGGTCGAGATCGACCTGGCGACCCTCCCCCAGGAGGACGCCGTCTACGAGATGCTGTGCCGGGCCGACTCGGTGGGCGTGTTCCAGGTCGAGAGCCGGGCCCAGATGGCCACCCTGCCCCGGCTGCGGCCCACGTGCTTCTACGACCTGGTGGTCGAGGTCGCCCTCATCCGCCCCGGCCCCATCCAGGGCGGCTCGGTGCACCCGTACCTGCGGCGGCGCAACGGCCAGGAGCCCGTCACCTACCCGCATCCGCTGCTCGAGCCCGCCCTGCGCAAGACCCTGGGCGTGCCGCTGTTCCAGGAGCAGCTCATGCAGATCGCCATCGACGCCGCCGGGTTCAGCGCCGCCGAGGCCGACCAGCTGCGCCAGGCCATGGGTGCCAAGCGCTCGGGGGAGCGCATGGCCCGCCTGCGCGACCGGCTGTACGAGGGCATGGCCGAGCGAGGCATCACCGGAGCGACTGCCGATGAGATCTACGAGAAGCTCGCCGCCTTCGCCAACTTCGGCTTCCCCGAGAGCCACTCGGTGAGCTTCGCCTACCTCGTCTACGCCTCGTCGTGGCTGAAGCTGCACCACCCCGCGGCGTTCTGCGCCGGGCTGCTGAACGCCCAGCCCATGGGCTTCTGGTCGCCGCACAGCCTGGTGCGCGACGCCCGCCGCCACGGGGTGCGGGTGCGCCGGCCCGACGTGAACCACAGCGGCGCCGGCGCGACCCTCGAACCCCACCCCGCCAGCGCGGGCGGTCTCGCCGTGCGGCTGGGGCTCGCCACCGTCCGCAACGTGGGCGACGACCTGGCCGGGCGCATCGTCGCCGAGCGGGACGGGGCGAGCAGCCCGCAGGGTGACGGCCCGGGCGCGAGCGACGCCAGCGCGGGCGGGGGCCCGTACGCCTCGCCCGACGACCTGGTGCGCCGCACCGGGGCGACGCTGCCGGCCGTCGAGGCGCTGGCCACCGCCGGTGCGTTCGGTAGCCTCGGCCTCGACCGGCGGGCCGCGCTGTGGGCGGCGGGGGCGGCGGCCGAGTCCCGACCCGGGCGCCTGCCCGGTGTGGTCACCGGCACCCACGCGCCGCCGTTGCCGGGGATGACGCCGCCCGAGGAGACCACCGCCGATCTGTGGTCCACCGGCGTCGCCCCCGACACGCACCCCACCGAGCACCTGCGGCGCCGGCTGGCGGGGGAGGGGGTGCTGACCGCCGCCGACCTCGCCACCGCCGAGCCCGGCACCCGGGTCGCCGTGGCCGGTACGGTCACCCACCGCCAGCGCCCGGCCACCGCCCAGGGCACGGTCTTCGTGAACCTCGAGGACGAGACCGGCCTGATCAACGTGGTGTGCTCGCCCGGGTTGTGGGTGCGCTACCGCCGGGTGGGCCGCACCGCTCCGGCGTTGCTCGTCCGGGGCCGGCTCGAGCGGTCCGGCGGCGTCGTCAACGTCGTGGCCGAGCGGCTCGAGCCGCTCCCGGTGGCCGCCACCCGGTCGCGCGACTTCCGGTGAGCCCTATGCGCGCCGGGCTCGTGGCCGGGTTCAGGCGCCGGCGGGCTCGTCCCGCCGCCCCCCACTTCACGCTCGCGGCGCGACCGTGGGGCGCGGTCCCGGGGCCGGCGCCCCCCAGATCGCCGGACCCGGACCGCCCGGGAGGCCCTCAGGGGTGAGCACGACGGTGCGGCGCTGGTCGCCGTCGACGAGGTGCAGGGTGACCTGGCGGTCGACGCTGACGTCGAGCTCGAGGCCCTCGAGGCGCAGCTGCGCCCATGCCAGGTCGACCGTCAGCTCGCTCACCTCGGTGATCGACCCCGTCAGGCGGTTCTCGACCGGCGCCGGTGCGAACTGGCGGGTCTGACCCCGGATGATGTGCGGCGACGATCCGGGCACGGCCACGCCCAGCTCCTCGTCGAGCACCGGCACCCGGTTTCGCACGCCGTGGGAGGTCAGCTCGACGTAGCCGGTGCGGTCGACCGCCGGGTCGCCGGCGACCACGACGTCGCGCACCCAGTACTGCGAGTCGAACCGGGCGCCCAGCTCGGCGGCCAGGTCCTCGAGGAGGGGCAGCAGGTGCGCCCGGGCCGGGGGCATCCACGAGTGCGGCCGCACCTTGAACGTCACCCGCGCGGGGTCCGTGACCCGCGCCCGGCCCCGCAGCCACACGCGCTCGCGGGTCCAGTCGTCGATGACGGCGAAGCTGAAGTGCTCCTGGCCGGGGTGCAGGGCGTAGCGGTACTCGTGGCCGAGGTCGTGGAAGCGGTTGGCCTGGCGGGTCACGCCGGTGACGGGCACGAGCTCGTCGAACGTGCCGTGGATGATGAAGAACGGGACGTGGTTGGTGTTCTCGAGCTGGCTGTAGGTCAGGTTGGGCTGGTCCTGCAGGGTCGTGCCCAGCCAGATCCCGTCGATCGGGGGCCCCACCCACGACACGCCGGCGGCGAGCAGCTCGGGGAGCAGGGTCCCCAACCGGTACGTGCCGTAGCCGCCCATCGAGTAGCCGGTCGAGTAGGTGCGCTCGGGATCGACGGTGAAGCGCCGGGTCACGTCGACCCAGGCGTCGAGCGTGTCGACGAGCGCCTCGTTGCGGTACCAGCCGTCGGTGCCGAGGGCGAGCGGCGTGATGGCGATGGCGCCGAGGCCGTCACCGAGCTCGTCGTAGACCGACCAGGTGTTGTACTGGTTGTGGATCTGGCCGAGCGAGTGCAGCACCAGCACCAGCGGGGTCGGCTCGTCGAGGTCGACGCCGTCGGGGATCCACAGCGCGTAGGGCTGGAAGGCCCCCCGGTGCTTGGGGAAGCTCCCGCCGTAGCCACCGCCCAGGTCGAGCCTGCTCGGGTACACGGCGTTGTAGAGCCCGGGGTCACGCACGGGGGGGTCGGAGTGCCCGGCGCGCAGGAGGGCGACGTCGACCTCCACGCCGAAGCGGGACACGTCGCCCGAGTCGATGGCGGCCCGCTGGGCCTGTGAGCGGAAGTTGGCGCCGATCGGCTCCTGGTCGTGGCCGTTGAAGGCGAGGTCGACCACCGGGGGCGACCCGGTCCAGCCGCCCGCGCCGGCGAGGCCGGCGCCGGCGTTCAGGGTGAGCACGGGATCGCCGGCGGCGACGCCGGGCACGACGAACTCGACGGTGTTGGCGTCGTGGTCGACGGCGGCGGGAAGCGCCTCGGTGGCGGTCGGCGCGGCCGGGTCGTGGACGACCTCGGCGCGGGCGGCCGCGGTCGTGACGGTCACGAAGGTGTCCCACGGCGAGGCGACTCCGGCGCCGTGGGGCCAGTCCCGGTGCTCGGCCCCCTCGCTCGTGGCGATGGCCAGGCCGAGCACGGTCGTGTCGGTCGGGCGCAACGTGTTGAAGATCACCCGCACGGCGAGGTCGTCCCCGTCGGGGCGAACGCGCACCTCGACGATGTCGGCGGCGTTGTCGGCCCGCTCGTCGTCGTCGTAGACGAAGTCGGTGTGGACCCACTCGCCGGCGTCGTAGCGGGCGAGGCCCCCGAGCCCGGTGGGCGTGGCCCGCCAGCCCCCGTTGCCGTCCCCGTCGCCGTCGCTGCCGCCCCCGCCGGGTGGCCGGTTGCCGGGCCCGCCTGGACGGCCGGCGTGCGGCGGGGGGTTCCCCCGCCCGGGCGTGCCAGCGGCGGGGCCCGCCTCCGAGGGGCCGGCGCCGGTGGCGGTCGGGACCGGCGCGTCGCCGGAGGGCGAGGCCCCCACCGACACGAGGCCGAGGACGAGCGACGCGGCGATGAGCGCGGTCAGGACGCGGGTGCGGGCAGCGGGTCGCATACCACACGGTTCGAGCCCGAACAGCCGATTCCTGCACGATTGCTGCGAAAACGATCAGGGGTACCCCGGCGAGGTGGCTCGCCCCAGGACGTGGGGGATGCCGGCGAAGGGGAACCGCCGGACGCTGTCGATCCGCAACCCGGCGCGCGCCATGGCCCCCGCGGTGTCGCGGCTCAGGTGGCAGCCACCGGCGATCCTCGGCCAGAGGAGGTCGGCGGCGCGCTGGATGCGGGCGGGCACCGGCCGGTCGGAGCGGACGTGCTCGTAGAACCGGACCTCGCCGCCGGGACGGAGGACCCGCCGGGCCTCGGCCAGGGCGGCGGGCACGTCGGGCAGCGAGCACAGCACCAGCGAGAACACGACGGCGTCGCAGCCCCCGTCCTCGAGCGGGAGCCGGTCGGCCAGCCCGGGGACGACTCGCACCGGCACGGCCGCCCGGTCCGCCGCCTCCTCGGCGCGCCGGCGCAACGCCGTCTCGGGCTCCACGGCCACGACCTCGGCGACGGAGGGCGGGTAGTAGGGGAAGTTCACGCCGTGCCCCGCGCCGACCTCGACGACGCGGCCGGACAGGCCCGCGAGCAGCTCGCGGCGGTGCTCGGCCCCGCCCCGCTGCTCCTCGCGCGCGGCGATCTTCGGGTAGACCCACGCGAAGAACCGCCGCCGGAACCGGTCGGGTCGATGGTCGGCTGCCATGGCGGCCGATCCTGCCACGCCCACCCCGGTCAGGGCGGAGAGGTGCTCAGCGCCAGGTGAGGGGCGTGACGTAGAGCCGCCGCAGGCCGCCGCAGTCGTAGCTGGTGCAGCCGGCCGTCCAGGCGTGGTACGAGAGCCACCAGCGACCGTCGGCGGCCCGGGCGACCGTGCCACCCCCGGGTCCCGCCACCGTGCCGTAGGAGGACACGAGGGTGGTGGGCCGGGTGTGGCACGGACCGGCAGGCCCGGCGCAGACCGCGTAGCCGACCGTGTAGGTGTCGTCACGGTGCCAGTCGCCGCCGGTGTGGAACAGGTAGTAGCGACCGTCGTGCAGCACCATCTGGGGGTTGTCGACGGTCGTCTGCCAGGGGAAGCGACGGTCGTCCTTGGCGAGGATCTCGCGCGCTGGGCCGGCGAGGCGTAGGCCGTCGGCTGCCAGGGGCGCGGCCCAGACCCGCGACACGGTGTCGAACTGCTCGTCGTTGCTCTTCCAGTGCAACCACGCCCGGCCGTCGGCGTCGACGAAGGGGTGCGGGTCGATCGACCCGTCGGGCTGGCAGTAGAGCGGCCCGGAGGAGCGGTCGCGGAACGGCCCGGCGGGGTCAGGGGACGTGGCCGCGCTCAAGCACCAGCGGCGGACGGGCCCCGCCGTCGCCGTGCGCTCGCGGGCGGCGTAGTACAGGACGAACATGCCGTCGGGGCGCTCGTAGACCCCCGGCGCCCACTGGGTGTCGCGCTCCTGCCAGGCGGGCGGGTCCGGCAGGGCCGTCGAGCCCCAGGCGCGGCCGGTGGTCGTCGCCCACCCGCCGTCGGGCCGGTCGGAGACGAGCACGCCGAGGTGGTTCCCCCACGTCGTTCCCGTCGTGTAGGCGTACCAGCGGCCGCCGTGGCGGAGGAGGTGCGGGTCGGGCGCGTCGTCGTTCCACGCGGGGTGCGGCGCCGGCTCGATGGCAGGCGTGCGCTCCGGAGCGCCCGGCCACGGGCACAGCGTGTGCGGGTGCTCCACGCCCCGGCCCAGCGCCCGGAGCCCGCCGAGCAGCACGGTCTGCTGCGGCGCGAGCGCGCCCAGCCGCCACGAGACCGCCAGCGGGACGCAGTTGGCCCCGGCCAGCAGCACGGGACCGCCCCGCAAGGCCGCGACTGGCCCGGCGGCGAGGGCGTCCGCGGCGTCGGCGCCGGTCGCGAGGAACGCCACCGGTGCGCCCGAGCCGAAGGCCCGCTCGGCGATGACGGCCGACGTGGCCGCCCGGTCGGCCCCCGCCCACCGCTCGACGGTGCCCACCAGGCGGCGCAGGTGGTCCTCGACCTCGGGGGACACCACGTTGGGGCCGCCGAGCACCACGGCGCGGGTGGCGCCGAGCCGGCGGACCTCCTCGGCGGTGACAGCAGGCAGGCCGTGACGCCGGGTGAGCAGCAGCGGCGCACCGGCCCGGTGGGCGGCGGGCACCGCGGCCAGCGCGTCGGGGAAGTTCTCGCCCGATGCGACGAACACGGTGGCGGCGCTCGGCCGGCTGCTCGCCGACACACCGGCGGCGGTCTCGTAGCGGTCCTGACCGGCCTGCCGGTCGACGGCGCCGGTCGTGTGGCGGCGGAGTGCCGCCACGACCTCGTCGGAGACCGAGCGGGGCCCGCCGGCCACGACGATGCGGCCCGGACGGAGCCGGTCGAGCTCGGCCGCCGTCGCCGGAGGGAGGGCGTGGGGCTCGACCAGCAGGACCGGGCCGCCGGCGTGGGCGGCGGCCGGTCCCGCGGCGAGCGCGTCGGGGAAGTTGCGGCCGGTCACGACGAACACGGCGGGGACGCCGGGCGCGAAGTGGGAGGCGCTGGCCGCCGCGGCGGTGGCGAACCGGTCGGCCCCCGCCAGACGGGTCGTCGACCCCGCGGATGCCGCGGTCGATGCCGCCGTCGAGCCGGCGGTGGTTGCGAGTCCGGCAGACGCCGGGGCGGCGAGCACCAGCAGCCCCACGAGGCCCAGGATCCGAAGGCGAACGGCGGCGCGCGCCCGAGCGGCGCGGGATTCGACCGCACGGGCCGCCTCCTCTCGGTGCGCGTGCCCCACCGGCCGCCGTCGGGTTGCGCTCATCGCATGAGCATCGACGTCGACAGGCGCGTCTTGAGTCGGGCCGCTCACCTCACGCCGCGGTGGGGTCGTCGGTGGGGAACAGCGTGGCCGTGCCTGGTTCGGGCGACGTGGGCGGTCGTGCGTTCGGTGGGCGCGCCGGCGGCGCGGGGCCGGCCGATCGGGTGACGGCATCAGCTCGCTGGTCGCCGGCATCGGCTCGCTGGTCGCCGCGCCCATCGGGGGCAGGGGCGCGGGCCCGTGGGTCGGTGGGGGTGGCGCCGTGGGATGGCGGCCCCAGGACGGGTGGTTGAGGTGGGTCGTCGCCGGGGTGGTCGGGGTGGCCGGGTGGGACCATGGCCCGTTTTCCGTGGCCGGTGACGAGGCGCCAGCCGTGGTGGGTCTTGAGGTCGTGGTGGTGGCCGCAGAGCCGGTCGGACCAGGCGAGGAGGGTGACCTTGGTGGTGGCCCAGTCGTGGCGGTGGTCGTGCTCGAGCCCGATGGTGGCCGTGCAGCCCTCGACGCAGCACATGGGGTCTCGCCAGGCCATGGCGGTGCGTTGGTGGGCGGTGTGGCGGCGGCCGAGGTGGGCGACGTTGATGACGTCGTTGCCCTTGGTGACCACCGCCGCGAGGAACGGGTCGCCGGTGGCCATGATGTCGTCGATGACGGAGACGGGGACGGGTCCGTAGCCGGCGATCTCGCTCATCTCGCCGGTGATGGGGTAGCCGCGGATGAGGGCGTCCCAGTCGATGCGCACCAGGATCGTTGCCGGCACCGGCGGCTTCGCCCGGCGCTTGCCGTCACGTGCGGCGGGGGTGGGTGCGCGGTTCGGGTCGGGTGTCGGGTCGAGCCCGAGGCCCAGGTCGGCCTGTGTGGCGGCCGCCGCTCCCGCATCCTCGGGGCGCGGCTGGTCAGGCGGGTCCCCGTCGCCTGGCCGGCGGGGTTCGGTCTGGTTGGCGGCGTCTGCGGGGGGCTGGGACATCAGGCCGGTTCCGCTACCGGCCGGTTGCGGGTTCGGACCCCGGTTGCCGTTGTTGGTCCCGTGGTCGCCGGCGTGGGCTCGGGCGGCGGCTTCGGCCATGGCGCCGAGGGCGTCGGCCATGTAGGCGTCGGTGTGCTCCCAGCTGCCCTCGACCTTGGCCTGCTCGAACACGCCACTGAAGAAGGCCTGCAGGACCGCCCACACGCGTGCC
Organism: Actinomycetota bacterium; assembly: GCA_004366205.1. Taxonomy (GTDB): domain Bacteria; phylum Actinomycetota; class Acidimicrobiia; order Acidimicrobiales; family CADCSY01; genus SIRW01. Next base: position 704 of record SIRW01000008.1, on the reverse strand, counting down.
ATGTTCTCCACCGTGGACCGGTAGTGGATCTCACCGGCGCCGTCGGGGGTGGTGCGCTTGCGGCAGAAGCGCTCGCGGTGGATGCGGCGGCGGCGCTCCTCGAGGTCCTCGGCCGCAGCCTTGGTGCGGGCGCATTCGTCCTTGAGCTCACCGAGCGAGGACCGCTTGGCCTTTTCGACCAGGCGGCGCTCCGCGGTCGGGTCGGCGCTGGCGGCGTCGGCGATGGCCTGGGCCTGCTGCTGGGACAGCTCCCCGGCCTTGGCGGCGCCGGCCGCCAGCGGCAGCTGCCGGAGCCGCTTGCCGGCGGTGATGGCGTCCTTGGCGGCGCCGACCCCGACACCGGTCTGCCTGGCGAGCTCGTGGGCGGCGCTCCTCGCCCCGCTCGTGCGCCACAGGTCGGTCTCCGCGACGCGGGCCGCGGCCAGGGTCTTGATGGCCGCGGCCATCTTCTCGATCGTGGACGCCACCGCCACGACCCGCTGGGCGTCGCCGGCGGTCACCAGGGCGGGATCGAAGGCCTCGGCGAACCGGCCGAGCACGTCCCGGATCCGCTCCAAGGCCTTCACAAACATGTTCGAAGCATAGCAAACACCTGTATCATCCGAACCAGGGTGCGGCCCTCACGGTGAACGCCGGGGGGCGGCGACGGCTCGGCGCCGGCGGATCACGGCCGCCACGGCCGCGCCGATCCCGGCGACGGCAGC
>SIRW01000007.1 GCA_004366205.1 Actinomycetota bacterium | reverse complement strand
GACGATGAGCGATGATCTCGTTCGGGGTCACGGTGATGGGCTCCTTGTCTCTCTGGTAGGAGCCACAGAGTCCATCGCCGGACCCCACCAAGTGGGGGACCCGCAACCTCAACCCCCGGACAGGAAGCTCTAGGGTGCCCTCACCGGCCTGCACGTACAGCAGCTCGTCGCCGAGCGCGTTGCGGTACACGGGGCTGGTGGTGTCGGCCGCCACCCAACCGATGCGCACGTCGTCGTTGCCGAGCAGGACGTGCCGCCCGGTGACGGCATCGCCCCCGACCGGCAGCTTCGAGGTGTGCAGGTGGCGGGGTAGCAACGGCCGGTTGGGGACGAAGGCCCCCGATTCGGTGACCGATTCGGTGGCTGATTCGGTGACCGATTCGGCGGCGGTGATGGCGGAGGGGGAGCCCAGGTGGTACAGGATCGAGGACTCGCCGGCGAAGCCCTCCTCGCCCATGACCTCCTCGAACAACAGGTTTCCGTCGGGACCGGGGGAGCGGACGTGGCGCTTGGCGGGGACGTCGCCGACCCTGCGGTAGTAGGGCATCTCACACCTCCGTCACAGGTTGCCCCGGCGGGCCTGCTCGCGCTCGATGGCCTCGAACAGGGCCTTGAAGTTGCCCTCGCCGAAGCCCTGGGCGCCGCCCCGCTGGATGATCTCGATGAACACGGTGGGCCGGTCGGTGATCATCTCGGTGAAGATCTGCAACAGCCAGCCGTCGGGCTCCTCGTCGACGAGGATCCCGAGGCGCTCGATGTCGTCCCACGGCAGGTCGAGGTGGCCGAGGCGAGCCCGGGCGTCCTCGTAGTACGTGGGCGGCGCCTGGAGGAACCGCAGGCCCCGCGCCCGCAGCGACGCCACGGCGGCGACGATGTCGTCGGTGCCCATGGCGATGTGCTGCACGCCGGGCCCGTGGTAGGCCTCGAGGTACTCCTCGATCTGGCTCTTGCGCTTCCCCTCGGCGGGCTCGTTGAGCGGCAGCTTGATCTCGGTGCCGTCCCACACGACCGTCGACATCAGCGCCGAGTACTCGGTTGAGATCTGCTCGGCGCTGAAGCTGCGGAACTCGTCGAAGCCCAGCACCGACCGGTAGAAGTCGACCCAGTGGTCGAGCTCGCCCTTCTCGATGTTGCCGACCACGTGGTCGATGCGCTCGAGACCGACCGGGTCGCCCACCGGCGCAGGGGGCAGGTTCTCGGCGGTGTAGCCGGGACGGTGTGGTCCGCCGTACGCCGAGGCGTCCACGAAGCTGTGTTGGGTCTCGCCGTAGGCGCCGATCGTGGCGAGGCGGATCTCACCGTGCTCGTCGTCGATGGTGACGGGCTCGCGCACCGCCGGCGCGCCCCGGGCCACGGCCGCGGCGAAGGCAGCGTCGACGTCGGCGACGGCGAAGGCCACGTCGCGCACCCCGTCGCCGTGGCGGGCCACGTGGCCCATCACCGGCGTGTCGCCGTCGAGGCCGGCGGTGACCACGAAGCGGATGCGGCCCTGCTCGAGCACGTAGGATGCCGTGTCGCGCCGGCCGGTCTCCGGTCCGGCGTAGGCGATGACCTCGAACCCGAACGCCGCGCTGAGCCAGCCCGCGAAGGCGCGGGCGTTGCCGACCCAGAACTCGACCGAGTCCCACCCGCGCAGCAGCTCGCGCGGGGCGACGCCGGTGGCGGCCCGGCCGGTGGTGGCGGTGGTGGACGAGGCGTTCATCGGGTCGCCTCCTGGAGCACTCGGTGGCAGGTGTCGTCGTCGTAGGACGCGAAGAACTCGCCCATGGTCTCGACCACCTCGTGGGTCGAGCGGGCGGCGAACAGCACCGGCTGGTAGCGGGTGATGTCGTAGTCGAGGGTGCCCATCTCGTGCACGTCGAGGGGGCGGAGCTCGGCCCCGGCGAACGCCGCCGTCTCGCCGGACGACGAGAGGATGCCGGCGCCGTACGCCTTGGGCTCGCCGTCCTCCCACACCACGCCGAACTCGAAGCTGAACCAGAAGACCTGTGACAGGAAGCGCAGCGCATCCTCGGTCTCGATGCGGCGGACGGCCTCGCCGACCAGGCGGTACACGTCGGCGAACGGGCGGATCGCCAGCTGGTTGGCGTGGCCCATGACCTCGTGGATGATGTCGGGCTCGGGCGTGTAGAGCGGCATGGAGTGGTGGCGCACGTACTGGGTCGAGAAGAACGACCCGTCGGCGAAGGCGCCGTAGAACTCGCGCAGCGGCGCCAGCCCGGCGACCGGCAGGTACGCGAAGCCGCTGATCGGGCGCAGCCGCTCGGTGACCTCGGTCAGCTGGGGCACGTGGTCGGGCGGGAGATCGAGCTCGGCCTTGGCCTCGAGGAACGCCCGGCAGGCGTGCCGCTCGTGGAGCGGGCCGAGCTCGTCCCACACGATGCGCCACACCTCGTGCTCGGTCTCGGTGTAGTCGGCGCGGGGGACCGGGTCGCCGGGCTGCCAGTCATACGAGAGGGCCGCCAGCTCGTTGCGGCGGCGCCGGTACTCGGGGTCGGCGACCCCGGGGTGGTCGTCGCCGAGCTGCACCTCCACGCCTCCGCCCCCCGATCGGTGCACCGGTGCGTACAGCGAACCCTGGGCCATGGGGCACCTCCTGTCACGGAACGGCCGCCATCATGTTGGTGTGACCGGTGCCACAACGTCTACGGTTGTCGCTGATCTTCAGACGTCTTGATCAAGTTGGCTCGCAATGATTCGATTTCGTCCAGCGGCGTACCGCCGGGAGAGCCCGTGCCTGAACGAATCGTCGTCGACGACGTCGACCTGCGGATGCTCGAGCTGCTGCGGGTCGACGCCCGCATGTCGGTGGCTGAGCTGGCCCGGGAGGTCAACGTCGCCCGGGCCACCGCCTACCAGCGGCTGGCGCGCCTGCGGAACGAGGGCGTCATCCGCCGGTTCACCGTCGAGGTGGACCCCACCAAGGTGGGCCAGCCCCTGGCCGCCCTCGTGATGGTCAGCGTCGTGCAGCACGCCTGGCGGTCGGTCGGGGAACGGCTCCGCCGGCTGCCCGGCCTCGAGTGGCTGGCCCTCACCGCCGGCCCATCCGACTACGTGCTGCTCGTGCGGGCCCCCGACATGGAGCACCTGCGCGACGTGGTGCTCGGCGAGCTCCAGTCGATCCCCGAGGTGCAGTCGACCCAGACGCTGTTTCTGCTCGACGAGCTGCGCTGACCGTGCCGGGCGCTCAGCAGGGCAGCTCCGCCCACACGGTCTTGCCGCCCTCGGTCTCGGGCTCGACGCCCCACGCCGTGGTGAGTGCGTCGATGAGGAACAGGCCGCGCCCGTGCTCGCTGTCCTCGTCGGCGTCCCGGATGGTGGGCGGGTGCTCGCCGTGGTCGAGCACCTCGACCCGCAGGTAGCCGGTTCGCCGTACGAGCCGGAGCCGCCACGGCCCCCGTCCGTGGGTCACGGCGTTGGTGACCAGCTCGCTGACCACCAGGGCGAGCGAGTCCTGGATCTCGGGACAGCCCCACTCGCCGGCGGCCTCGGTGGCGGCGGCACGGGCCCGGCGCGGGTCGGTCGGGTGACCGCGGAGCTCGACGGTCCTCCGGTCCCCCAGCGCGGTCGGCACCGTCGTCCCCGGGGCGAGGTCACGAAGCACGTCGCTCAGCCGGGTGATGTGGTCGGCCTTGGGGACGTAGGCCGCTGCGCCGCGCGCGAGGGCGGCCGTCTTGGACTCCCGGTCGTCGCGTGCCGAGAACACGACGATGCGGGCCGCCGGGGCGGCGGCGAGCAACAGGCCGATCACGTCCAGGCCGGGAAGATCGGGCAGGCCGAGGTCGAGCACCACCAGGTCGGGCTCGGTGCGCCGCGCCGCGTCAACGGCGGCGGCGCCGGTCGCGACGGCCGCCACCACCTCGAGGCCGAGCTCGAGGCCGAGGGTCAGCTCGAGCAGCTGGCGCACGTCGGGTTCGTCCTCGACCACGAGCACTCGGGATGTCTCCACCGCAACCTCCCTTCGGCGTGGCTGGCCGGTCCGGGCAGGGCCCGGGGATCCGCCGTCGGAAGATTCCGGCAAACCGTACTCGACCGCGGCGGCGTGGCCGAGCGCCGGGCGGAGCGTGGCATGCGGCGTTCATCGGTCGGCGGCGTCGGCGACGAGGCCGAGGATCTCGTCGCCGTAGCGCTCGAGCTTGGTGGGACCGATGCCGGCGATGCGCCCGAGCTCGCGCAGGGTGCCGGGACGACGGGAGGCGATGTCGGCGAGGGTGGCGTCGTTGAACACGATGTAGGCGGGTACGTCGTCGCGCCTGGCCCGCGCCCGCCGCCACGCGCGCAACGCCTCGAGCAGGGCGGGGTCGGGACCGCCTGCGCCCGGGCCGGACCGCCTGCCGGCGGACCCCTTGGCGGCGCGCTCCGGGCGCGTGGCGCTGGGGGCGGGGCCGGGCGCGCCGGTGCCGGGGCGGTCCGCCGGCCGGGGCGGCGCGGGCGTGCGCAGCTCGGTCAGGAAGGGGCTGGCCGCGCCCGCCCGCGCCAGGACGGTGACGGTCTCGGCGCCCCTGGTGATGGCGACGTGGAAGACCCGGCGCTCCTCCTCCCGGTCCCAGGCCAGTCGGTGGGGGAACGTGCCCTCGTTGACGTCGTGGACGACGACGTGGGGCCACTCCCGCCCCTTCACGGCGTGCACGCTGGCCAGGGTGACGCCCAGCGGGTCGGAGGGGGTGGCGAGCCGGTCGCTGAGCCACCGCTCGAACCCGGCGACGTCGGGGTGCAGCTCGGCGAGGGCGACGAGGGCGTCGACGTCGTCGGCGTGGGAGCCGCTCGCGGCCCGCTGGGTGGCGTCGAGCGAGTCGAGGGCGTCGTCGAGCCCGATGCCCGAGCGCACCACCTCGAGCACGGCCGCGGTGCCGCGTTCGGCGACGGCGGTGGCACGGTCGATGTCGGCGGCCAGGTCGAGCACCCGGTCAACGTCGCGGTCCTTGTTGAGCCGGCCGGCGAGCGATCGCAGCTCGTCGGTGGTGCGCTTCTCGCTGATCCAGTCGACGAGCTGGTTGGAGCATCCCCTCGAGGGCCGGCGGGCCGCCTCGCGCAGGTCGGCGGCGCGCAGGCGCCCGGGCTCGGCGGCGATCCGCAGCCACGCCAGCGCCGCCCGCACCCCGGAGCGGCGCAGCCACTCGACACCGACGCCCCCGTGGGCGGGCACGCCCCGCTCGGCGAGAAGCACCTTCACGGGGGCGAGCGAGGCGTTGACCCGGGCCAGCACGGCGACGGCCGCCGGCTCGACGCCCGCCGGGAGCAGCGTGCCCGTGACGTGATCGGCGACGGCGGCCGCCGGCCGCTCCGCGCTCACGACGGCGAGACGGTCGTCGCCGGTGGCGGCGGCCGGTCCCGGGTGGACCTCCTTCGGGACGCGCCGGCGGTTGTGTCCGAGCAGCGTCGACGCCGCCGTCACGACCGGCACGGGGCAGCGGTAGTTAACGGTGAGGGGGTGGTCGCCCGCTCCGGGGAAGATCCGGTCGTAGCCGATCAGCCACTCGGGCGTGGCGCCGGCGTAGCCGTAGATGGTCTGGTCGTCGTCGCCGACGCCGAACACGGCCAGGTCGGGTCCAGCGAGCAGTCGGATCAGCAGCAGGTGGGCGGGCGTCAGGTCCTGGAACTCGTCCACGAGCAGGATCCGACAGGAGCGACGGGCGGCGTCCCGAGCGGCCGGGTCGGCCAGGAGCACCTGGATGGCACCGACGATCTGCTCGTCGAAGTCGACCTCGCCCCGCTCGGCGAGCCGGGCCCGGTAGGCGGGCAGGACGTCGACCAGCCCGTCGACCTCGCCGTCGAACTCGTCCTCCACCTCGGCGGGGTCCCGCAGGCCGAGCCGGACGGCCGAGAGGGCGTCGAGCCACGGCTGGTACGGGTCGGTGTTGACCCGGCGGGGCACGACGACCAGGTCGGACAGGTGGGCGCGCACCTGGCGCTCGTCGACGACGGCGACGTCGCCCCGCCGGCGGTACGGGCCGGTGCCCCGCAGGATGGCGAGACCGAGGGCGTTGAGCGTGCGGACCTGGAGGCCGGTGAGGTCGGGGGTGCGGGTGCGGATCTCCTCGGCGGCTCGGCGGTTGTAGGCGACCAGGCACAGCGCCGAGGGGTGCACGCCCCAGTCCCGCAGCAGGTGACGGGCCCGCTCGGTCAACACCCGGGTCTTGCCCGAGCCCGCCGGGGCGATGATGCGGGCGACCGCCGTCTCGTGGGCGACGGCGGCGAGCTGGTCGCGGGCGAGCTCGGCCGTGGGCCCACCGGCGCCCAGTGGCTCGAGCACACCCCGTTCGACGTGTGCCCGGGGGACGACCACGGCACCGGCGAGCATGGCGCGCCCGGCCCCGGCCTCGCCCGGCAGGTCGCCGGGGCGGGACGCTGCGGTCGGGTCGTCTCGGAAGCGCCGGAGCGGTCCGCCGTCGAGCCAGGCCGGCCGCCCGCCGGGGAGGGTGACGTCGGCGGGGCCGCCGGCCTCGGCGCCGGCGCCGACGGCGAGCTCGGCCAGCCACCAACGGGGCCGGGCCGGGTCCCGCAGGTCGACGCTGTTGGTGCGCACGAGGTGGGCGAGCCGCTCACCCGGCGGTTCGAACGTGGCGGGCAGCTCCCAGGGCAGCGTGCCGTCGGTCCAGGAGGCGACGGCGTCGAGGTCGACACCGGGTTCGAGCTCGATCACCACCCGGCGCCGGCCGTGCCACGCCTTGACCAGGGCGTCGGGTGGCTCGGGCCGGTCGAGCTCGGCCGTCCCGACCCGAATCCGGGGGGCGCCGGCCCACGGTTCCGGCGCCAGATCGCCTGCCGCCACGAGCGCCCATCGCCCGAGCGCCTCGGGGCCGGCCAGCCGACCGAGGTCAGCCGCACTCGTCGCCACCGCCACGGGTGTTGGCATGCGCAGCGCCGCGTCCACCGATCCTCCGCCCGGTGCGCTGCCACCGTCGGCGGGTCGGCGCTGCGGGCCAGCTGCGTCGTCGAAGAGGGCCGGGGCGCGGACGTCGTCGCCGAGGGCGCAGGCGCGCACGGCGGCGACGCTGTCGTGGGAGCCCCCGCAGTGCCCGCAGGCGATTCGAGCCATCGGTGCATTCAAGCGCACGGGTGTGTCATCGCGGCACCCCCGATCTGGCCGGCGCCGCACAGGCCGCACGTACAGCGGTGAGGCCCGCAGGCGGCGAACGGGCGGCGACATCGGGCGAGCCCAACTGGGAACGTTACTCCCGGTAATCCGCAACTCCCTTACCCACTTACCGCTTCACGGGGTGGTCTCAGGCCCAGATGGCGACGGCGGGGTGGTCGATGCCCGGTTCGGGCGGGTCGGGGAGTGGGGCGGCGACGCCGGCGGCGATGCGCTGCGCCGTCCATGCGACGGCGGCGGCGTCGAGTACGTCGTCGGGGGCGGCGAGGCCAGCGGGGCCGAGGTCGTCCGGTAGCGCGACGCCGGCTCCACGGAGGGCGGCACGGCGCTCGGCCTGGCCCGCCCACGTTCGCTTCGGATGCGCCATGGGGGCGCCGGTCATCGTGGCGAATGCGAGCTCGGGGTGGACCTCGTGGACCCGCTCGTCGACGGCGGCGAGGGCGGTGGCCTGGCGCATCTTGGCTACGAGCGCCCACGCCTGGGCTGACACCCGCGGTAGGCCGGCGGCGGCCAGCCGGCGGTTCGCCTCGACCTGGTCGGCGGCGTCGAGCACCTCCGCCGGCGGAGCGGGGAAGACGCTGCGACCCCGCGGACCGAGCGCCGTCCGGGCGAGACGGTCGCACGCCCGCCCGCCGGCGACGCTGCCGATGGGGATGTCGACTCCGATGACGGCCACCGGCTCCACCTCGGCCACGAGCGCCGCGAGGTCGGGCGCGGTGGCGGTTCCGGCGAAGGCGCCGTCGGCGAGCACGACCGCCACCCAGCCGACCCGTCGGGCGGCGTCGATCCCCGTCACCCACGTCGACGAGCCGCCGTGGCCGAAAGCGGCGCGTCCGGCGCAGGTCCTCCTCACGCGCGTGGCGCCGCCGGGCCCGAGCCGTTCAGCCGCACCCGCAGGCGCCGCCGCAGCAGCCCCCACCGCCGATGGGGGCGGCGTCGCCACCGCCGGCGGACGAGCCCCGGGCGAACACCGACAGCAGGCGAGCCACGTCGGTGTGGCCGTCGGGGCACGCCGGGTCGGCCGCTCTCATCGGCAGGAGGCGCTCGAAGAGCACCCCGCAGGTCCGGCAGCGGTACTCGTACAGAGGCACGCCCAGACGGTACCAAGCGACGGCAGCTAGCCGGCGAGGGCGGAAGCTGATCGGTACGCCGCCGCCGACCCCGGCGCGGCGGGTCCCCGGCAGCCGTTGTCCCTTGCGGGTGCCGGCTGCCGGGGACCCCCCTCGGGGTTGCAACCAGAGGGTCGCAACCGCGCTCCGGCCTCTCACCGTACGGCTGCCCCGTGGCCATCGGCCATAGTCCGTTGGCCCCATTTCGAGCAGCTTCCGGCATCACGCGGTCGGGGTCTCAGCCCCTGGCGTGGGCTGCGAGCCAGACGGTGAAGCCGTCGGGTCCGTCGTCGAGCTCGACCCGGTCGAACAGCTGGCGGGCCATCCACATGCCCCGGCCACCGAGCGCCGCCGGGTGGGGCGGGAGGAAGCCGACGAGCGGGTCGTCGATCCCCGGCCCCGAGTCGGTGACGGCCGCCACGAGCCCGGCGCCGCCGAGCCACCAGAGGCGGAGCCGGGCGTCCCCGCCGCCGTGCAGGATCGCGTTGGTCACGACCTCGTTGAGGGCCACGGCGAGCTCGCCCGCGTCGTCGGGGTCGACGCCCGCGGCCTCGGCTGCGGCGAGGAACGCCTGCCGGGCCTTCTGCGGCGTGCCGTCGACGCGCAGGGCGAGGTCGGGGGGCGCCGTCGGGACCGGGAAGGCCGGAGTGAGGTGCGCCAGGACGGTGCGGGGGTCCTCGAACTCGTTGCTGATCCGCGTCGTGGCGCCGGCACGCAGCAAGGGATGGGTGCGGGCGACGGCGTCGACGACCATGCCGGGTACCACACGGTCGTCGTAGCTGCAGATGACGTGGCAGGGTCGTGAGCGGAAGGCCTCGTTGGTGATCGCCTCGTAGCGGACCCAGTCGGCCCAGGCGTCGGCGGTGTCGCCGGCCGCGATCTCGGCGAGCACCCGGGCAGGCCGCCCGTCGAGCTCGTCGAAGACCCGGCTGTACTCGGCGATGGTGGCGGCGGGCCGCCGGTAGACCGTGGCCGGGTCGAGGAACTGCACGGCGTCGGCGTCGGCGCCGAGCCTGTCCTGGACGAGCGCCGCCTTGCGGTCGTCGAGCACGGCGATCACGGCGTCGTCCGCGGCGAGGCCCGCCCGCAGGTGCGGGAGCGTGGCGCTCAGCAGGCCGTCGTCGGACCGGTAGACCAAGGCCTCGTGCACGAGCGTGCCCACGCTCATGCTCCCGACAGTACCGACTCGCCACCCCGCATACCCGCCTCCGTACCCACGCCGCGCCGCTCCATGCATCGCGCGACGGTGGCGCTCACCTCAGGCGGACGACGTTGCCCGTGATCAGGCGGGCGGCGTCGGTGCAGAGCCAGGCGATCACCCCGCCCACCTCCTCGGGCCCGGCGACGTGCACATGGTCGGGGCTCGCGGCCACGAACCGCCGGATCTGGTCGGTCACCCAGCCCGTGTCGGTGACCGGCGGGTAGACCACGTTGGCGGTGATGCCGTCGCCGGCGAGCTCGATGGACGCCGTCATCGTGTAGTTCTCGAGGGCGGCCTTGGCGGCTCCGTAGGACGCTTCGCCCGGGAACCCCATCGGTCCGCCCGAGGTCAGGGTGACGATCCGGCCCCAGTCCGCACCGCGTGCGCGGTGCCGGCGGGCGAGCTCGGCGATCAGGAGGGCGCCGGCCCGGGCGTCGACCAGGAACTGGGCGTCGAAGGTCTCGGCGCGCACCCAGCCCCCGCCGTCGCGGCCGGCCGGGTCGGCGCGCTCGGGGGCGAAGGTGTCCTTCCGCCAGCCGCTGGCGTTGTGCACGAGGATGGCGACGGGCCCGAGCGCCGACTCGACGTCGTCGAAGATGCGGGCGGGTGTGGCCGGGTCGGCGAGGTCGGCTTCGACGGCGTGCGCCCGGCACCCGGCGGCGGTGATGGCGGCGGCGGTGGCGTCCGCGGTCTGGGCACGCTGCTCGGCGTAGGCCGCGGGCCGGCCCGGGTCGTCGCCGGGGTCGTCGAGGCGGAGGTAGGTGACGGCGACGTCGGCCCTTGTCCGCGCCGGTGGGCAGGCCGGCGTCGGGCGCGGGCCGCCACAGCCGCGTCGCGGCGTCGCACAGCAGCTCGCGGCGGGGGTGCACAGGCAGGCCAAGCTCGGACATCGACCGGCCGAGGCTCTCGAGCAGCATGGCGCCCGCGCCTCGTCGACGCGCAGTAGGGCGGCGCACCCCTCCCACCGGCGAGGCGAAGCACGGTGAGCTCGTGACGGGCGGCGTCACCGGACCGGGGGACGAGCAGCTTCAGCACCGCGGGGGTGCCGTCGGCGCGGACAACCTTGGCCACGAACGCCTCCGTGCCGCCGTCGAGGGATCCACCAGTCCGCCTCCAGCGAGGCGACCAGCGCCGGCAGCTCCTCCAGCCACGCCGCCGCCCCGTGCACGACCGCCTTCGCGCGCACCACGGGTGGTACGTCGCACCCCGTCGTCTCTCGCGTTGCCATCCGGTCACCCCAGGCCCGAACGGCGCATCGAGCCGTCACCCGCCCGTCGCCCACCACTTTGCGGACCCTCGACGTCGTATGTCGACGCGCGGGGTCCGGAAAGGGCGGGGGGAGGTGGCGCGGGCGGCGCGGGGGAGATCGCGGGCTGACAGCCTGGTCGGGCAGCCCGAACTGGCCGGCGGGCTCAAGTCGGGCGAGGGGTTCCGCCGACAACATGGGCCGCCCACTTGGAGGACCACGACCACAGGCTCGCTCGGAACCGGTCGGTACGCTGGCGGCGGGCCCTCCCGGCGGTTATCAGGTTCGGAGAGCATCGTGAAGCGAGACGTGTGGAATGAGCGCTACGCGGCCCAGGAGCTGGTGTGGTCGGCCGGCCCCAACCAGTTCCTCGTGGCCGAGGCCGCCGACCTGGCGCCGGGGGCAGCGCTCGACGTCGCTGCCGGCGAGGGCCGCAACGCCGTCTGGCTGGCGCAGCGGGGTTGGCGCGTCACGGCCGTGGACTTCTCCGACGTCGGACTCGAGAAGGCCCGGCGGCGTGCGGCGGCGGCCGGGGTGCACGTCGAGACGGTCTGCGTCGACGTCACCACGTGGGAGCCACCAGCCGAGGCGTTCGACCTGGTGCTGGTGTTCTACCTGCAGCTGCCGCCCCCCGAGCGCCGGGCCGCCCACCGGCTGGCGGCGTCGGGTGTCGCGCCCGGTGGGGTGCTCCTGGTCGTCGGCCACGACCGCACGAACCTCACCGAGGGCCACGGTGGACCGCAGGACGACGCTGTGCTGTTCACGCCCGAGGACGTCGTCGACGACCTCGACGGCACCGGTCTCGTCGTCGAGCGGGCCGAGCGCGTCCGGCGCCGGGTCGAGACCGATGACGGCGCCCGCGAGGCCATCGACGCCCTCGTGCGCCTCCGCCGCCCCTCGTAGGAGGCTGCGGTCGGCCCGACGAGGCGCTGGCGCCGACCCAGCTCAGCCTGCTGGTGTTCGCCAACTGACGCGCAGGCGGCGGGGCGGTGGGGTCGAGCCTCAGCTGCGGTCGCCGCTCCGGACGACGTTGGTCTCGGCCGGTGTGGTCGAGCGGACGGTCTGCAGCACGACGCAGTAGCGCTCGGTCAGCTCGACGAGCTTGGCGGGCGTGTCGTCGTCGGCGTCGGTGTCGACGTCGAAGCGCACGCGGATGTCGCGGAACCCCACGGGGCGCGTCCCTGGCCACGCCGAGCGTGCCCCGGAAGTCGATGTCGCCCTCGGCGGTGACCCGCGCCGAGCGCACGTCGACTCCATCCCCGCTCCTTCTCTCGTTCGCCACGAGCGTGACACACCGGCAGGGGACCGTTCCTTGATCCTGACCGACCGGCCGGCTGGTTGCATCGCCGGGGAGCGAGCGGTCTGTGTTCTCGAGGCTGAGTGCGCCGGGTTCCGACGCGCCCAGCCTCGAGAACGCGAGGGCGGCGCCGACGGTCGACTGTGGTTCAGACGCTGGCTGGCGGCTGGTCGACGAGCGCGGCCAGCTTCCTGGGGGCGGTGAGCCTGCTGCGGGCTGCAACCGGGCTGCAACGGGTTCTGCGACGGTGCCGGCATGGCCTCGACGTCAACGAACCCGAGCGCGGGGCCGCGCGTGGGCCGGGGCCCGTGCTCGCGCGCGTGGAGTCGCCTCGAGACGTCCAGGCTCCTCGTTCGCGTCGGTCCGACCGAACCCGGGTGTCGGTCCGCTGCTCGCCGTCGACCTTGACGCCCGTGCACCCGGATGGTTGGGTGGACCACGGCGACGAGGCGCGAGGTGACGTGGCCGGCGCGAGGGCATGACGGGAACAGGGCCAGCGACTCCAGCGGCCGGGAGGCGCCTGCCGGCGATCGGGGGCGTGCAGTGCGAGCGACGCCGCCAGGAGGCTCGGCGTTCGTCGGCCGGGCGCGGGAGCGGGCCGAGCTGGCGGCGCTCCTCGACGGCGCCCGGCTCGTCACCCTCACGGGACCGGGTGGTAGCGGAAAGACCCGGCTCGCGGCCGAGGTGACGGCCGACGCCGGCCAGCGACTCTCCGATGGTGCGGCGTGGACGGCGCTCGCCGGGCTGCGGGATCCGGCGATGGTGGCGCCGGCCGTCGCCGCGGCCGCTGGCGTCCACGACCGGGCGAGCCCGGACGTCGTGGACGCGCTCGTCGAACACCTTCAGGAGCGCCGTGTCCTTCTGGTGCTGGACAACTGCGAGCACCTCGTCGACGCCTGCGCGGCGCTCGCCGACGCGCTCGTCCGCTGCTGCCCCGGGGTGACGGTTCTGGCCACGAGCCGGGAGCCGCTGCGGGTGGAGGGCGAGGCGACCTACCAGCTCGGGCCGCTGTCCGTCCCGTCGCCCACCGCCACGTCGGTGGCGGAGGTCGCCTCCACTGACGCGGCGCGTCTGTTCGAGCTGCGCGCCGGTCAGGTGCGGCACGGGTTCCGCATCGACGACGACAACGCCGCCGCCGTCGCCGCCATCTGCCGGCGCCTGGACGGGATCCCCCTCGCACTCGAGCTCGCCGCCGCCCGCACCCGGGTGCTGACCCCGGCCCAGATCGCCGAGAACCTCGCCGACCGCTTCCAGCTGCTCACCGGCGGACACCGCACCGCCCTCCCTCGACAGCGGACCCTCGAGGCGTCGGTCGACTGGAGCTACGACCTGCTCGACGACACCCAGCGCCGGGCGTTGACCCACCTGTCCGTGTTCACCGGCAGCTTCGGCCTCGACGCCGCCGAAGCCGTCGTCGGAGGACCCGAGCTGAACGGGACCAGCGCCCTTGACGTGCTGACCGAGCTGGTGGAGCGCTCGCTCGTGCAGGTCGGCGAGCTCGACGGGCAGGCGCGGTACCGGCTGCTCGAGACCATCCGCCTCTACGCCGCCGACCGGCTCGACGATGCCGGGTCGGTGCGGGACCTGCACCTCGACTTCTACGCCGGCCTGGCCCGTCGGGCGCAGCCGAACCTGACGGGGCCGGCACCGGAGCCGTGGCTGCGACGCCTGACCGCCGACCTCGACGACCTGCGTGCGGCGATGGACTGGGCGATGGCGTCGAAGCGGCCGCTGGCGGTGCTCGACATCACCGAACCCACCTTCGCCTTCTGGATCGTGCGGGGGCTCTACGCCGAGATGCACCGTCGGCTGCAGGCTGCGGTCGAGTCGCCGGCCCTGCGCGACGCCGAGCGGGCGCGCGGCCTGACCACGGCGTCGATCGTGGCCTTCATGGGTGGCGACCACCGCGCCGGGCACGAGTTCGCCGGTCGCGCCCTGCCCCTGGCCCGCGCCGTCGACGACGAGCGCACCCTCACCCGGGCGCTCGTCTTCCGGTCGTGGACCGGGTTCTTCTCCGGCCGGGCCCGCGGTGCTGAGGTGTGGGCCGACTGCGAGGAGGCCATCGCCCGCGCCGAGGGGCTCGGCGACCCCGAGCAGCTCGCCCGCGCCCTCATGTACGGCGGCACCCTCACCATGTCGGGCCGCACCTTCGCCGGCGGCCGGGCCCAGCTCGAGCGGGCGCTCGCCGTCATCGAGGACGCCGGCATCACCTTCCTCGTCCCGTCCGTGCGCGCCTTCCTCGCCACGTGGACAGCGATGGCGGGTCGCGACCTGGACGACGCCCGCCGGCACGCCGCCGAGGGTGTCGAGGTGGGTCGGCGCATCGGGCTGCACGCCTTCGTCTCCCTCGCCCTGATCGGTGGGGCGGTCGCCGACATCCACTCGGGCGACGGGCCCGGCGCTCGCGAACGCCTGGCCGAGGCCCGAACCGTCGCCCGCCGGGGCGGCCTCCCCGGCTTCGAGCAGATCGCCGAGCGCTGGCTCGCCGTCGCCGAGTACCGCTTCGGCGAGGCGAGCGACGCCCACCGGGCGGCAGCGACGGCGCTGCGGGACGCCGAGGCGGTCGGCAGCCGCTTCAACCAGGCGGCCGCCGCGTGGCTGCTCGGTGTCCTCCACCTGCGCGCCGGCGACGCCGCCCGGGCCCGCCGGCAGCTCGACCACGCCCGGGACCTGTCGCTCGAGCCGCGCTACCCCTTCAGCCTCGGCCGGGCCCTCGTCGGGCTGGCCCAGCTCGAGATGGTCGGCTGCAGGCCCAGCGGCGGCGACGAGGTAGACGCGCCCGTGGCCCGCGGCCGGGCCGGGGACGGCGCCGACCCGGGCGCTGACGCGAGCGGCGACCTGCCGGCAGCATGGGAGCTCGCGCACGAGGCCCTCGACGTGCTGGCCGCCGCTGGCGATCACGCCGGCACGGCAGCCGCCCTCGAGACCGTGGCCGGGCTGCTGGTCGCCTTCGACCGTCCCGAGCAGGCGCTGCGGCTGCTGGCCGCGGTCGACGCCCACCACGCCGGGGCGGGCACGCAGCGGCTACCGGTCGAGGCCGAGCTCCAGGCGCGGCACGTCGCCGCCGCCCGGTCCGGGCTGGGCGCCAGGCGGGGCGACGCCCGCTGGCGCGAGGGCGCGGCGCTGTCGCTCGACGAGGCCGTCGCCTACGCCCGGCGGGGCCGGGGTGACCGGGGCCGGCCGCAGACCGGCTGGCACTCGCTGACCCCCGCCGAGGAGAACGTCGCCGCGCTCGTCGCCCAGGGCTGCACCAACGCCGAGATCGGCGAGCGGCTGTTCATCAGCGTCAACACGGTGAAGACCCACCTCTCGCACATCTACGCCAAGGTCGACGTCGACGGTCGGGCCCAGCTCGCAGCCGAGATCGCCCGCCGGGCCACGGATCACCCGGACGGGTGATGTTCTCCTGCTCCGGGCTCGCGATCCTCCCATCAAGGGGAAGGAGCGTAACCGTGGAACCACTGCAGAGCGACCGCATCCATCGCGCCGAGTCCGCCGACGGGACCGAGATCGCCGGGCGGGTGTTCGGGGCGGGTCCGCCGCTCGTGCTCGTGCACGGCGGGTTCGGCGACGGCGAGACCAGCTGGCGCTTCCTGCTGCCGTTCATGCAGCAGTTCACCTGCTACTGCCCGAGCCTGCGCAGCCGGGGTCTGAGCGCCGAGCATTCCGATCACTCCGTCGACCGTCTGGTGGGCGACGTCGTGCACTTCGCCGACAGCATCGGGGAGCCCGTCGGCCTGTTCGGTCACTCGAGCGGCGGATTGCTGTCGCTCATGGCGAGCCAGCGGGCGGAACGCATCGCCGCGGTGTCGGCGTTCGAACCGGGCCCGTTCCACGAGCTCGTGTCGGACGAGATCGTGCAGGGATTCCGCGACACCATCCGACGGGCCGCCGAGGCGGCGGAGGACGGACGGCTCGCCGACGCCGCCCTGGTCTCGTTCGAGGGCATCGCACTCGTCAACGACGAGGAGCTGAAGGTCATCCGGGCCACCGGCTCCGCCGACATCGTGGCCCCGAACATCCCGCCGTTCCTCCGCGACGCCGACGGCCTCATCGGCAACCCGACCCCGGCACTCGAGTCGATCGACGTGCCGGTCCTGCTGATGGAGGGCACCCGCACGAACCCGTACTTCACGGATCTCGTGCGCCAGCTCGCCGGCCGGATCCCTGACGCCCGCGTCTGTCGGATCGAGGGCGCCGGCCACATGGGCCCGCTGCTCGCCGCCGACGGGGTGGCCGCGGAGCTCACGGCGTTCTTCGCCGACGTCCTGGCACCCGCATGACCGACGACCGACCCGAGGGAGGCCGGGCAATGACCGACAACGGCACGCACCGGGCGACGTCAGCCGACGGCACGGTGATCGCCGGCCGGGTGGCGGGCACGGGGCCGCCGCTCCTGCTGCTGCCGGCCGGTCCCGGTGACGCCGAGACGAGCTGGGGACGGCTGGCGCCGCACCTGCAGGACCGCTTCACCTGCCACCTGGTCGACACCCGCGGCCGGGGGGCAGCGAGGACGCCGTCGACCACACGCCCGAGCGCCTGGTGGAGGACGTGATCTTGTACGCGGACAGCCTCGGCGAGCCCGTCGGCCTGGTCGGCTGGGGCAGCAACCTGTGGGCGCTGGTCGCCGCCGAGCAACCGGCGTCGGTCGCGGCTGCTGCGGTGTACGAACCCGGTGTCGACGAGGTGATGGACGCCGCGCTGGAGCAGCGGTCCGAAGCCGTCTTCGGCGCCGTGGGCGGCCACGCCGCCGAGGGCCGTCCGGACGAGGCCGCCCGGGTCCTGATCGAGGGCGCCACCGGCTTCGTCTACACCGAGGAGGAGGTGGCGTCGGGCGTGCCGGGCGACTCCTTGGCCCGCTCGGCGGGCAACATCCCGACGATGCTGCAGGAGCTGGCTACCGAGACCGATGGCCGTCCGGGGCCGGCCGACCCGTCGGTGCTGGGGCGCATCCGTGTGCCGGTGCTGGTGCTGGAGGGCGCCGAGACGGTGGCGTGGTTCTCGGACTCCGCCCGCCACGTCGCCGAGTACGTCGCCGACGCCCGCGTCGAGCGCATCGACGGCGCCGCCCACTTCGGCCCCATCCGCCGGCCCGCCGCCGTCGCCGACGCCCTCGCCCGGTTCTTCACACCGGCTCTCACCGCCAGCCCCACCGCCGGGTAGCCGACCGACCCCGGCCTCGTACCGGTGCCCGGCCCGCCCACGCCGGTTCTGGGTGGCCCACGTCTCACTGGGGTGAGACCAGCGCCACCCAGAACGCCACCCGAGGGAGGGGGGAGAGGGGACGAGGGTCGGGCAAGATCGTGAGCGTGGACCTGGACGCACTGCTCGCCCGCACCGCCGAACACATCGCCCGCTACCGCGCCGGCCTGGCCGAGGACCGCGTGGGCCCGGACGAGGACTGGCCGGCCGTGGCGGCCGGGGCTCGACCGCACCCTGCCGGCCGGACCGGCCGACGCCGCCGAGATCGTCGAGGAACTGGTGCGTGACGCCACGCCCGGGCTCGTGGCGTCGGCCGGGCCCCGCTACTTCGGGTTCGTGACGGGCGGGTCGGTCGACGCCTCACTGTGCGCTGACCTGCTGGCCGTCGGCTGGGACCAGCTGGCCTTCAACGCCGCCAGCTCACCGGCCTCCGCGGTGTTCGAGGAGATCGCCGGCCGGTGGATCGCCGAGCTGCTCGGCCTTCCCGACCACGTGTCGGTCGGGTTCGTCACCGGCGGGCAGGCGGCCAACACGGTGGGGCTGGCCGCCGCCCGCTGGCAGGTGCTGCACGACGCCGGTTGGGACGTGAACCGCGACGGCCTCAACGGCGCGCCTCGGGTGCGGGTCGTCGCCGGCGCCGAGCGGCACGCCACCATCGACCGGTCGTTGCGGCTGCTCGGCATCGGCGACGGCGCCGTCGAGGCCGTTCCCACGACCGGCCAGGGCGCCATCGATCCCGACCGCCTCGACGACGTCCTCGCCGCCGGCCCGCCCGCACCGACGATCGTGTGCGCCCAGGCCGGCAACGTGAACACCGGGGCGTGCGACGACCTTGTCGCCGTCTGCGCGGCGGCGAAGGCACACGGCGCGTGGGTGCACGTCGACGGGGCGTTCGGCCTGTGGGCAGCCGCGAGCCCCCGCTTCCGCCACCTCGTCGCCGGCATCGAGCTCGCCGACTCGTGGGCGTGTGACGGGCACAATTGGCTGAACGTGCCGTACGACTCGGGTTTCGCCCTGTGCTCCCACCCGGCCGCCCACGTGTCGGCCATGCACTACACCGCCGCCTACGTGACGGGCCAGGTCGAAGGCCGCCACCACACGCTCGCCGACTTCACGATGGAGTCGTCGCGCCGGTCGCGGGGCTTCGCCGTGTGGGCGGCCATCCGCCAGCTCGGGGCGAGCGGCGTGGCCGACCTCGTCGACCGCTGCTGCGACCTCGCCCGCCTCCTCGGCGAGCGGACCGCCGCCCACGAGGAGCTCGAGGTCGTCAACGACGTGGTGCTCAACCAGGTGCTGATCCGCGTCCGCGGGCTCGACGCCGCCGGTGTCGACGCTGCGGCCGAGCGCATCCAGGCCGAGGGGGAGTGCTGGCTCGGCGCCACCACGTGGCGGGGCGAGCGCCTGCTGCGCGTCGCGGTGTCGAACTGGTCCACCACCGAGCCCGACGTCGACCGCACCGTCGCCGCCGTCGCCCGAGCGGTGGCCGCCGCCACAACCTGAGTCCCAGCCCGCCCGCGCGCCTCGCCCGCCTGGGCCGGCACCTCGGTGCCACCTCGCCCGCGCCACGCTTTCCGGACCGCCGACGTCGCATGTCGACCTGGAACGTCCGCAAAGTGGCGCCCGTGCCCGGCTCTCGCTGCTTTCAGGACGCTCGACGTGCCATGCGAGCGTCGAGCGTCCTGAAAGCGTGCCATCAGACCGGAGCCCTCGCAGCCGAGAGCCGGGTCTTCGGAGCGCGGCCTCGAATGCTCCCGGCCCAGCGCGAGATCTGTCCGGCCTCGCCGCCGAGCTCAGGTGGGGGTGAGCGCGGGTTCGGACTCGGGGTCGCCGTCGTCGGGGTCGGCGCCCGGGTGGACGGGATCGGCCGCGCCGGCCTCGGGCGCGGCATCGGTGAGGCCGAGCGCCACGCGCACCAGCTCGGGTTCGAGCTCGGTCTCGGGCTCGGGTTCGAGCTCGGCACCGTGGCCCTCGACGTCGATGGTGGGCAGGATGCGGTCGAGCCACGCGGGCAGCCACCAGTTGCGGTCGCCGAGCAGCTCCATCGTCGCCGGCACGAGCAGCATGCAGACGATGGTCGCGTCGAGCAGGATCGCCGTGGCCAGCCCGGTGCCCATGAGCTTCACGACCCGGTCCGTCTCCAGGATGAAGCTCCCGAAGATGAAGACCATGATCGCCGCCGCGGCCGTGATGACCTTGGCCGTGGCGGCCAGACCGTCGGCGACCGACGTGTGGGCGTCGCCCGTGCGCTGCCACTCCTCCCGGATGCGGCTGAGCCCGAACACGATGGCGGACAGCATCATCGGCGCCCACGGCTCGATCGGCGCGGGGTGCACCCTGCGACTGCGCATCGCCGAGCGGGCCGCGGCCCGCCACGGTTGGGGCCTGCACGTGATCGACGACGCCGCTGACGACCCCGCCCGCGACCAGCCCGAGGCGTTCATCCGCGTGCTGCGCACGATCCTGCCGGACTGACTGGACCGGCCGGGGAGGGCAACACCGACGAGGCGGGGGAAACCTGTCCTGTCGCCGAGCGCGGCGCTGGCATCATTCGGGGATGGGCGGGACGGCGCCGGAGGGGCGGGTGACCGTGCGGCTGCACGACTCGGCGGCGGCCGTGCTCGCCGAGGCCGGAACGTTCCTCGAGCGCGAGCCCGTGCTGCACAACGTGATCCTCACGCTGCTGCACAACCGGGCCGCCCACCCGGAGCCCGGCCGGTACGCCGTCGCCCACGATGCCGACGGCGCGCCGGTGGGCGTGCTGTTCCAGTCACCGCTGCACTTCCTCGCCACGATCACGCCGATGGCCGACGACGTGGTGGCGGCGGTCGTCGACGCGCTCGTCGAGGCGGGTGTGCGCCTCCCTGGCGTCAACGGTGTGGCCGCCACCGTCGCCCGCTTCGCCGGCCAGTGGGCCGAGCGCACGAAGTCGCCGGTGGTCCCGGTGCAGGGCCAGCGGCTCTACGAGGTCACCGACGTCCGGGTGCCGGAAGGCGTGGCGGGTGCGTGCCGGCCCGCGGCGCAGGACGACCTCGGCCTGCTGGTCGAGTGGTTCGAGGAGTTCGGGGTGGAGGCCGGTGAGGTGCTGTCCGACCCGGACGTTGTGCAGCGCCGCCTTGGCGCCGGCCACCTCTGGTTCTGGCAGCATGACGTGCCCGTGTCGTTCGCCGGCCTCTCCGACACCCGGGCGGGCGTCGCCCGCATCGGCCCCGTGTACACGCCCCTCGAGCGCCGCGAGCGCGGCTACGCCGCTGCCCTCACCGCCGAGCTCTCGCGGATCGTGCTCGACCGCGGTGAGCGCTGCATCCTCTACACCGACCTCGCCAACCCCGTGTCGAACTCGGTGTACCGCCGCATCGGCTACCGAGCGGTCGCCGAAGTCCTCCGCTACGACTTCGGCACCGCCGGCGTCCGCGAATAGTGGGCGCGAACGTGCCCCTACGGGCAACTTCGCGCCCGGTATTCGGCCCCCGCCCCGATCCTGGGGGATCGACCGTCAGCGGATGGCGATGGCCCCGGGTGGGCTGCCGACACCGCCCCGCACGGCCAGGGGCGCGGAGGTGAGGAAGCAGTCGTAGGTGCCGTCGGCGGCGCAGTCCTCGGCGAGGGCGTCGAGGTCCCACAGCTCGCCGATGGGGAGGCCGAGGAGCGGGAGCAGCGAGGTGTGCACGAACACCTCGGGCGTGCGGTCCCGGGAGGCGAGTGGCCACACCTCCAGCGCAGGGTTGTCGGCGGCCACCGCCGCGAGGCCGAGGTCCCACAGCGCCGCCGCCGTCGCCTCGCCGGGGGCGAGGCCGGGACAGGCGAGCGATGCCGCCACAGCGGCGCGCCGCTCGGCGTCGAGCCCCCGGTACCAGCCCACCCACCCCGTCCGCACGAGCAGGATGTCGCCCTCGGCGACCTCGGTGCCCTGGTCCTCGAGGCAGGCCAGCAGCTCGTCGGGCGCGATGGCGTCCGGCGCGTCGGGGCGCAGGGGCCGGCCGGCGCGCTCCCGCCACCGGGCCACGTCGGCGAGCACGCCCCGGCCAGCGATGCCGTGGCGGGCCCACACGTCGATGCCGTGGTCCTCGTCGGCCACCCCGCCGTAGAAGCCGTGCTCGGGATGAGCGACGTGCCGGAACCCGTCCCACTGGGTGCCCGACTGGGTGTTGAGGTCGTGCAGCAGGTCGTCGTGGCCGGAGCCGCCGACCGGGCCGAGCACCTCGTGGCGGGGTGCCGCCCGCCCGAACAGCGGCGGGTCGATGGCGCCCACGGGCAGGTCGAGCGGGAACACCCGGCCGGTGCGGATGCACGCCGCCGCGGCCCGTACCCGCTCGGGGGTGAGTCGGTTCAGGCACCCGAGCAGGTCGCCGTCGGGGCGCTCCGACCACACCCCCCACGAGGAGCCGGGGGGCGCGCCGGGCCGGGCGGGGAGGTCGGCGTAACGGGGCGAGGGCGCGGACGAGGCCATGCCGCATGATCGCAAGGCCCGCCGGCCGGTGCGACCGGGTCAGCCGAGCTCGGCGGCCACGACCCGGGCGATGATGCGGGCGGCGGCGTCGACCTGCTCGACCCAGGTGCGCCCCGCGCCTTCCGAGGCGTCGTCGGAGACGACCTTGATGATCGTGCACGGCACGCCGGCCGCCGCGCAGGCGCGGGCGACGGCGAAGCCCTCCATGTCGACCAGATGGGCGCGCGCCGCCAGCTCGGCCCGGACGGCCCGGTCGGCCACGAAGGTGTCGCCGGTGGCCAGCACCGTGGGCGCGCGCTCGTCGAGGACGATCTCGCCGGGGACGGGCTCGCCGATCAGGGCGCTGATGGCGGCATGGTCGAGGTCGTGCTCGATGACCCGGCCGATCCGGTGGGTGCCCTCCATCCCGTCGCGCAGCGCACCGGCGCTGCCGACGTTGAGCACCAGCGAGGGCCGGCGCTCGGCGATGGCCCGGGCCACCGCCATGGCGGCCGCCACCTTGCCGACGCCGGTGAGCAGCACGTCCACGTCCGGCAGGTGCGCCGCCTCCTGGCGGACGGCGACGACCACCAGCGGCTCACCCGCCATCGCCGGGCCCGTAGGTGATGACCGACACGTGCGGCCGTCCGCCGAGCCGCTCGACGCCGCCGAGGAACGCAAGCTTGACGAGGAAGACCAGGCTCACCAGCTCGCCGCCCAGCCCCTCGACCAGCTCGGCCGCCGCGGCCGCTGTCCCCCCGGTGGCGATCACGTCGTCGACCACGAGCACCCGCTGGCCCGGTGCGATGGCGTCCTCGTGCACCTCGATGTGGTCGGTCCCGTACTCGAGCGCGTAGGCCTGCGACCGGGTGGTGTGCGGGAGCTTGCCGATCTTGCGCATGGGGACGAACCCGGCGCCCAACACGTGCGCCACCGGGGCGGCCAGCATCAGGCCCCGGGCCTCGATCCCGGCGACCAGCTCGACGCCCCGATTCTGGAACGGCGCGGCCAGCGCGTCGACCGCTGCGCCGAACGCCTCGGGGTCGCGCAGCAGCGGCGTGATGTCCTTGAAGGCGACGCCCGGTTGGGGGAAGTCGGGGATGTCGCGCACGAAGCCCGCCAGCCAGGCGGCCGTGTCGCCCTCGTGGGCACGCCGGTCGGTCACCGGCTCACCGTACCGCCCGGCGGAGTAGCGAATGCCGGGCGCGAAGTTGCCCGCTGGGGGAGGTCGAGTCCGCTGATCGCCCGGAGACAGCGAGGAACTCCGCGGGTGCGACACTGCACCGACCACCCGGACAACGCCCCGAGGAGGACGCACCCATGGATGAGCCGCTGGAGGTCGTGACGAGGTTCTGTGCGGCGTGGCCCCGGCTCGACCTCGACGAGCTGGCGGGCTTCTTCGCCGAGGACGCCGTGTACCACAACATCCCGCTCGACCCCGTCACCGGCCGGGACGCCATCAAGAGCACGATCGCCGGGTTCACCGGCGGCGTGGACACCGTCGAGTTCGAGATCGTCAACGCTGCCGCCACCGGGAACGTGGTGCTGACCGAGCGCATCGACCGGTTCATCAGCCCGGCGCGCACGATCACGCTCCCGGTGATGGGCACGTTCGAGGTGGCCGACGGTCGCATCACCGCTTGGCGCGACTACTTCGACCTCAACCAGTTCATGAGCCAGCTCGCGGGCGGCTGAGCGTCAGCTGCCGCCGTTCGGCGGGGATGTCGGCGCCGGGGCGCCGGCTGCGGCTGAGCGCCTCGCAGGTGCAGCCCGGAACGGCGACGGCGGCGGGCGGCTACCGGATGGGTCCAACCTGCCGGAACCACGCGCTGGGGCCTGCAGTGATCGACGCCGTGACCGGCAGACCCGATGTCCGCGCACTCGAGGCTGGTCGGACCGGCTTCCGACGCGCTGAGCCTCGAGTACGCGTGGCACGAACGCCAGCGGCGGCGCCTCGGCATGTGGCTGCCGATCCCCGGTGCTCAGCCGCAGCAGGTGTCCTCGAGGCTCTCGGCCCGCCAGGTGCGGACCGCCTCGAAGCCGGCGAACCCGGCGAGCACGCCGGCGGCGGCGGGGTCGGCCCACCACCAGCCGAGCGTGGCGTTGAGCGCCAGCCCCACGAGCAGCACGCCCGCGAGCCAGGCGCACAGGATGGTCTGGCGCGCCTCAGACAGCACGGCCTGGGACCCCAGCGCCGGTGCCAGGCGCATCTTGGCCCGGGCCAGCAGCGGCATGAGCACGACCGAGAGGGCGGCGAGGACGATGCCCACGACGCTCGCGTCGGGCGGCGTCCGGCTGGTGAGCTGCGAGATGGCTTCATAAGCGACGTACACGGCGAGCGCGGCGAAGCACACGGCGATCGCCTTGGTCGCCCGGCGGTCGTAGCCGGCCATGCACACGCCGCGGCGCTCCTGGGCGAGCCGCCACGCCAGCACCAGCGAGGTGGACACCTCGATCCCCGAGTCGAGCCCGAAGGCGATCAGGCCGATCGAGCCGGCCACGATCCCCGCGCCGACGGCGACCACGCCCTCCACGACGTTCCAGCCGATCGTCAGGTTGTTGTACAGCCGGACCCGACGGACGGCGTCGCTGCGGGCGATCGGTATGGCTGTCCCATTCATCGCAGCCGAACCTACCTGTGGGGAGGCCGGGTCGGTCGGGTGGGCCCTGTCAGGCGGACGCGACGAAGCCGGAGGTTTCTCACCCAGCTGCCACTCGGGCGGCGTGGAAGACGTCGGCGGGCAGGTCGTGGTCGAGGTTCCAGAGGATGCGGAGGGGGCGCTCGCCCTCGTGGCTGACGTAGCTCGCCGTGCCGGCGTACAGGTACGGCGGTGCGCCCATGTCGCCGTCGGCCTCCTTGGACTCGCGGATGAACAGGTGGACGCTGGTGCCGCGCCTACGGTGGTTGAGGTAGCGCTGCCCGGTGGGGGAGGCAGCGGACGTCGTGCTCTGGGACTCCCACTGGAACAGCGACGGGGTGATGGCCCGGTCCTGGTACATGGTCGTGGGGGAGTAGTGCTTCTCGGTCTTGCGGAGCGTCACGAAGAACACGTCGGCGCGCTCGGCCTCGACCCACTTGACGCCTTGGCGCACCGCGCCGGGGTTGTCGACGCCGAAGGCGGCGAGGGCCTCGTCGCGGCTGTAGCGGGCGTGCACGTGCAACGGGACGCGCCCCCCGGGGTCGACCGGCGTGGTGACACGGCGGATCCGCTGGCGCAGGACGAGGGCGAGCTCGAGGAGCTCGTCGCGGCGCGCGGGGTTCGCCCACAGGCGGTCGAGGCCGGCGGCCATGAGGGCGGGTGGCTCGTTGGCGCCCCAGAGCGCGAAGTGCCACATGAGCAGCAGCCGGTGCTCGCGGGTGCCCGGCGCAGGGATCGCCGGCGGTGCGTCGCGGGCGAGCGCCCGCACCAGCACCTCGAGGCGCTCGAGGTCGTCGAGGTGCAGCATGCGACCGAAAGCGGCGGCGAGGCGGCCGTCGTCGGGCCCGGCCGGCCGGCCCTCGAGGTCCGCGAGGCGGCGGAGCCCTGCCCACCCACCGCGCCGGCGGCGGTAGACGTCGTCGAGCTCGAGACCGGTCTCGGTGAGGAACGTAGCGAGGTCGACGTCACCCAGGTGCCGCAGCTCGGTGGCGAGGCCCTGCCAGTTCATGCGCAGCGCCGAGGTGACGTTGCCGAGCACGATCCGGCTGGCGACCCGGTCGAGCTCGATGTGGCAGCCGGGCGGAAGGGTGGGGAAGCCTTGCTCGATCTCGCGGGCCAGGCCCCGGCGGCTGACGCCGGTGAGGGCCCGGTAGCGGAGGTCGAAGCGGAACTCGGCGCGCTGGTTGCCGATGAAGTCGAGGACGGTCAGGCACGGCTTGTCGTCGGCCAGGCGCAGGCCCCGGCCGAGCTGCTGGAGGAACACGGTGGCGCTCTCGGTGGGCCGCAGGAACAGCACGGTGTCGACCTCGGGGACGTCGACGCCCTCGTTGAACAGGTCGACGGTGAACAGGATGTTCACGTCGCGGCGCCGCAGGTCCTCGAGGCTGGCACGCCGCTCGGCCTGCGGAGTGTTGGCGGTGACGGCCCGGGCGGGGATGCCGGCGTCGTTGAACCGGCGGGCCATGAACTCGGCGTGCTCGATGCTCACGCAGAACCCCAGAGCCCGCATCCGGGCAACGTCGGTGACCTTGTCCAGCAGGGCCTGCAGGATGATGCGCACCCGGGCGTCGTGGCCGGTGTACACGTTGGTGAGCTCGGCGGTGTCGTAGCCGGTGCCCCGCTTCCAGCGCACGGTCTGCAGGTCGGTCTCGTCGTGGAGGCCGAAGTACTGGAACGGGGCGAGCAGCCCCCGCTCGAGCGCTTCCCACAGCCGCAGCTCCACGGCGGTGCGCCCGTCGAACCACACCCGCACGTCGAGGCCGTCGGCCCGTTCGGGCGTGGCGGTCAGGCCGAGCAGCAGCCGGGGTTCGACGTGGCGCAGGAGCCGGGCGTAGGTCTGGGTCTCGGCGCTGGCGTGGTGGAACTCGTCCACGACGACCATGTCGAAGTGCCCGGGGGGCAGGTCCCGGTCGAGGTCGAGAAGGGCCAGGGACTGGATGGAGGCGAACACGTGGCGCCACTGCCGCGGTCGCTCGCCGGCGACGAAGCGCTCACCGAAACTGCCGTCGCGCAGGATGTGGCGGAACGTGGCCAGGCTCTGGCCAAGGATCTCCTCGCGGTGGGCCACGAACAGCAGCGAGTCGACGGTGCCGGCTTCGCGGAGGCGGCGGTAGTCGAGGCCAGCCACCACGGTCTTGCCGGTGCCGGTGGCCATCACCACGAGGTTCTTCCAGTGGCCGTGCACGGCACGCTCGGCGGCGAGCTCGTCGAGGATCTCGCGCTGGAACCCCCACGGCCGGACCTCGAGGCTCGTGAGCGTGATCGGCAGGTCGGCCGGCCCGCCCCGTTCGGCCGCCAGCGCCTCGTCCAGCCGGGCTTGTTCGGCCGGGTCCGAGGGGTCGTAGGGCTCGAAGGCGGGATCGGCCCAGTACTCCTCGAACGTGGCGGCGAAGGTGTCGAGCAGGTGCGGCTGCTCGACGGCTGACAGGCGCACGTTCCACTCCAGGCCGTCCAGCAGCGCCGTCTTCGACAGGTTCGACGACCCGACGTAGCCGGTGGAGAACCCCGTGTTGCGGTGGAACAGCCACGCCTTGGCGTGCAGCCGGGTCATCCGGGTCTCGTACGACACCCTGACCTCGGCACCCAGCTCCACCAGGCGGTCGAGAGCTCGTCGCTCGGTCGCCCCGATGTAGGTGGTCGTGATCACCCGGACCCGCCCGCCCCGGCGCACCAGCCCGGCGATGTGCTCCTCGAGCACCCGCAGGCCGTGCCACTTGATGAACGCGCACAGCAGGTCAGCCCGGTCGGCCGAGTCGAGCTCACGCTGCACCTCGGTCCCGATCCGCGGCTGGTCCCGCCCGTTCACCAGCAGCGCGCTGGCGGCGAGCGGCACCTCCGGCCGGGGCGGTGGGGTCGGCGGACCGGGTCCCACGCCGCCGTCCAGCACGGCGAGGAGCAGGTCCCGCGTCGTCGCCACCAACTCCTCCATGTGGGCCGCGGCGGGTGAGGCGGCGTGGATGGCCTCGATGATCTGGTTCGCCAGCTCGACCTGCCGGGCCACGGAGCCGGCGTCGTCACCGGCGATGCTGCGCAGGGCCCGGCGAGCCAGCAGCCCGACATGACGGGCGATCACCTCGTGGGCGTCGGCGGGGTCGAGCGGACGGCGGGACACGAGCGACGGATCGATCGCCCGGAGACGATCTTCGAGGCCGGCTGTCACCAGCTGCTCGTACAGCCCCCTCGCCAGCTCGCCCATCCGGTCCAAGCTACGAAACCGTCGTGAGCGTGTGCCGGGCTGCGCTCATCGCCCCTGGGGACGTCATCGCTGCAGCTGCCTCGCAGGAGCGCGGAAGACCTCGATCGTGTGCCAGGCGATGTGCTCCGCTGCGGGCGGGTCCTGCCCTGCCTGCGGCGAAACGAGCGGCCGACCCGCCAGGGCGAGCACGAGCTCTTCACCGGTGCGGCTGCGCGCGACGAAGTGCGCCGACACGGCGATGGTTCCGTCGGGCTCGACCCAAGCGCGCCCCTGTCGAGCAGCTTGTGGTGCAAGGTGCACAGGCACAGGGCGTTGGCGACCTCGTCGGGCCCGTCGAACGCCCACCACCGGAGATGGGCGGCGTCCAGCCCGACGGCGGCCGACTCGAGCTGGCCGTCGTACCCGCACATGGCGCAGCGGCGCTCGTAGGCCATGAGCACGACTTGGCGGAACTCGGGTTTGCGCGCGCGGAGCTTCGCCGCCCGGGCCCGGGCCGCATCGACCTCCATGCCCTCCAGGTCCAGGCCGACGGCTTCGCAGATATCGGCGTGCAGGGAGTCCGGGAAGTTGGCGTCGAGCAGCGTCCGCGCCACGAGGGGCGCCAGACAAGGCTCGCGGCGTAAAGCCTGCTCGAAGTCCGGGGCGAGGCGGCCGACCGCTCCGGAGGAGCGGAGCCGTCCGGGCGAAGCTCCCGGGACGGAGCCATCCTGCGTCTCCACGACCCACAGCTCGTCGGTCTGGAGGTGGTGAAAGGGGTACGCGGGCGTGGTTGCCCGGGCAGGCCCGTACTCGTGCAGGAGCGACTTGAGCGAGGGTTCGGCCTCGGCGTAGCTCACACGCGTCGATCCCGTGCGTTGCAGCCGGCCGAGGCAGTACAGGAGCAGCAACGGCTTGTGCGGCGCCCGCGCGCCCCGCCGCTGCCACCGCCTGATGCCGGCGATCCGCTCGAGCCACTTCTCCGTGTCCGCCACGACGGCCAAGCGTAGGGCGGAAGGCGTGGGGCAGGCGGCGACGCGGACCAGCGTCCCTCGCCCGGTAGCCAGCCAAGAGCCGCTGATGAAGCGGGCCCCGTGACGTGCCGGGAGGGGCGTCACCCCCTTGCCGGCGGTGGCTTGGGTGAGGTGGATGCTGTCGCCGGCGGTGAGCACGAGGTGGTGTGGTGCATGAGCCGGTCGACGGTGGCGTTGGTGGTGGTTTTGGGTATGAGCTCGTCGAAGCCGGCGGGGTGCAGGTTCGATGACGGGGCGGTGCAGCGCTTCTCGTGGGTGGCGTCAAGACCCGGTAGCGGGCTTCGGCGGTCTCGGTGGTCACGGGCAGCAGGCCGATGTCGTCGATGACGATGACGTCGGC
>SIRW01000006.1 GCA_004366205.1 Actinomycetota bacterium | reverse complement strand
GCCGGCCGCCGCGCCCCGGCGCCGGCCGTGGGCGCCGCCGCTGGCGCCGGCCCACGCCAGGCGGGCCAGGGCGTCGGCCGGCCGCAGCGGCGCCAGCGCCACCTCGTCGTAGCCGAGGGCGGCGAGGGCGGCGGCGGCGTCGCCGTGGACGGCCACGGCATCGGCCGTGCCGTCGGACTCGGTGACCCACGGTTCGACGGTCGCGAGCAGGGCGTCACAGGCGTCGGGGTCGCCCACCGGGACCCCGGCGTCGCCCAGCACCTCCACGGGACGGAGAGGCGGATCGGGCGGGGCGGGGAAGTCGGCGCCGTCGGGGCGGTAGACGGCCAGCGGGTACGCGGGCTCCCACGGCTCCAGGCGCAGGGGCAGCTCGAGGACGTGGCGGTCGATGCTGGCGTCGCCGGTCAGGTCCTCACCGCGCACCACCCGTTCGTGGGCGGTGAGGGCGTGCATCGGGCCGGGCGGTACGTGGGGGGCGAGCTCGGCCCAGGTGTGCGTCGACGCCGCCACCTCCGCCAGCGGCCCGACGGCGAAGCGTCCGGCCCCCTCCCGCAGGACCGCCCCCGCCCACGCTCCCGGAGCCTGTAGCGCGAGGCGGTACTCGGCGTGGGCGGCGGCGGGCCACAGCTGGCGCCCGCGCTCGGCGGCCCGGCGGCTGCCGTCGCGGAGCGCGGCCAGCCCGTCCCAGTCGCCGGCCGCGCACAGCGCGTCCACGAGCCGCAGGAGCTCGTCGAGGTCTCCGGCCGCCAGCGCCTCGGTCACCGCCGTCCGCACGCCGTCCTCACACGAGTGGCCACGGGTAGGGGCGGTGGGAGACGTCGGGGTCCGGGAACGTCCCCCGGTCGAGGAGGAACCGGGCCCGCGTGACGAAAGCGTCGATCTCGGGGGCCGAGAGCAGCCCGGCGAGCGCGTCGGGCGGCGCCGCCGCGACCCGGGCGACGTCGGCGAGCAGCGGTTCGGGCACGGCCTCGCCGGCGAACTCCCAGATCACCGTGCGCAACTTCGGCTGGGGGTGGAAGCACAAGGCGTTGTCGATGGCCCAGACCCGGCCGTCCCGGCCGAGCAGCACGTGGCCGCTCTTGCGGTCGGTGTTGTTGGCCACCAGGTCGAAGGCGCACACGGCCCGGAGCTGGTCGTGGGTCGTCTCGTCGTCGTGGATCGTGAAGTAGTGCTGCTCGTGGTCGGCGTCGACGAAGAGCTGGAGCGACCCTTCGCCGAGCGGGCCCTCGCGCACGACGGTGGGGGGCACGATCGCCCAGCCGAGCGCCTCGGAGAGCACCCAGGCCGCCGCCTCCCGGCGGTAGATGCGGTCGGGGAAGTCCCAGAGCGGCCGTTCGCCGCGGTGGGGCTTGTAGACCGCCAGCACGCAGGCGTCGCCGAGGACGACCCGGGCGAGCAGCGTGGTGTTCGAGCTCCAGGGCAAGCGGCCCTGCAGCTCGACTGCACCCTCGGCCAGGACGGTCAGCGGGTCCGGTGCCCGTTCGCCCGCACGCACAGGTGCCCCTCGGGATCCATCGGTCGCGCGCACACCGGGCAGACCGGGCGGCCCGCGGCCACCACCTCGGTCGCCCGGGCGACGAAAGCCGCCACCTGGGCCCGGGTCAGGCCCAGACGAGCCACGGCCCCGCCGCCGGTCCCGCCGAGGTCCTCCGGGGCATCGGGGGCGGCGGCGTACGCCTCGTCCTCGTCATCGAGGGTCAGCTCCTCGGCGACGACGACGATGCGGTCGGTGTCCTCGTCGTAGCCGATGCCCAGGTCGCCGACGGTCCAGGCCTCCTCGAGCGGCTCCACGAGGTCCAGGTCGGGCTCGCTCCCGAGCGCGCCGGGCTCCGTGTGGGGCAGGTCGGCGAGCCGGGCCGCCAGGAACTGGGCGAGCGCCGCCACCTGCTCCTTCTCGCAGCGGAGGGTGACGACCTGCTGCCCGGCCGTGGCCTGCAGGTAGAAGACCCGGGCGCCGGGCGGGCCGACCGTGCCGGTGGTGAACCGGTCGACCGACGGCAGGTCGAACGAGCGGGCCACGTCAGCTCGCCTCCAGCGGGCCGGCGCCGTCGGCCGCGCTGTTCACGGTCAGCACGACGGGACCGGTGGCGCCGTAGGCGATGGCCGTGATCGAGCACGGCGAGATGACGATGCGCTGGAAGAGGTCGAGGTGGGTGCCGACGGCGGCGGCGACGGCGGCCTTGATGGGGTCGGCGTGGGAGACGGCCACCACGGTCCCGCCCGGGTGGGCGGCGCAGAGCCGGGCGAGCGTGGCGGTGATCCGGGTCTGCATCTCGGGGAAGGACTCGCCGCCGGGGAACCGGAACCCGCTGGGGTAGCGCTGCACGGTGGCCCACTCGGGCTTCTTCGCGAGCGCCTTCAGCTCGGCGCCCGTCCACCGGCCGAAGTCGCACTCGTCGAGGCCCCGGTCGGTTCGGACCCGGAGCTTGCGGGCGCGGGCGATGGGGCGAGCGGTCTCCTGGGCCCGCTCGAGCGGCGAGGCGTACACGGCGTCGACCCGCTCGAGCGCCGCCAGCCGCTGGCCGACCGCCTCGGCCTGGGCGCGCCCGGCCTCGGACAGGTGCAGGCCGGCGGCCCGGCCGGGGAGCACCTGGCCCGTGGTGGGCGTCGCCCCGTGGCGCACCAGGATGACCACGGTGGGGGCGGGGCCTTTGGCGGCGCGGGTGCTGCGGCGGGAAGCGATGGCGGCCAACCTACCCTGACGGCGTGGCGACCCTCGAAGGGCTGGAGGACGAGATCACCCGGTGCCGGGCCTGCCCGCGCCTGGTCGAGTGGCGGGAGCGGGTGGCGACCGAGAAGCGGGCGGCCTACGCCGACTGGGACTACTGGGGCCGTCCCGTCCCCGGCTTCGGCGACCCCGCGGCCGCGGTCGCCGTGGTCGGCCTGGCGCCGGCCGCCCACGGGGCCAACCGGACCGGCCGCATCTTCACCGGGGACCGCACGGGCGACTTCCTGTACGCCTCGCTGCACCGCACCGGGTTCGCCAACCAGCCCACGAGCCGGCACCGCGGCGACGGGCTGCGGCTCACCGGCCTGTGGTTGACCGCGGCGGTGCGCTGCGCCCCGCCGGCGAACAAGCCCACGCCCGACGAGCGCGACCGCTGCCGCCCGTTCCTCGAGCGCGAGCTGGCCCTGCTGCCCGCCGTGCGGGTGCTCGTCTGCCTGGGCCAGTTCGCCCACCAGGTGGTGGGCAGCCTGCTCGGCCTGCGGCCCCGGCCGCCGTTCGGCCACGGCGCCGAGCACGAGCTGCCCGACGGCCGGCACCTGCTGGGGTCGTACCACCCGAGCCAGCAGAACACGTTCACCGGGGTGCTCACCGAGGCGATGCTCGACGCCGTCTTCTGGCGGGCCCGCGAGCTGGCGGCGCTTCCACCCGTCAGCTGACGAGGGCGTAGAGCTCACCGCCGGCGTACACCACGGCCACGGCCGAGAGGAAGATCGCCACCGCCAGCCGGAGGCGCTGGTCGGTGGCCCGGATCGCCGCCACGGCACCAAGGCGGGCGCCGGGGATCACCCCCACGGCGAGCAGCAGGGCGAACCGCCAGTCGACGTTGCCGATCAACGAGTGCGTGATCGTGCCGGGCAGGGCGAAGATGCCGACGCAGACGAGCGACGTGGCGATCGACTCCTTGAGCGGCATCCGGGCGATCTGGTTGTAGGCGGGCACGAGCACCACACCGCCACCGATGCCCATGAGCCCCGACATCAGCCCGGCGGCGGTGCCGATGCCGGCGAACGTGCCCCAGCCCGTCCGCTTCGGCGGTGGCGGCACCGGCTCGGCGGGCGGTGGTCCCGGTGTGTCGGGCCGCACCCGGGCGCCGCGGGCCATCCGCCACGCCGTGAGCCCGAGGAGCGTGGCGGTGGCGATCTGGATGAGGTGGCCCTCCCCCGGGACGACGCGCGAGAGCAGCGAGCCCAGGACCGACGCCACCATCCCGGTCGGCGCGGTCCAGGCGACCGCCTTCCAGTTGATGAGCTGCTCGCGCAGGTACCGGAGGGTCCCGCTGGCGGCGCTCGGCAGGATCGAGGGCAGCGTCGTGCCGATCGCCACCAGAGCGGAGGCGCCGAGCAGGCGGATGCCCGGTGTCGAGATGACCGCGCCCCCGACCCCGAACGCCCCGGAGAGCACCCCCGTGAAGACGCCCAACACGATCGTGAGGACGTCACGCAAGAGGCCCGGTTCCACGGCGGGCCTGTCTAGTGCACACCGCCGGGCGGGCGGGAACCCGGCCCGGCGGTGTGCTCAGCCGTGGTCGCGGTGGTTCAGCTGAGGCGCTCGACGATCATGGCCATGCCCTGACCGCCGCCGACGCACATGGTCTCGAGCCCGATCGTCGCGTCGAGCGTCTGCAGGTCGTTGATGAGCGTGGTCATGATGCGGGCCCCGGTCATGCCGAAGGGGTGGCCGAGGGCGATGGCGCCCCCGTGGGGGTTCAGCTGGTCCTCGATCGAGATCTTGAGCTCGTCGCACACGGGCAGGACCTGGGCGGCGAACGCTTCGTTGAGCTCGACCACGTCGATGTCGCCGATCTGCATGTTCGCCTGGGCCAGCACCTTGCGGACGGCCTCGATGGGGCCGACGCCCATGATCTCGGGCGCGAGCCCCGACACCGACGAGGCGATGATGCGGGCGAGCGGGGTGAGGCCGAGGGCCTTGGCCTTGTCCTCGCTCATCACGAGCACCGCCGCCGCGCCGTCGTTGAGGGGGCAGGCGTTGCCGGCGGTGACCTTGCCGTCCTCCTTGAAGGCGGGCTTCAGCTCGGCCAGCTTCTCGAGCGTGGTCCCCGGCCGGGGGCCGTCGTCCTTCTCCACCACGGTGCCGTCGGGGAGGGTGACCGGCGTGATCTCCCGGGCGAAGAACCCGCTCTCCTGGGCGGCCACGGCCCGGTCCTGGCTGAGCTTGGCGAACTCGTCCATCCGCTCGCGGCTCACGTCGTACTTCTCGGCCACGTTCTCGGCCGTCATGCCCATGGGGATGTAGACGTCGTTGATGTAGTCGGGTCGGCTGCGGTCGACGAAGCGGGGGTTCACGTCCTCGCGGCCGAAGCCCTTGCCGCCCGTGCGGCTGACGCTCTCGACGCCGCCGGCCACGTATGTGTCGCCCTCGCCGGCCTTGATGGCGTGGAAGGCCATGCGGATGCTCTGCAGGGACGAGGCGCAGAACCGGTTCACGGTGGTGCCGGGCACCGTGTCGGGGAGCCCGGCCAGCAGGGCGATGTTGCGGGCGACGTTCATGCCCTGCTCGCCGGCGTGGTTGGCGGCGCCGATGATCACGTCGACCACGTCGGCGGGATCGACGGCGGGCACCTTCTCCATCAGCTTCTGCACGATGAAGCCGGCCATGTCGTCGGCGCGGTAGTCGACGAGCGATCCCTTGAACGCTCGGCCGATCGGCGTGCGGGCGGTGGCGACGATCACGGCTTCGGGCATGGCTCCCCCTCGGGGTCGAGTCTGAAGGTCTGTCCGGTCCGAGCGTAGGTCGGCGCGCGGGGTGGGGCCATTCCGGGCATCCTGGCGGCGTGGCCACGCTGCTCACGCTCGGTCACGGCACGGCGCCCGCGGCGCACGTCGTCGAGCTGCTGGCCGGCGCGGGCGTCCGGGCGCTCGTCGACGTGCGCACCCATCCCGGCTCCCGCCGCAACCCCCAGTTCCGCCGGGAGGCGATGGAGGCGTGGCTGCCCGGGGCGGGGGTCACCTACCGGTGGGAGCCCCGGCTCGGTGGCCGGCGCCGGGCCCTCCCGGCGTCGCGCCACGTCGCGCTCCGGGACCCGGCCTTCCGGGGCTACGCCGACCACA
Organism: Actinomycetota bacterium; assembly: GCA_004366205.1. Taxonomy (GTDB): domain Bacteria; phylum Actinomycetota; class Acidimicrobiia; order Acidimicrobiales; family CADCSY01; genus SIRW01. The sequence goes on along the minus strand of SIRW01000006.1, from coordinate 7,543 downwards.
TGGAGTCCGAGTCGTTCGCTGCCGCCCTCGACGAGCTCCTCGCGGGCTGTGCGCGCGAGCCGACGACCGTGATGTGCGCCGAGTCCGTGTGGTGGCGCTGTCACCGCCGGCTCCTCGCCGACGCCGCCGTGCTCACCCGCGACGCCGAGGTGCTCCACCTGTTCCACGACGGCCGGTTGCGGCCCCACCCGGTGACCGACGGCGCGCGGGTCGAGGACGGCGTCGTGGTCTACGACGTGGTGGCGTCACCGCCGCTGTTCGACCTGGGCTGAGCGCCGTTCGGCGCCCAGCTGTCGGCTTCAACCGTGCAGCGCCGCGCGCAGGGCGCTGACGGCCTCGTCGAGCCCCTTGCGGCCGCCGTCGAGGACGGCGCCGAGGCTGACGAAGCTGTGGATCATCCCCGCGTGGTTGGACACGGTCACGTCCACGCCGGCGTCGCGCAGGCGCTCGCCGTAGGCGATGCCCTCGTCGCGCAGGGGGTCGTACTCCGCCACGATGATGTGGGCGGGCGGCAGGCCGGACAGGTCCTCGGCCAGCAGCGGCGAGGCCAGCGGATCAGCCGGGTCGCCGCCGTCGCCGAGGTAGTGGCCGATGAACCAGCGCATCGTGTCCCGGGTCAGCAGGTAGCCCTCGGCGTTCTCCTCCATCGAAGGGTGGCCCATGCGGCAGTCGGTGACCGGGTAGATCAGCAGCTGGAAGCGCAGGGCGGGGCCGCCCTCGTCGCGGACCCGCAGGGCCGTGACGGCGGCGAGGTTGCCGCCGGCGCTGTCGCCGGCGACGGCGAGGCGCGCGGGATCGATGCCCAGCTCAGCGGCGTGCTCGGCGACCCAGCGGGTAGCGGCGAGGGCGTCGTCGGTGGCGGCGGGGAAGCGGTCCTCGGGCGCCAGCCGGTAGTGGACCGCCACGACCACGCAGCCGGCGCCGCTGGCGAGCTCCCGGCACAGCGGATCGTGGCTGTCGAGGTCGCCGATCACCCACCCGCCGCCGTGGAAGAACACCACGCCGGGGTGCGGGCCCTCGCCCTCGGGGACGTAGATGCGCACGGGGATGTCGCCGGCGGGGCCGGGGATCGACCGGTCGATGACCGACCCGATGGGCCCGGGCTCGCCGGCTAGCCCGCGCATGGCCGCGTAGACCAGGCGGGCCTCCTCCGGGGTCTGCTCGGAGATCGGCGGCCCACCCATGGCCGCCATCTGGTCCAGCAGCGTCTTGACCTGGGGATCGAGTGCCATGCCGGTCACCCTAGGCACGGCCCCCGGCCGGCGGTCCAGCGCGGCGGGTCAGGCGGGGAGGACGCGGGGCTCGGGGACGGCCGACTCGGGCCAGCGCTGGCGGCTCTTGGCGGCCAGCTTGCGCATGAGCTCGATGGCGCCGGGGTCGTCGTCGCCCGGCCGCCCGATGATCGAGCCGTCCTCGAGCATCTTGATCAGGATCTCGCGGCCCAGGTCGGTGCGCACGACCGTCAGGGTCCAGTCGTTGTGCTCGCCGATGCCGCCGGTGGAGATGTCGGCGTGCTGGGCTGCGAAGTCGGGGCAGTGGTTGCAGCCCTCGCGGGTCCAGGCGTGGCACTCCTTCAACGGGATCTCGTGGTAGCGCCCGTCGTGGGTCCACACCTGGAACACGCCTTTGATGTTCACCTTCTTGATGTCCTCGCGGCGCAGCCCGAACTTCAGCTCGAACAGGTCCTCGAAGATGGCGTCGTCGAAGCTCTTCGAGCACAGCAGGCCGATGTTGAGGGCGAAGCGGCGACCGACCTTGCCGACCTTGCGGGCGTTCATCACCGGCACGATCGAGGTCTGGCAGCTCATGCCCACGAGGGCGATCTTCTCGGCGCCGCCGGCGACGGCCTCGTCGTAGGCGAGGGTGTTGGCCGAGTACGTGTAGCGGCTGCCGGCGGCGCGCAGCACGTCGTCACGGGTTCGGGCGACGCCGGGGACCGCCTTCCACGACGTGCCGTCACCCTCGAGGTAGGAGACCAGCGCGGCGTCGATGTAGCCGTGCTCCATGGCCCAGATGAGGATGGCCGACACCAGGCCACCGTCCTGGCCCACCTCGTGGACGAAGTCGTCCGACGCCCGGGCGAGGATGATGTCCTTGCTGATGCCCGCGACCTCGTCGGGCGTGCGGGTCCGGCCGAACAGGTGCTCCTCGGCCTGGACCTCCCACGCCCGGAACCGGGGGCACGCCCGGGTGCAGGACGTGCAGCCCTTCTCGCCGTGGATGCAGTTGTCGGGGCCCAGCTCCTCCTCGAGGTGGAACGGGGTGTAGCCGCCCTGGCCGTGCTCGTAGCCGATCACGTCGTGCGGGCACGCGATCACGCAGCCGGCGCACCCCGTGCACAGGCCCGTCGTGATGACCTCGGCGTGCAGCTCCTTCCACTGCGCCGTCCAGCGCTCGCGTGCGGGGGCCGTGGGCGCGGTCTCGGTGGTGGCCATGGGGCCGCATGCTAGGCCGCCGCTCGCCGGCCACCCACCGCCGGGGCACCCGCGGCCGGGTGGCACGCCGGCGCCGCTGGGTAGATGATGGGCGCATGGACCTCACCTACCCGCCCGAAGCCGAGGAGTTCCGCGCCGAGGTTCGTGCCTGGCTCGAGGAGAACCTGCCCGAGGGATGGTTCGACGAGGGCTTCGAGCTCACCGGCGAGGAGCGCGAGCAGTTCAACAAGGAGTGGACCCAGAAGCTCTACGAAGGGGGCTGGATCTGCGCCTCGTGGCCCAAGGAGTACGGCGGCAAGGGTCTGTCGCTCATGCAGAACGTGGTGCTCAACGAGGAGTTCGCCCGGGCCCGCGCTCCGATGCGGGCCGACTTCTTCGGCGACACGCTGGTCGGGCCCACGATCCTGCAGTGGGGCACCGAGGAGCAGAAGAAGGAGTTCCTCCCCAAGATCCTCAAGGGCGAGATCAAGTGGTGCCAGGGCTTCTCCGAGCCCGACGCCGGCTCCGACCTGGCGAGCCTCAAGACCCGGGCCGTGCTCGACGGCGACCAGTGGGTGATCAACGGCCAGAAGGTGTGGACCACCCAGGCGCAGATCGCGGACTACATCTTCCTGCTCGCCCGCACCGATCCCGAGGCGCCCAAGCACGCCGGCATCTCCTACCTGCTGGTGCCGATGAAGCAGCCGGGGATCGAGGTGCGCCCGATCATCCAGCCCGACGGCTCGGGCGAGTTCAACGAGGTCTTCTTCCAGGACGCCCGCTGCCCCAAGGACAACGTTGTCGGCGGCGTGAACAACGGCTGGAAGGTGGCCATGACGACGCTCGGGTTCGAGCGGGGCACCTCGGCGACGACGAGCTACCGCCGCTTCGAGCGCGAGCTCGACGTGATCATCGGCAAGGCCCGCGCGAACGGCAAGATCGCCGACCCCGTCATCCGTCAGCGCCTCGCCGTGGCGTGGTCGAAGGTGCAGATCATGCGGATCAACGGCTACCGCAGCCTCACCGCCACCCTCCACGACCGCCAGGACCCGGGCGTGGTGGCCCTCGGCGCCACCAACAAGATGTTCTGGTCCGAGTACCACCGCGACGTCATGGAGCTGGCCATGGACATCCTCGGCCTCGACGGGCTCATCCTCACCGGCGGCGGCGACCAGGAGGAGACCGTGCCCGGTGTGGTCCGCAGCCGGGGTCGCGACGACTACCCCGTGAGCCCGCTGCAGGCGGCCTTCTTCTTCTCCCGCTCCGAGACCATCTGGGGTGGCACCGCCGAGATCCAGCGCAACATCGTGGGCGAGCGCGTCCTCGGGCTCCCCAAGGAGCCGAAGCCGAGCGCGCGGTGACGGCGCCCGCTGTCCTGGCGTCGTCGGTCCCGGAATCCGGGAGCAACCACGCCAGGACGGTCGGGTCGTTCAGGTGCCGCCCGACGCCGGGCCGGACGGGGCGGGGAAGCGGCCGGCTGCGCCCTGCTGGGCGACCTCGGGGGACGTCTCGGGAGCGGGCTCGGGCATCTCGATGCGGGACGGCCCGGGCGGCCCGGGTGGCCGGCCGGCACCGGGGCCGCCGCCGACGGTCTCGCGCAGCGGGATCTCGCGCAGGAACCAGACGATCGCCCAGCCGATCAGCGCGATGGGCGCAGCGACGAGGAACACCGTGCCGATCGAGCGCGACAGCGCCTCGATGACCGCGTCGGCGACGGGCCCGGGCAGGTTGCGGATCTCGTCGGGGCGGTTGGCGACCACGGCGAGGTCGACGTCGCCGGCATCGGCGGGCATGAGGCGCACCAGCTCGACGTGGAGCCGGGCGGTGAGGATGGCGCCGAAGACGGCGACCCCGAGCGCGCCGCCCATCGTCCGCACGAACGTGACCGTCGAGGTGGCGACGCCGAGGTCCTTGTGCTCCACGGCGTTCTGCACGGCGACGTTGAGCACGGGCATGACCATCCCCATGCCGAGGCCGAGGAGCAGGATCGGTGGCACCACGCCCGCCAGCCCCGAGCCGGCGCCCACGAGGGCGAGGATGGCCATGGCGCCGACGACCAGGCCCATGCCGATCACCGGCCAGACCTTGTAGCGGCCGGTCCGGCTCACCAGGCGCCCGGCGACGATCGAGGCCGTCGTGACGCCCGCCATCATCGGCACCATGAACATGCCCGACGCCGTGGCCGAGAGACCCACCACGGCCTGGAGCAGCAGGGGGAGGAACACGAACGCCCCGAACATGGCGACGCCGATCAGGAAGCCGACCACGACGCAGACCGTGACGATGGAGTTCCGGAACAGGCCCAGGGGCAGGATCGGCTCGGGCACCCGCGCCTCCCACCACAGGAACACCGAGCCGAGCAGGAGGGCCGCACCGATCAGGCCCAGGATGAGCGGCGAGGTCCAGGGGAACGTGGTGCCGCCCCAGACCGCGACGAGCATGACGCTGGTGATGGCGCCGACCAGGAGGGCGGCGCCCTCGAAGTCGATGCGGTGCCGGGTCTGGGGGATGGGGAGTCGGAGCACCCGGTGGATGACGGCCATGGCGAAGACCCCGACGGGGAGCTTCACGAAGAAGATCAGCCGCCACGACCCGGCGTCGGTGAGCAGGCCGCCGATGAACGGCCCCGCCACCCCCGCCACCGCCCACGTGCCGGCGAAGTAGCCCATGTAGCGGCCCCGCTCGCGGGGCGAGAGGATGTCGCCCAGGATCGTGAACGCGAGCGTCATCAACCCGCCGCCGCCGATGCCCTGCAGGGCCCGGAAGACGATGAGCTGGTTGATGTCCTGGGCGAGCCCGCAGAACATCGAGGTCACGAGGTAGATCCCGAGCGCCGTCTGGAACACGACCCGGCGCCCGTAGACGTCGCTGATCTTGCCGTAGAGCGGCATGGACACCGTGGAGGTGACCAGGTAGGCGGCGACCACCCAGGAGAGCTGCTCGAGGCCGCCGAGGTCGCCCACGATGACCGGCAGCGCCACCGAGACCATGGTCTGGTCTATGGCCGCCACGAACAGGCCGAGCAGCAGGGCGAACAGGCAGAGGACCACCTCCCGGTGGCTCAAGCCCGTGTCCGAGGGCTCGGAGGTGGTTTCGGCTCGCGGGGTGGGTGCAGGGGTCCGGTCCATGCGACGGCGGGGGAGAATTGGTTGTAGACTACAAGGAATGTCCGGCCAGGCTACCGCGGTCGACCGGGACGTGCACCGCCGCGTCGGCGTGGCTTGGCGCGAGCTGCGCCGGGGCGCGTCGACCGCCGCGTTGCGCGCCCACCTCTACGGCGAGGGGCCCGACGCCCTCGACCTGGGTCAGGTCGACACCCTCGACCTCCTGGCCCAGGTGGGGTCCTGCCGCATGGGCGACCTGGCTGGCGCCCTGCGGGTCGACCCCTCGACTGCGACGCGCGCCGTGGACCGCCTCGTCGCCGAGGGCCTGGCCGCGCGGCGCCGCTCCGCCGCCGACGCGAGGGTCGTCGAGGTCGCCCTCACACCGGCGGGCCGGTGCCGGCACGACGCCCTGGTGCGCCGCCGGCGCGAGACCATGGCCGCGCTGCTTGCCGGCTTCGACCCGGAGGAGCAGGAGCAGCTCGCCGACCTGCTCGAGCGGCTGGTTGCCGCCGTCGACGACTTCGTGGCCACGGCGCGCTGATCGGGACCTTCGCCCCTTTCGCCGCCGGCGTGGGGCCGTGCAGTCTGGGAACGACGAACGTGGTGGCCCGGCTCGGGGCAGAAGGAGGTCGACCGTGGCGATCCTCGAAGGAAAGGTGGCGCTGGTCACGGGTGGCGCGGCGGGGATCGGCGCCGCCACCGCCCGGGCGCTCGCCGAAGAGGGCGCCGCCGTGCTCGTCGCCGACGTGCAGGACGAGCGGGGAGCAGCCCTCGTGCGCGAGCTGATCGAGGCGGGCGCACGTGCTGCGTACCAGCGCTGCGACGTGACCGACGACGCCGCTGTGGCTGCCATGGTCGAGCGGGCGGTAGGGGCGTTCGGCCGGCTCGACGTGGCGTTCAACAACGCCGGCATCGAGGGGGAGCCGGCGCCGACGGCCGACTGCACCGAGGAGAACTGGGACCGCACCTTGGCGGTCAACCTCACCGGGGTGTGGCGGTGCATGCGCCACGAGATCCCCCGCATGCTCGAAGCGGGCGGTGGCTCCATCATCAACTGCGCGTCGGTTGCCGGGCTGGTCGGGTTCCCGAACATCTGCGCCTACGTCGCCGCCAAGCACGGCCTCGTGGGGCTCACCCGCACCGCCGCGCTGGACTACGCGGCGGCGGGCATCCGCGTCAACGCCGTGTGCCCCGGTGTGATCGAGACCGAGATGATCGAGCGCTTCACCCACGGCGACCCGGATGCCGTCGCGGGCCTCGTCGCCAGTGAGCCCGTCGGCCGCATGGGCCGGCCCGAGGAGGTCGCCGGCGCCGTGGTGTGGCTCGCCTCGGACCACGCCAGCTTCGTGACGGGACAGGCCATCGCCGTCGACGGCGGCTTCGTGGCCCGGTGACGCCCCCCGGCTCCGCGGGCGCAACGCTCGCCGGTGCGACGCCGCCCGCCGCGGACTGGCACGCGCTCGACGCCGCCGAGGTCCTCGGCGAGCTCGGGACCGACCCTGATCGCGGCCTCGACGACGAGGAGGCCCGCCGCCGGCTGGACGCTTACGGTCCCAACGCCATCGCCGAAGCCGCGGCCTCGCCGTGGTGGGTGACGCTGCTCAACCAGTTCCGCAGCCCCCTCATCTACATCCTCATGCTCGCGGCCCTGTTGACCTTGGCGCTGGGCGAGTACGTCGACACCGCCGTGATCGCCTCCGTGCTCGCGCTCAACGCCAGCATCGGCTTCGTGCAGGAGCGCAAGGCCGAGGCGTCGGTGCTCGCGCTCATGCAGCTCGTCAGTCCCTCCGCCCGAGTCCGCCGCAGCGGCCGCGAGGTAACCGTTCCTTCGAGCGACATCGTTCCCGGCGACGTCGTGCTGCTGGAGTCGGGCGTTCGGGTGCCCGCCGACGTCCGGCTCGTGTCCGCCACGTCCCTCGAGGTGGACGAATCGCTGCTCACCGGTGAGTCGGTGCCTGTGGCGAAGACCACGAGGGCTGTCGAGCCCGAGGCCGGTCTTGGTGACCGCACCGGCATGGCCTACAG
>SIRW01000005.1 GCA_004366205.1 Actinomycetota bacterium | reverse complement strand
GCACCAGGCGCAGCTCCCGGTACAGGTACGACCAGGTCGGCTCGCCGTGCAGCAGCAGCACGGGTGCGGCGTCGGGCGGGCCGTCGTCAACGTAGTGGACGCGGATCCCCTCCCCCACCTCGGCGTAGTGCGGGTCGAACGGGAACCCGGCCAGGCCGGCGAACCGCTCGTCGGGTGTGCGCAGCAGCTCCATACCGGGACCGTAATCAATTGACAGTTCAACCGTGACCACCGTGTCGCACCTTCTCCGTCGGGGGTAGGTGCGGCCAATGCAGTCCCCCCGCACGGCGGCCTTCCAGCGGCTGGTCGCCCGCCTCGACCAGGTCGTCGTGACGGCCGTGGCCGGCGACGGCGAGCGCTCGGGATGCCTCGTGGGCTTCTCGACCCAGTGCAGCATCGACCCGCCCCACTACCTGGTCGCCATCTTCTGCACGAACCACACCCACGACGTGGCGGCGGGCGCCCCGCACCTGGGCGTGCACTTCCTGACGCAGCGCCACCGCGACGTGGCCACGCTGTTCGGGGCCACCACCGGCGACGAGCTCGACAAGTTCACCCGTTGCGACTGGGAGGCGGGCCCCGGAGGGCTCCCCCTGCTGCGCCGGTGCCGGGGCTGGTTCGTGGGCGAGGTGCGGGAACGGCTCGCCGCCGGTGACCACACCGTGATGGTCCTCGACGTCGTCGCCGCGCAGGGGACCGGCGACGCCGCGCCCGGCGAGGGTCAGCTCGGGTTCCAGGCCGTGCGCGACCTCGAGCCGGGACACGACCACTGAGCCGGCGCCCCCGCCACCGACACCGTTCTGGGTGGCTGAGGTCTCACTCCGCTGAAACAGGCGCCACCCAGAACGAGGAGGCGCCGCGACCCCTGACCGGCCGCCGGCCCGGCGGTTCAGCAGCCGGGTCCGGTCCGCTCCAGCACCCGGAGCGACCCGGTGGCGCCGACCTCGCGGAACGCGCCCGAGGCGAGCGCCCGGCAGTAGATCTCGTACGGCGGGCGGCCGCCGTCAGCGGGGTCGGGGAACACGTCGTGGATGAGCAGCAGACCTCCGCCGGCGACGTGCGGCGCCCACGCCTCGTAGTCGGCGTGGGCGGGTTCGGGGCCGTGGCCGCCGTCGATGAACACCAGCCCGCAGGGCCGGCCCCAGTGGGCGGCGACGGTGGTCGACTCGCCCACGACGGCGACCACGACGTCCTCGAGCCCGGCGTCGTGGATCGTGCGCCGGAAGAAGGGCAGCGTGTCGATGCGCCCGACATCGGGGTCGACCACACCCGGGTCGTGGTGCTCCCAGCCGGGCTGGTTCTCCTCTGAGCCCCGGTGGTGGTCGACGGCGAACAGCACGGTGCCCCGCTGGCGGGCGGCGGCGCCGAGGTACACCGAGGACTTGCCGCAGTACGAGCCGATCTCGACGAACGGCCCGTGGGGCGCGCCGCACGCCGCGTCGTGGAGGGCCAGGCCCTCCTCGGGAGGCATGAAGCCCGTGGCGGCCTCGGCCGCCGCCCGGAGCTCGGGATCCATCACCGCCGCATTGTCGCTCAGCTCAGACCGGTGGGCGCAGTCCGCGGCCCGATGCGACCTGGCCCGGGCGGCCACCACGGGGCGGGTGGCGGGCCGGACCCCGACGGGCTCAGGTCGTCGGAGCGAAGCCGACGATCGGGGCGGCGGGGCGCACACCCTTGGCGCGCAGCGATCCGTGGTTCCAGGCGTCGCCGAAGGCCCAGAGGCCGCCGTCGGCGGTCGCGATCCAGTAGCCCCCGCCGGTGGGCGTCACGGCGATGGCGACCGCCCGGGGCGGCTCGCACAGGCCGGTGCCGGGCAGGGATCCGTGGAAGCGGGCGTCGCCGAACGTGAACAGCCCGCCGTCGGCGGCGAGGAGGAGGTAGCCCCGACCCGACGGCGTGGGCGCCATGGCCACGATCGGCTGGTTGAGGCGCATGGCGCCCGTCGACCCGTGGAAGCCGGCGTCCCCGAACGTGAAGATCCCCCCGTCCCGGGCGACCAGCCAGTAGCCCCGCCCGCTCGGCGTCGGAGCCATGCCCACCACCGGCTGGTTCAGGCGCATGGCGCCCGTCGAGCCGTGGAACGTGGCGTCCCCGAACGTGAAGATCCCCCCGTCGGCGGCGAGCAGGCGGTAGCCCCGACCCGTGACGCTCGGGGTCATGCCGATCACCGGGGCGTTGAGGCGCATGGCGCCCGTCGACCCGAGGAAGCCGGCGGCGCCGAAGGTGAACACGCCGCCGTCGCCGCCGAGCACCCAGTAGCCGCCGGCGGTCCGCCGGTCCGGCGCGCGCGGCGGGTTCGTGTCGAACGCGCAGAGATCACCGACCCGCTGCCCCTGCGAGAGGCGCAGGCTGGCGAAGGGGTTGATGGGCGTGTTGTCGGGCCGGCGGATCTCGAAGTGCAGGTGCGGCGAGGTGTTCTCGGCGTTGCCGGAGTCGCCCAGGTAGGCGATGTGCTGGCCGGCCTTGACCCGGGCTCCGTGCTCGATGCCGGGCGCGAACCGCCACTGCGGCGGGTTCGCCCCGTCGTCGGTGCCCGGCGTGTCGTTGTTGATGTGCATGTACAGGTAGCGCCAGCCGTCCTCGTCGGTGATGCCGAGGGCGTTGCCGCTGTTGCCGCGGCTGTCGTCGATCACCCAGGTGATGCGACCGTCGACCGCCGCCACCAGGTGCTGGAGCTTGGCGCCGAAGATGTCGATGCCCAGGTGGCTGCGCCCGCCCGAGCGGGGCGCACCGAAGTCGTTCGCGTAGCGGTGCGGTCCCTGGACGGGGAAGGTGATCTTCCGGACCTCGAGCGGGGGCGGTTCGTAGGCCCGGGTGGGACCGGGTGCCGCCACGCTGCCCGCGAGCGTGACCGCCAGGGCGACGACGAAGGTCCGGCCGGTGATGCGAGGGAGCCGCCGTTGCATCCTCCTGGCATCGGCGGCACGAGCCGGCGCCTTGAGGAGGACCTGGAGGACCCGGCCGAACCGGACCGATCAGGCGCGGGCGCGGTCAGGCTCGACCAGCGGCACCTCGAAGCGACCGTCCTCCCGCACGGCGTCCCGGGCGACGGGGTCCTTGGCGACGGCGCCGAACATGATCCGGTCGAGGATCATGTAGCGGGCGACCCACAGCACGCCGAAGCCCGACAGGTTGGCCGCCATGATCGCCAGCACGTGGTCGAAGTTGCGGTCGGCCAGCACGACCATGCCGGTCGACAGGGCCAACCCGACGATGGCCATCACCCAGAAGGGCAGGACCTCGGTGAGGAAGCGGTTGCGGGTGCGCTTGCCCCACACCCAGTAGCGGTTCAGCAGGTACGACGGGATGCAGCCGACCGACACCGACACGATGTTGGCCCAGACCGCCGCCAGGCCGACCACGACCAGCGACACGAGGAGGGTCACCTGGGTGACGGCGACGGCCACGGCCGAGACCATGGCGTAGCGGCCGGGCTTGCCACGGGCCATCGCCCAGGCGCGCTCGACGAGGCTGCGGAGAGGCACGGTCACCTGTCGGATCGTAGCGGTCCGTACTTGAGGTTCCGGCACCAGGGAAGCCCACGGGAACGCGCGAGGATGCCCGGGTGACGGAAAAGGCCCTGGACGCACTGGTGGAGCTGCTCGACCTCGAACCCATCGAGGTCAACATCTTCCGGGGGCTCAGCCCCGACGAGAACCGCCAGCGGGTCTTCGGGGGGCAGGTGGCGGGCCAGGCCCTGGTGGCGGCGGCCCGGACCGTGGAGGCTGACCGAAGCGTGCACTCCCTGCACGCCTACTTCCTGCGGCCCGGTGACCCGAACGTGCCGATCCTGTACGAGGTCGACCGCATCCGGGACGGCCGCTCGTTCACCACCCGCCGGGTGGTGGCCATCCAGCACGGGCGGGCGATCTTCAACCTGGCGGCGTCGTTCCACGTGGACGAGCCCGGCTTCGACCACCAGGTGCCCATGCCGGACGCGCCGCCGCCTGACGACCTCCCGACGTTCCGGGAGCGCATGGCCCCCTACGCCGAGCAGCTCGGCGACTGGTACCACCGGCCCCGGCCGATCGACATCCGCTACGTCGACTGGGCCCCGCCCGAGGCCCGCGAGGCGCCCCGGGAGCCGTCCCAGCGGGTGTGGCTCCGGGCCGACGGGCGCCTGAGCGACGATCCGGTGCTGCACACGTGCGTGGTCGCCTACGCCTCGGACATGACCCTGCTCGACACGACGCTGCTGCCCCACGGGGTGGGCTGGCAGCAGAACCAGGTGATGATGGCGAGCCTCGACCACGCCATGTGGTTCCACCGGCCGTTCCGGGCCGACGAGTGGCTGCTCTACGTGCAGGACACGCCCGCCACCAGCGGTGGCCGGGGCCTCGCCCGGGGCCTGCTGTTCACCCAGGGCGGCGAGCTGGTGGTGTCGGTGGTCCAGGAAGGCCTCATCCGCCCCGTCCGATGATCCCGGCGACACTCGCCCCGGTGGGCCGGCGGGCGCTCGCGCTGCTCCTGGTCGCGGCGCTGACGGCCGCCGCCTGCGGTGACGGTCGGGACCGGGGGGAAGCCCTGGCGCGGGCCGACGCCACGACCTCCACCACGGCACGGTCCGGCGAGCAGGACGACCCCCGAACCGGCACCGGCGGGAACGGCGAGGGGTCCGACGGCGGGCGGCCCGGCGACGCCACGCCCGGCCCGGACGACGACGGCCTGTCCGGTTCGGACCCGGGCGCGGCCGCACCGCCGGGCGCCGGACCGCCCGGCGCAGGCGCACCGCCCGGCACCGCAGCCACCGGGACCACCGCCCCGCCCGGTACGACCGCACCGCCGGCTGGCGAGCCCGACCTGGCGAACGTGCGGGTGCGGCTCGTGCAGGTGGCGTCGGCCCAGGTCCCGGTCGCCATGGCCGTGCGCCCCGGGCACCCCGAGCTGTTCGTCGCCGAGCGGGCGGGCCGGGTCGTGCTGCTCGACGGCCGCGGCACCCGGGTCGTGCTCGACCAGCGGTCCATCACCAGCGGGGGTGGCGAGCGCGGCCTGCTCGGCCTGGCCTTCTCCCCCGACGGGGGGCACCTGTACGTCAGCTACACCGACGCCGGCGGGCACAGCCGCGTCGACGAGCTGCGGATGGGCCCCGGCGCGGGCGACGTCGACACGGCCTCCCGTCGCACCGTGATCCGCGTCGAGCAGCCCTACGGGAACCACAACGGCGGCGACGTCCACGTCGGTCCCGACGGGATGCTGTGGTTCGGGCTCGGCGACGGCGGGTCTGCGGGCGATCCCCACGACCACGGCCAGAACCCCCGGACGCTGCTCGGCAGCCTCCTGCGCATCGACCCCACCGCCCGGGACGCCGGAGCCTACGGCATCCCCGCCGGCAACCCCTTCGCCGACGGCCGGGCCGGCCGGCCCGAGGTGTGGGCCTACGGCCTGCGCAACCCGTGGCGGTTCTCGTTCGACCGCGCCACCGGCGATCTGTGGATCGCCGACGTGGGTCAGAACGCCGTCGAGGAGGTCAACTGGCTGCCGGCCGGCCACCCCGGCGGCGCCAACTTCGGCTGGGCCCGCCTCGAGGGCTCCCGGCCCTTCCGGGGATCGCCGCCCGCCCAGCACGTGCTGCCGGTGTTCGAGTACCCGAACGACCGTACCCGCTGCTCGGTCACCGGGGGCTTCGTGTACCGGGGCGAGCGCATCCCGGCCCTCCGCGGCGCCTACGTGTACGGCGACTGGTGCGAGTCGGCGGTGCGGGCGCTCGTCGTGCGCGACGGCCGCACCGTGGACGAGCGGCCGCTCGGCGTGACGGTGGACCGCCAGACGCTCGCCGCCTTCGGCCAGGGCGGCGACGGCGAGCTGTACGTCCTGTCGATGGCGGGCGCCATCCACCGGCTCGAACCGGCGGGCTGAACAGCCCGGCCCGCCCGGGCGGCCGGTCCTGGCGCCGCCCTCGATCCGCGCACCGCGGGCGCCGTCCGAGGCGGGCGCGGTGGCTACCCTTGCGGTGTGGTCATCGGGGACCGGTTCGCGGCCGTGCTGGCGGGCGCCCGGACGGGTGACGAGGCCGCGCTCACCGAGATCTACCGGGACCTGGCGGGCCCCGTGCTCGGCTACCTGCGGGGCCAGGGCGCCCGCGACCCCGAGGATCTCGCGTCCGAGGTGTTCGTGGGGCTCGTGCGGGGCGTGGGCCGCTTCGAGGGCGACGAGCAGTCGTTCCGCTCGTGGGTGTTCACGATCGCCCACCGGCGGCTCCTCGACGAGCGCCGTCGGTTGGCCCGCCGCGACGACCAGCCGCTCGAGCGCCTCGACGCCGAGGCGCTCGAGGGGGGCGACGCGGAGGCCGAGGCCGTGGCGGCGCTCGCGGGCGGTCACCTGGTCCGCCACCTCGACCGGCTGACCCCCGACCAGCGGTCCGTGCTCTTGCTGCGGGTGGTCGCCGACCTGCCGGTGGCCGAGGTCGCCGCCATCCTCGGCAAGGCCCCGGGGGCCGTGAAGACGCTCCAGCGCCGGGCGCTGGCCTCGCTGACCCGGAGCATGTCCTCGGAGGCCGTTTCCTGATGGAGCCCTTCGACGATCACACCGACGAGATGGGTCGAGGGCTGACGTTCGATCAGGCGGAGGCGGCGCTCACCGGGCAGGTACCGGCGGGCGCCGACCCGGCCGTCACCGATGCCGCCGCCGTGGTGGCCGGGTTGCGCCAGTCGCTGCTCGTGGAGCCGCCGCCCTCCGTGGCCGACCGCCACCTGGCCGCCATGCTGGCGGCCCGACCGGTCGCCCCCTCACCCCTCGCTCCCGCCGAGGTGCGGCCCAGCCTGCGCACCCGCGTGCTGCGCTGGGCCGCCGTCGCCGGCATCGCCGGTGGCGTCACCCTGAGCGGCGGCCTGGCCGCCGCCGGCAACCTGCCCGGCCCCCTCCAGGACCGGGTCTCGGGCGCCGCCGGGTGGCTCGGCATCGACCTGCCCCGCTCGAGCCCGCCCGAGCCCGTGCCGGCCGCCGAGCCCGACCAGCAGGACCCGCCCGCCACCCACGGCGACGCCGTCACCGAGGCGGTCGAGGGGTCAGGCACCGGTCGCGAGCGGGGCGAGGAGGTCTCCGGGACCGCCGACCCCTTCGACCGAGGCGGGCACACCCCGCCGGTCGACTCGCCGCCCGCCGCCGGCGGCGCCACGGGCCCGGCGCGGGCACCCGCAGGCCCGCCGGCCGCCCTGCCCGACGACGTGCCGTCCGAGCACCCCACCGCGGGCCGGCCCCCGGACCGCCCCGCCGGGGACGCCGGCGACGGCGAGCGGCCCGCCGACACGCCGCCGGAGGGCGGGGCCGAGCGGGCTCCTGACCCGCCCGGCCGTCCCTGACCCGGGCCGCTAACGCCCCCGGCACCGGCCGGCGCCGCCGGAGGGAGCGTTCGCAGCGGTGAGTCCGTAGCCTGAGCGCCCGTGACGAGACGGCGAACCCGCAGGCTGGTGCCGCTCCTGGTCGTGCTCGGGCTCGGAGCCGCGGCGTGCGGCAACGGGGACGGCGAGGCGACCGAGATCGACCGCGCCACCCCGACCACGGCGCCGGCGGACACCACCACGACCACCGAGGACGGCGGCGACGAGGCCGTCGCGCCCGAGGAGGAGGGCTCTGTCCACCCGACGGAGGCGCCGGAGCGGCCCGGGAGCGCGGCGGACGCCGCCCGGCGGATCGAGGAGGCCGAGCGCATCGTTCGTGACCCCGGCACGGCCGAGCTGCCCCTCGCCCGGGCGGCCCAGGCCCTGCAGGTCGCGTACCGCGCCGTCGCCGACAACCCCGACTGGGACGTCGAGGTGCGCGCCGCGCTGCCCGGCGACCTCCACCGCTCGTTGGAGCGCAACGTGCACGCCAGCCGCGAGCTCCACCAGCTCGTGCGCCCCCGTGAGGAGCTGCCGGCCTGGCGCATCGTCGAGCCCGACCCGGCCGACGAGCTGCTCGACCACTACCGGGCGGCCGAGGCCGAGTTCGGCGTGGGCTGGGAGTTCCTCGCCGCCATCCACCTGGTCGAGACCCGCATGGGCCGCATCCGGGGCACGAGCATCGCGGGCGCCCAGGGGCCCATGCAGTTCCTGCCGAGCACCTGGGAGGCCTACGGCGAGGGGGACATCAACGACACCGGCGACGCCATCCGCGCGGCTGCCCGCTACCTGCGGGCCAACGGTGCGCCCGCCGACATGGACAACGCCCTCTACCGCTACAACCCCACCGAGCGGTACGTGAACGCCGTGCACGCCTATGCCGCCGAGATGCGCGACGAGCCCCGCACGTTCCGGGGTTACTACCACTGGCAGGTGTACTACACGACCGTGCACGGCACGACGCTGCTGCCCGTCGGCTACGCGGCCGATCAGACCCGTCCGGTCACCCCCGACGACGTCCCGGTCGCCCGCGCCTGAGCCCCGCCGCCCGTCAGCAGCGCGGGTCGTCGACGGCGCAGGCGCCGCCGGAGGCGCCCCCGGCCGGGGCGGGCTCGCCGGCCAGGCGCCGGCGGCTGCGCTCGAGGATCAGGCGGATCGTCTCGGGGTCCTGGGCGCCCGGGATCGCCCACCGGCCGTCGATGACGAACGCGGGCACGCCGGTCAGCCCGAGCGCGCCAGCCTCCTCCTGGTCGGCGAGCACCCGGTCGCGGTAGCCGTCCCCGGCGAGGACCGCCGCGGCCTGGTCGGGATCGAGCCCGGCGCCCGTGGCGTGGCGGACGAGCGTGGCGTGGTCGGCGACGTTCTCGCCGTGCCGGAAGTAGGCGGCGAACAGCGCCTCCTCGAGCCGGCCCTGGGCCGCGCCGCCGCCGGTGTCGCCCGCCCAGGCGAGCAGCCGGTGGGCGTCGAGGGTGTTCACCCGCTGGACCCGCTCCCAGCGGTACTCGAGGCCCTCGACCGCGCCGGCGGCGTCGAGGCGCCGGGTCACAGACGCGAAGCCCTGCGGCCCGTGCTTGCGGGCGAGCACCTCCCGCAGGTCCTGCGGTTCGCGCGGGGCCCGGGGGTCGAGCTGGAACGCCCGCCACCGAACGTCGAGCTCACCGGCCCAGTGAAGCCCGTCGAGCGCCCGCTCGAACCGGCGCTTGCCCAGCCAGCACCAGGGGCACACCAC
The DNA here is from genome assembly GCA_004366205.1 of Actinomycetota bacterium. Lineage (GTDB taxonomy): Bacteria > Actinomycetota > Acidimicrobiia > Acidimicrobiales > CADCSY01 > SIRW01. Next base: position 7,720 of record SIRW01000005.1, on the reverse strand, counting down.
GTCGGACCAGATGTCGACACGCACGCCCGGTCCAACGTCAACCGACGGCGGAGCCTTCCCGGGCCGGCGGCGCCACGCCCTGCGGACAGCTCACCGATCCTGTGGCGGTGACGTGCCCGGAACGTGCGACGCATCGCCGCCGGGACCGCGCCCGCACTGGGCGCGCCACGCCTCCTGCAACGCCTTCCGGGCCTCCTGGTGCGCCCGGACCTCGGCCTCGCTCGGGTCGGTGTCCCGGCCGGCCCACGGCGGCGGACCGGCGAAGTCGGGCCGGCCCCGGCACGGGTCGCCGGCGTGCGGGCGCCGCTCCGGCCCACCTTCCTGGCCACGGCCGCGGCCGGGCGTGCCTTCGGGCCCACCCCGGCCCGCGTGCGCCGGCGGGCCCTGGCGGCCCTCCCCGCGCTGCGGGCACTCCTCGCGGCGCACCCGCTCGTGCTCGGCCTGCTCCTCCGCCGTGGGCTCCCGGCGCTCGCGTGCCCACACGGGCGGACCCTTGCACGGGTTGCCGGCGTGGGGGTGCGGCACGTTCAGACCCATCGGGTGCAGCACGTTGTAGGCGACCGCCTGCGCGGGCTCGGGCAGGGCGCCGGCGGTGGCCAGGCCGGTGCCGCCGAGCAGCAGACCGGCCAGGAACGCGCCGGCGAGGGCCGCCTTGGTCCGCCACGGCGAGCGCCGGGGCGACGCCGCCGCCATGGCGGTGAGGTGCGCCGACGCCGTCGCCGGGTCGACGGGACGGCGGCCGAGCGCCCGGAGTCGTTCGACCGTCCCGGAGTCCTGGGGGTCGATGTGGTCGTCCATCGCCCTGGTGAGCGCCGCTCATCTGCTGGGGGATACGCCGGCCCGCAGGTTCTCGAGCGCCCGGTGCTGGAGCGCCTTCACCGCCCCGACCGGCCGCTTGGTGATCCGGGCCACCTCGGCGAGCGGCAGGTCCGCCACGAAGCGCAGCAGCACAACCTGGCGCTGGTCGGGCGTGAGGGCGTCGAGGGCGGCGAGCAGGTCCTCGTCGACCGGGTCCGGGACTGGTGGGGCTGCCTGCTCGGGCGGCTCGCCGTCGCTCAGCCGGGGCCGCCGGGCCCGGCGGCGGGCGTCGTCGAGCAGCCGGTTGTGGGCGATGGCGAACACCCAGCGCCGCAGCGCCGCGCCATCGCCCCGGAAGCGGCCGATGTCGCGCGCCACCTGGAGGAACACCTCGCCGAGCACGTCCTCGGGGTCGGGTGCCCGCTGGGCGCGCAGGTAGCCGAGCACGGCCGGTGCCAGCTCCCGGTAGGCGTCGGCTGCGCTGTGGGGCACGGTGCACCTCGGTCGGGCGGGCCGACCGCCGGAACGTCCCGACGGGATCGGGACCTTCGGCCCCACCAGGAGGGTACCTCCGCCCGCAGCCGGCGCCGGATCGGTTCGCCACGATGAGCATCGATGGTTGCAAGAGCTGCAGCACCCGAGAGGAGAACGAGATGAAGAAGGCATTCCCCGTCGCGCTGATGCTGGTCGGCCTGGTGTTCCTCGCCGCCGGCGTCTACACGATCTACCGGGGCTTCGACGCCCGCGACCAGGTCCGCCAGGAGCTGCTCGCCCAGAACATCGTCACCCCACCCGACGCGTCGATCCCCAACACCCAGGTCACCGACGTCGCCACCGCCCGGTCGATGGCCGAGATCATCGAGGAGCACGCCCGTTCGAGCACGGGCGGGCTGACCTTCGCGGAGATGGGCCGGTTCATGGCGGCCGACGGTGACCCCGCCGGCACCAGCAACCCCGACGAGGCGCTGATCGGTGACGACGGTCAGCCCGTCCCCAACGCCCTGCGCAACGTGGCGTTCCAGGCGTCGGCCCTGCAGACCAGCCTGTACACCTCGATCATGGCCTTCGAGGTCGCCACCCTGGTGATCGGCCTCGGCCTGATGATCGTCGTGCTCGGCCTGGCCGTCGGCGGGCTCGGCGTGGCGCTCGGTGCGCTGGCCATCCCCACCCTGGGTCGCAAGCTCCACGTGGAGCCCATCGTCGCCGAGCACGACGAGCCCAAGGTTCCGGCAGGCGTCTGAACCTGCCCCCCGGTCTACGGGCGCTGCAGCCCGTAGCCACCACCGGAGCCCGGTCCCTTTCGGGGCCGGGCTCCGGCGCGCCGAGGACAGGCGCCCGCCCTTCGGTGCGGGGTCAGCGTGGGAGGAAGGGGGCGGTCGCGAGCTCGGCCCGGCGGCGGTACCAGCGCTGCCGGCGCCACCGGGTGAGCAGCGCCAGGCCGACGGCCGCGAGCACACCCGCGCCGGCGATGGCGAGCATCGGCCGGAGGATCCGGGCGGGCAGGCCCACGCCCTCACCGAGGGCGAGGCTCGTCGGCATGCGTTGGTCGAAGTCCTCGACGTCGACCCACCACCGCACCCCGTAGGTGCCGGGCTCGGGGACCTCGACCACGTACAGGGCCCGGCCCTCGCGACCGGCGCCGCTGTTGAAGACCCACTCCGAGGGCGGTGGCCGGATGTCGAGCGGCTGGCCCTGGCCGTCGATCACCGCGACGTCCAGGGTCCGCTCCCGGTAGCGCTCGGTGGTGATGCCGGCGCAGCTCATGCAGGTGCCCTCGGCCCACAGGGTGTGGGGACCCGACCCGCGGACCTCGACACGGCCCTGGAACGACGCCACGTACGGGCCGAGCTCGGGGGGCGTCGGGAACGGGCCCCGGACGGCACCCCGCGCGAACTCCTCGATGGCGTAGTGGTTGGCGGTCACCGCCCAGGCCCACCACCCGCCGGCGGCCGCGAGGCCCGCGAGCACGACCAGGCCGCAGAGGCGGTACCAGCGCGTGCTCGGCGGGCGCGACCGGCGGTGGCGCGCCTCGGCGACGATCGTCGGCTGCACGCCCCCAGTGTCGCCGCGCCCGCGGCCGTCAGCCCGTCAGGCGGGCCTGGAGGGTGATCTCGACCCCGGCCAGCGCCTTGGACACGGGGCAGTTCGCCTTGGCGCCCTCCGCGGCCTCCTGAAAGGCGGCCTCGTCGATGCCGGGGACCGTGGCCGTGCAGTCGAGATCGATGCGGGCGATGCGGAAGCCGGCGTCACCCTTCTCGAGGTGCACCGAGGCGGTCGTCTCGATCGACGTGGGGGGATGGCCGGCCCGGCCGAGCGCTCCCGACAGCGCCATGGAGAAGCAACCCGAGTGGGCGGCGGCGATGAGCTCCTCGGGGTTGGTCCCCGCACCCTCCTCGAACCGTGAGGCGAAGGAGTACTGCCCCTCGAAGGCCCCTCCGCCGAAACGCATGGTGCCCGTGCCGTCCTGGAGCGTGCCGTCCCAACGGGACGTGGCGGTACGTGGTGCAGGCATCGGTCCTCCTGGATTCGTCGTGCCCCGGGACACCGACCCTACGCGGCCCATCGGTGCCCGGTGGCATCCGGCGTCCGGAACCTCCGCGGGGGGCTCGTCAGCCTCCGCGATCGAACTCGGGTGGGGGGATGCTACGCCCCGAGCTCGTACCGGTAGACGTTCGTCTACCTTCTGAAGCTAGAAGTCGCGCCGGCCGCAGGATCGCGCCTTGGCTCCGTTCGCCGATGGCCAGGTCGATCGTTCGCGCCGTTCGAGGAACGAGCGAGATCGTCGCTGGCTTGTTGCCCTTGCCGAGGAAGCGCAGCGTCCGGTGACCGCGTTCGATGCCGGTCCTCGATGTTGGTGACGCACGCCTCGCCCACTCGAAGCCCGTTCAACCCGAGAAGCACGGCCAGCGAAGCATGGGCGCGGTCGTAGTGCTCGGCGGTGAACAGGAACACGCCGAGTTCCGACCGGTCGAGCGCTCGCGCGTTCGACGGGTGCACTTGAGGGCGCCGCACCTACTGCGCCGGGTTCGAGGTGATGCGACCGTCGCTGTGAACGAACCGGGTCACCCCCTCGTGGTGTGCCACAACCACATGCACCCGTTCAACCTCCTCGTCGACCACAACGGGAGACGACGGTGCTGGACTGGTCCGCGGCCATGCTGGCGCCGGGCACTGTGACCTCGGGTTCACCTCGTTGGTGCTGGCCGCCCCGCCCCTCGTCGTCCCCCGAGCCCTGCCCGGTCATCGCCGCCGCGGGCCGGGCTCTGTCACGACGCTTCGTCCGCGCCTACGAGCGTGCGGCCGGCCGCCCCGTCGACGCGTTGTCGCTCGCCTGGCATCAAGGTGTGATGTGCGTGCGGCGCTCGTCGAGGTAGCCGGATGGGTCGCTGCGGGGACGATCGAGGGTCGCGACGGGCATCTTTGGGTGATCGCCGGCGACGCGTTCGCGGCGCGACTCCATGACTTGACCTCGGTCGAGGTCATGTCTCGCTGAGGGTCGCCCCCACGGGATGGGTCTCGTACATGCGGCCGAGCACGATCAGCCCGGAGAGTGCGGTGAGGGCAGCGACGGCCCAGATGGCCGTGGTAGCGGAGAACCAGTCGGCAAGGACGCCGGCGAGTAGCGCGCCGACGGCGAACCCGCCGTCGCGCCAGAGCCGGTACACGCCGACGGACCGGGCCCGCCAGGAGGGGTGGGCGACGTCGCCGATGGCCGCGATGAGCGTCGGGCACACCATCGCCGTGCCCGCGCCGAGCGCGATGGCGCCAAGGGCCCAGGGGGCGAAGCCGGTGGTGGCGGCGATCCAGCCGATGGCCGCGGCCTGGGTGAGCATGCCGCCGACGATCAGGGGCTTGCGGCCGACGCGATCGGACAGCGCCCCGGTGACGAGCTGGCCGAGGCCCCAGACCGCGGGGTAGAGGGCGGCGAGGACGCCGATGCGGCTGATGCTAAGCCCGACGTCGGCGAAGAAGACCGGCAGCAGCCCCCAGGCGAGGCCGTCGTTGAGGTTGTTGACCATCCCGGCTTGGCTGCATGACGACAGGGCCTTGTCCGAGAAGCTCGTGCGTCGGAACACCTCGCTCGTCGCGAGGGCCTCGCGCTGGCCGTGTTGGCGTGCTTCGTGCTCGGCGTGGTCCCGCGTCTCGCCGACGAACAGCGTCGACAGGCCGAGACCGAGCGCGGCGAAGGCGATGAACCGCCCCGGGTTCCGTAGAGGCTGGATCTATTGAGTCGCAGCGCTGGTGGCGGCGACGGTGTGACGGTAGTGGGTGGCCTCGAGCTCTGCGGGTGGGACGAGCCCGATCTCGCTGTGCAGACGGCGGTGGTTCCACCAGTCTACCCATTCGAGGGTGGCGAACTCGACGTCGTCGAGACCCCGCCAGGGGCCGCGGCGGCGGATGAGCTCGGTCTTGGGCACGTGTCGACCCAAGACCGTCTCGAGCCTGGCTACCCGGCTCGCTCACTCCGGCCGGTTCCTCGCCGAGCACGACCCCGGCCTCGAGTCACTCGCCAGTCTCACCCGGCAGGGCCACATCGAGCCCTACCTGAACTCGGTCGCCCATGCCGTGTCGACCAAGACCGGCAAGGCGATCACCGTCGCAGACCAGGACCGCCGGATCCGCGCCGTTGGTCACATGCTCGCCGAGATCACCGAGTGGGGCTGGGACGACGCCCCGCCCCGCAAGCTGATCTTCCGCACCGATCACCCTCGCCGGCCGAGGCCGCTACCGCGCTACGTCCCGGTTGATGCCGACCGGCGCCTGACCGCCGCGCTCGAGGTCTCCACCTACCGCCTCGCCGCCGACGCGCTGTTGCTGGCCCGGGCCGTCGGGCTACGCATCGGTGAGCTGTTGGACCTGGAGTTGGACTGCGTGCACGAGATCCCCGGCCACGGCGCCTGGCTGAAAGTCCCGCTCGGGAAGCTCGACACCGAACGCATGGTCCCCGTCGATGACGAGACGCTCGCCCTCATCGATCGGATCGATCACAGCGACGCGGTCCACTGGTCAGCCGCTGGCCCATCCACGCACCGGACGGCCGACCCAGTTCCTGTTCGCCCACCACGGCCGGCGCCTGTCCCAGACCACGGTCCGCAAGGAGCTGGCTCGCAGCGCCGAGACCGCCGGGATCGGTCACGTCACCCCTCACCAGCTCCGGCATACCTACGCCACGGCCTTGGTCAACGCCGGTGTCTCGTTGCAGGCGCTGATGGCCCTGCTCGGTCACGTGTCGGCCGAGATGAGTCTGCGCTACGCGCACCTCTTCGACACTACCGTGCGCGCCGAATACGAACGTGCTCCCGACCTCGCCAAGGGCCGCATCGGGGCCATGCCCACACCCACCGCCCGGTCACCCATCCCCGTCACCGGCGGCGGCTGCACCAGCGGCTGCAGCTCCGCGGACGACTGGCGTGACGCGCCCGCGATCAAGTCCCGACTCGCCGGCGGGCACTGCCTGCGCGCCCCGGCCCAGGGCGCCTGCCCCTACGCCAACATCTGCGAACACTGTCCTCCGTCCTTCGAGACATCGGACGGCGCGGACCTGACGCCGCGTCGACCCGGACCGGACCGGTCCCTCAGCGAGCGCGTTCGACTGAGGCCTTCAAACGCTCCAGCGTGACTCGCATCCCGGCACGGATGCCCTCGACCCGGTTGGTCTCCTCGTAGAACTCCGTCATCTCGTCAGCAGCGATCTCAGGCGCCGTGATCAGAACGCGGTGTTCTACTGCAGTCCCACCGTGGTCGGCGTCTGCCAGTTCGAACCACCACCTGACTCCGGGAGTGGAGCGCGGCTCGCCCGGGACGATGGGAGGAGGAACGGACGTCCACGAAAACTCAGACGGCTCGTCGAACACCACGACCTCCGACCGCGAGACAAAGGGCTCGAGGCCAGGAACCGCGATGTCAGCCTCCCAAGTCGCACCCAGACCGACGCGGCCGGACATTCGTAGCGCTCGAATCTCGCCACTTCCGGCGAGCTCTGCGTGGCCAGAGACATCTGTGACGACAGCCCAGACCTTCTCGCGCGGTGCTCCGACCACGACTCGTTCGGTGACTTCCCACATCGCGCCCTCCGTGTAATACCCCGCCGCCCGCTCCCCCAATCATGCACCCCGGCGCCCCCCAAAATAGTCGGTGTCAACGCGCGACACCACGGGTTGGGTCGCGCACTGGCAGGTGCGTAGCGCCCCAGATCGCCCTGTACCTATCGACGCGGGACATGACCCGCGGTGGGGGGCGCAATCGCGCTCGACGCCGGACCCGCGGTTGGGATGTCGCCGATGTCGCTCCGAGAAGGCTTGCACTACGTGCCGGGATCTCTCGCTTCTAACTCGAACCTGAAGATGTTCGTATACGTTCGAAAACTAGTGCCAGGCAACGTTTGCGCGCTTCACAAGAGCACGAAGGGCTTGGTTGTCGGCGTGGCGGTTCCGCCAGGCGATGTAGCGGCGGATCATGCGGGCCTGCTCAACGTGGCTGGCGTGGTCGGTGCCGTCGAGGGCGAAGTAGCGCAGCGCGGTGAACTGCGCCTCGATCCGGTTTAGCCACGACGCATAGAACGGCACGTAGGCCAACTCGACGTTGTTCGCTGCGGCCCACTCGCCGACACGAGGGTCCTTCTTGGTCGACAGGTGCGGGCTGAAGTTGTCGAGCACGATCGCGATCCGCACCTCGGGCGGGTAGAGGCTGCTGTCAACGGCCATCTTGATGTCCTCGCTGGTGGCCATGGGTGGTCCTCGCTGGAGGCCAACGAAAGTCCTCGCGGTCAGGTCGTGGTGTCACCTCCGGTGGTGCTGTCAACGGACAGCAGGATCTCCTTGCTGGCGGACAGGAGATCTCCTCGCCCGTGGACATGAGAATTCCGTGTGGGCGGACAGCTGATCTCCGGTTGATTGGTCAGTCGAGGGGCACCACCCCTTTG
>SIRW01000004.1 GCA_004366205.1 Actinomycetota bacterium | reverse complement strand
ACCGAAGGTGCCGGTCACGCTGCCGTCCTCCCCGTCGGACAGCGTGACCTCGACGGGCACGACGCCGTCGACGTCGAGGTGGTACACGACCTCGTCGAGCAACGCCACGAGCACGTCGGCGTCGGCGGCCGCCCCACCGAGGGACACGGGGATCCGGGCGGCGGCGACGGCGTCGCCCACCTCGGCAAACGAGCTGACGAGACCGCGCACGGCCTCTTCGAAGCACGCCGCCCGGGTGGGGCCCCACGCCTCCAGGCGGATGTCGGCGGTGTGGTCGAGGACGCGGTGCCCGCGATCCGTCATCGCGGCCCACCGTACAATCCGGCGATGTTCGACCACGCCCGCGCCGCGGTGGAGGGCGCGCTCGCGGCCGGCGCCACCTACGCGGACGCCCGCGTGATGATCGTGCGGACCGAGAGCATGCAGTGCCGCAACGCCGTGGTCGAAGACGTCCGCCAGGCCGAATCGGCGGGCGTCGGCGTGCGCGCCCTCGTCGGCTCCTCGTGGGGGTTCTACGCCACCCCCGACCTCGACGCCGCCGCCCCTCGCCGGGCCGGAGAGCAGGCCGCCGCCATCGCTCGCGCCTCGGCCCTCGTCGGCGGGCCCGCGTTCGAGCTGGCGCCGGCCGACCCGGTCGAGGCGCACTGGGAGACCCCGTTCGCCGAGCACCCCTTCTCCGTCCCGATCGGCGACAAGGGCGACCTGCTGGTGGAGGCCACCCGCATCATGGCCTCCACGCCCGGGGTCAGGGTCGCCAACGCGTCCTATGCCGTCTGGGACACCGAGAAGTGGCTGGTCTCGAGCGAGGGCCACCGGATCAGCCAGCACCTCGTCGAGTGCGGAGCCGCCATGGACGCCACCGCCGTGGGCGACAGCGAGACCCAGCGCCGCAGCTACCCCGGCATCCGCGGCCAGTACGGCACCGAGGGCTGGGAGCTGGTCCGGCGCCTCGACCTCACCGGCGAGGCGCCCCGCGTGGGCGAGGAGGCCGTCGCCCTGCTGGCCGCGCCCGCCTGTCCCGAGGCCGAGACGACCCTGATCCTCGGGAGCGAGCAGCTGGCCCTGCAGGTGCACGAGTCGATCGGGCACGCCATCGAGCTGGATCGCATCCTCGGCTGGGAGGCCGCCTACGCCGGCACCTCGTTCCTGGACCTCGCCGGGCTCGGGCGGTTCCGCTACGGGTCCGAGGTGATGAACGTCACCGCCGACGCCACCCTCCCGGGCGCCCTCGGCAGCTTCGGCTACGACGACGAGGGGACCCCGGCGCACCCGGTCGACATCGTGCGCGACGGCACGTGGGTCGGTGTGCTGTCGGGTCGCGACTCGGCGGCCATCGCCGGCCTGGGCTCGTCCGGTGGGATGGTGCGGGCCGACGGCTGGAACCGGCTCCCGATGGTCCGCATGACCAACGTGGGTCTGCTCCCCGGTGACTCCTCGCTGGAGGAGATGATCGCCGAGACCGACGAAGGCGTGTTCATGGACACCAACCGCTCGTGGTCGATCGACGACAAGCGCCTCAACTTCCAGTTCGGGTGCGAGATCGCGTGGGAGGTGCGCGACGGGCGCCTGGGCCGGATGCTCCGCAACCCCACCTACACGGGGATCACTCCCCGGTTCTGGGCGAGCATGGACAGGGTGGGCAACGCCTCGGAGTGGACCTTCTGGGGCACGCCGAACTGCGGCAAGGGCCAGCCCATGCAGGTCGGCCACACGGGTCATCCCGCTGTGCCGGCCCGCTTCCGGGACGTCCGGGTCGGCGTACGGGGATGACCGGCAGCACCGGCACCAGGGCCGCCGCCCTCGGGCTGGCCGACGAGGCCGTGCGACTGGTCCGGCAGCGGGTCGGGGCCGCAGCCGAGGCCGAGGCCACGGCCCGCGTGGGGACCCACGCCCTCACGCGGTTCGCCAACTCGGTGATCCACCAGAACGTGGCCGAGGAGGCTCGCACGGTGACGATCCGGGTCGTGCTCGACGGGCGGGCCGCGGGCGTCACCACGACGGCGGCGGACGGCGACGCCCTGGCCACCGCCGTCGACCGAGCGGCCGCCGCCGCCCGCCTCCGCCCACCCGACCCCGACTGGCCCGGCGTGGCGCCGGCCGCGACCGCGACGCTGGCCGAGCGGTACGACGAACCCACGGCGAGGGCGGGGCCCGACGCGCGCGCCGAGCTGGTCCGCGCCTTCGTCGACGCCGGGCCCGAGCTGGCCGCCGCCGGCTACAGCGCCACGTCGGGTTGGGCGGTCGCCGTCGCCAACACGGCCGGGCAGCGCCTGTGCGCCCGCACGACGACGGCCAGCCTCGACGGCGTGCACCGCAGCGCCACCGCCGACGCCAACGCCTCGCAGATCGCGGCGCGGGTGGGCGACCTCGACGGCGCCGCCGCGGGTGCCCGGGCGGCCGGCCGGGCCCGGGCCGCGAGCGACGCCGTCGACCTGCCCCCCGGCGAGTACGAGGTGGTGCTGGAGCCGGACTGCACCGCCAACGTGCTGCAGTTCCTGGTGCTGCACGGGTTCAGCGCCAAGGCGCACCTCGAGGGGCGGTCCTTCGTCCGCATCGGCGAACCCCAGCTCGATCGGGCGATCGACATCTGGGACGACGCGGGCGACGACCGGTCCGTCGGGCTGCCCTTCGACAGCGAGGGCACGCCGAAGCAGCGGGTCCAGCTGGTGCGGGCGGGCACGCCCCTCACCTTCGTCCACGACCGCCGGACCGCCCACCAGATGGGCGCGGCCAGCACCGGCCACGCCAGCGGCAGCCCGGCGTGGGGCCCGTTCCCCACCAACCTCTATCTCGGCGCGGGACGGGAGCCGGCCGGTGAGCTCGTGGCCCGGGTGGAGCGGGGCCTGCTCGTCTGCGACTTCTGGTACACCCGGATCCTCGACCCCAAGACCCAGGTCGTCACGGGTCTGACCCGCAACGGCGTGTTCCTCGTCGAGGACGGCCGGGTCCGCCATCCGGTGCGCAACCTGCGGTTCACGCAGTCCTACGTGTCGGCTCTCGCACCTGGGAACGTGCTCGGGGTGTCCTCGGACGCCCGGCTGGTCGGGCCCTCGGCCCACGTGCCGGCGCTGTGGCTGCGCTCCTGGCGGTTCACGGGCGGCGCCGAGGGGTGAGGAGCTCAGTCCAGGGGGGCGTACCCCTGGCGGATCGTGTTCTCGGTGACGACGCGGGGATCGCAGAACTGGATGAGGTAGTCGGGCCCGCCCGCCTTGGAGCCGATGCCCGACAGGCCCAGGCCGCCGAAGGGCTGGCGCCCCACGACCGCACCGGTGATGGCGCGGTTGACATAGACGTTCCCGGCCCGCAGTTGCTCGGCGGCGCGGCGCACGTTGGCGGGTGATCGGGAGATGATCCCCGCCGTGAGGCCGTACTCGACGCGGTTGGCGAGGGCGATGGCCTCGTCGAGGCTGGCCGCTCGATGGACGGTGAGGACCGGACCGAAGATCTCCTCGCGTGCCAGCCGGGCATCGGGGTCCACGCCGGCCACGATCATCGGCCCGGCGTAGTGCCCTTGTCGGGGCACGTCGTCTCGGGCCAGGACGACCGTGCCCTCGGAGGGGGCGAGCGCCGCGTAGGCGGCGACCTTGCGGTGGGCCTCGTCGTCGATGAGGGGGCCCACCTCGGTGCCCATGTCGGCCGGGTGCCCGATCCGCAGCTCACGGGCCGCGGCCACGAGCCGGTCGAGGACGGCGTCGTGGATGCGGTCGAGCAGGATGAGCCGCGACGCCGCCGAGCACTTCTGGCCGGCGTACCCGAAGGCGGAGTGGATGATGGCGGGCACGGCCACGTCGGGGTCGGCGTCGGCGTCGACGACGATGGCGTTCTTGCCGCCCATCTCGGCGACGACGCGCTTCACGTGGCGCTGCCCCGGCTGCACGGCGGCGGCGGCCGCCAGGATCTCCTGGCCAACGGCGCTCGAACCGGTGAAGGCCACGACGGCGACGTCGGGGTGGCGCACCAGGGCGGCGCCCACGTCCCCGTACCCCGGCAGGAAGCCGAGCGCGCCGTCGGGCAGGCCGGCCGACCGGAGGGCCTCGACCAGCTGGGCGGCGACGGCGGGGGTCTGCTCGGCCGGCTTGAACACCACGCAGTTGCCCGTGGCCAGCGCCGCGCTCACCTGCCCGGCGGGGATGGCGAGCGGGAAGTTCCAGGGCGAGATCACCGCGGCCACGCCCCGGGGGACGTAGTGGTAGCGGTTCTGCTCCCCCGGCGGTGACTGCACCGGTGCGCCGGCGGCCAGTCGCAGCGCCTCCCGGCCGTGGTACTCGAGGAAGTCGATGGCTTCGCACACGTCGGCGTCCGCCTCCGCCCAGGGCTTGCCCGCTTCGAACACCTCCAGGGCGGCGATCTCGGGCCGGCGGGAGCGCAGCCACGCCGCGGCGCCGAACAGCACGGCGACGCGGTCCCGCACGGGCCTCGCCCGCCACGTCCCCCAGGCCTCGCGGGCGACGGCCACGGCGGCGTCGACGTCCGCCACCCGGCTCCACCGCACCCGGGCTACCAGCCGGTCGGGGTCGCCGGGATCGATCGACGCCCCCTCGATGCCCGTGTCGATCTCCTCGCCGCCGACGAGGGGCCGCAGCTCGCGGCCGGCCGTACCCGCGACGGCGTCGAGGGCGGTCCGCTGGGCGGCGCGCACCCCGGCTCGCCGCCACTCGGCGACGGGCTCGACGCGGTAGTCCGCCGGGTCGCCGGGATCCGAGGCCGGCCGGCGGGCCGGCTCGGCCGGGCCCGGGAGCGGCTCGGACGGCGGTGGACGCAGGAGCTCGTCGAGGGCGCGGCCCTCGGCGTAGCGCTGGCGGAGGAACGACTCGTTGGCGGTGTTCTCCAGGAGGCGGCGGACGAGGTAGGCCATGCCCGGGACGAGCTCGCCCATCGGGGCGTAGACCCGCAGCCGCAGCCCGGCGTCGCGCACCGCCGCCTGGAGGGGCTCGGCCATGCCGTGGAGCATCTGGATCTCGTAGCCGTCGTCGGGCACGCCCCGGTCTCGGGCGTAGCAGACCGCGTAGGCCAGCGAGCGCAGGTTGTGGGTGCCGAAAGCGGCCCGGACCTCGCCGTGGTGGTCGAGGAGCATCCGGGCGCACCGCTCGAAGCTGGCGTCGGTCTGCTCCTTGCGCTCGAAGACGGGGACGGGCCACCCGGCGGCTCCGGCCTGGATGACCTCGGTGTCCCAGTACGCCCCTTTGACGAGGCGCACCGTGATCGGCGTCGGGCGCGTCGAGGACCAGGCGACCAGATCGGCCAGGTCGTCGCGCGCGTCGCGCAGGTAGGCCTGGACGGCGACCCCGATCTGCAGGCCGGCGAGACCGTCCTCGTCGAGAACCTCGCGCAGGAGCTGCAGGGTGAGGTCCTTCACGTCGTAGTGCTCCATGTCGAGGTTCACGAACGCACCGTGGGCGGCCGCGACCCGCAGGATCGGCCGGAGCCGGGCCTTCGCCTGCTCGAGGCCTTCGTCCCGGGTCAAGGGCGCGAACTTGGGGCTCAGCGCCGTCGGTTTCAGGCTCACGTTGACGCGCGGGAGCGGGCCGTCGGCGCTGTGCTCGAGGTGGGGGCGGGCCGGCCACGTCGGGGCGGCTTCGACCAGGGCGTCAAGGATGCGCCCGACCCGATCGGCGTACTGGTCGGCCTCACCGCTGGTCAGGGTCTTCTCGCCGAGGAGGTCGACGGTGAAGGCGACCCCGCGCTGCCACAGGGCGCCGAGGGCGGCGACGACCTCGCCGTCGGTGGTGCCCACGATGAACTGGCGGGCCATCCGCTCGATGTTGCGGCGGGTGACGGCGGCCGAGGAGCGCTTGCCGATCCCGGGGATGGCGTCCGCGAGCCGCAGGCCCGCGTGCACGAGGGCCGGGGCGTGCTCGTCGTCGAAGTGCTCCGCAAGGTGGCGGTGCACCTCGGCGTCGTCGTGCAGCGCGGGGAACACGTCGACCAGCCGGAACAGCTGGGTGCGAAAGGCCGCGTCCTCCATGGCCCGGTCCAGCACGCGGTCGGCCCACCACGACATGCGGAACACGCTGGCCTGCTGGCCTTCGCTGGCCGCGGCCAGCTGGCGGGCGAGGGCCGTCACCTTGTCGTCGAGCGGTGTCGCCACGGCCGGACCGTACCCGCAAACGACGGAGGGCCGGCCCTCGAGGGCCGGCCCTCCGGTCGCGCGAAGCGGCGGTCAGTCGAACTCGAAGGCGCGGGCCGCGTCGGAGGCGAAGTTGATCTCGAGCCCCTCGAGGCCCGCCGGGCGGTCGGCGTTCACACCGAAGATGCTGCTCTCGCGCGGCGGGTCGCGCTCCTCGGGCGGCCCCCACGGGTAGTCCCCCGACAGCCCCTCGAACTCGAGGCGGTCGAGGTCGTTCATCGCCGCGATGATGCCCTCCCGGCTGAGGTCACCGAGCTCGACGGCCCGCTCGAGCACGGCCGTGACCGCCCGGGCCTGGGCGTAGCCGAAGACGAAGTAGATGTCGGGCTCTTGGTCGGGCGCGTACTGCTCCTGGTGCTCGATCATCTCGGCCATCCCCGGGACGGACTCGTCACCCCACTCGGCGCCCTCGGCGATGATCCAGAGGTTCTCCTCCAGGTAGGGAGCGAGGTCGCCGCCGGCAAAGGCGGTCAGCCACGTCGGCGACTGGCCCAACCACCGGGGGGCATAGCCGAGGGTGGCGGCCGCACCCCAGATCCGCACCGAGTCGCTCGGGATGGCGACGAGGAAGACCGCTTCGCAGTTGTTGTCGCGCAGCTGGCTGAGCTGGCCCGTGAAGTCCTGGTCGCCGGCGGTGTAGCGGGCCACCGTGGTGATCTCGAAGCCCAGTTCGCCGGCCGCGAACTCGAGGCCCTCGAGCCCGGCCGCGCCGTAGGGGTCGTCCTGGATCATGGCGCAGATGACGCTGTCGGTGCTGCCCTCTGTGCGCAGGTAGTAGTCGGCGCCGTTGATCATCTGGATCTGGTACGGGCCGCCGATTGGCAGCAGGTTCTGCTCCCGCACCCAGTCCGCGTCGAGCGAAGCCGGCGAGGCCACGATGTTGTCTTGGCGCAGCAAGGGCAGCACCGCCTGGGTCGGCGGGGTGCCCAGGATCTGGGCGAACATGACCACGTCGCTCTTGATGCGGTTGTACTGCGTGATGGTCTCGTCCGCGATGTACTGGTTGTCGGCTTCGACCATCTCGATGCGGTAGCGCCCGGCGATGCCGCCCTGGGCGTTGACGTGCTCGAACCACACCCGGTTCCCGGCGGTCAGCGGCAGGCCGATGATGGCCGCCGGGCCCGACAGCGGCGTGACCACGCCGACGCGGATCGTGGTGCCGTCGAAGCCGGGGACCGGCTCGGGCTCGCCGGGCGTGGCGTCGGGCGAAGGCGTCGCCTGGGTCGTGTCGTCCCCGTCGTCGCCGTTCCCGCAGGCCGCGGCGAGCAACGCCAAGGCGAACATCGCGGCGAGCAATCGTCCCGGGAGCGATCGGGTGAGTTGGTGCATTGCATCCCCCTGTGTGTTCCCCGCCGGGAACCGGCGGCTTTGACAACGACCCTAGTAGGAGAAGGGCCAGGCCTTGAAGTACGCCTTCAAGCGGAGCCACAACGCGGCCAGGCCCAGCGGCTCGAAGACGAGGAACAGGATGATCAGCAGGCCGTAGATGATCTGGTTGAGCGCGAACACGGTGATGACGCCGTCGCCGGCGGCGGTCCCCGCCACGAACGGCAGGTGGTGGCTGAACTGCTCCACGAGGTTGCCGACGCCGCGGATGAAGACGGCGCCGAGGATGGCGCCGAAGATCGTGCCGAGTCCGCCCAGGATGATGATGGCGATGAACTCGATCGACAGCAGCAGGTCCCACTGCTGGGGCGCCACGAACTGCCGGAACGTGCCCAGCAGGCCGCCCGCCGCCGCGGCGTACATGCTCGACACCGCGAAGGCCGCCACCTTGTAGCGCACCAGGCTCACCCCGATCACCGATGCCGCTACGTCGCGGTCGCGCACCGCTTGCATGGCGCGGCCCGGGCGGGTGCGCGCCATGTTCTTGGCGAGGAGGGCCGCCACGGCGACGAGCGCCCAGACGAGCCAGAACCACCCCTGGTTGCGGGTGAAGGTCGAGCCGAGCAGCTCGAGCCGGTTGAAGTCGAGCGGGCCGATGCTCACGCCGGCGAGGACGGCTGTACCGGCTCCGCCGCCCGTGAGGCTCGTCCAGTTCCGGAACAGGTGCAGCCCCACGAAGACCAGACCGAGGGTGATGATCACGAGGTAGACGCCCCGCAGCCGGAGTGCGAAGGGGCCGATGGCGGCCCCGAGCAGCCCGCCGACGACGGCGGCGAGCAGCAGCCACGCCAGGAAGGGGACCTCGTTGCGGCCCGCCCAGACCGCCGTGTAGGCGCCGACGCCGAGGAAGAAGGCGTGGCCGAGCGAGACCTGCCCGGTGTAGCCCGAGAGGAGGTTCAAGCCGATGGCGCCGATGGCGTAGATGCCCGCGAACGTGAGGACCGACAGCCAGAAGTCGTTGTTGAACACGATCGGGAACAGCGCGAACCCGATGACCAGCGCTGCCATGGCGACCCGCATGTGGTAGGAGCGGAACAGCCGAAGGTCGTCCTCGTAGCGCAGGGTGAGCCGGGTGTTGCGGAGCCGCAGGGCCATCAGATCCGCACGACCTCCTTGGTGCCGAACAGGCCGTAGGGTCGCACCATCATGATCAGGATCATCACGATGTAGGGCATGACGACGTGGAAGTTCTGCCCGACGATGTCGCCGTAGGCCGGGTTGATGTAGCCCGCCGTCATCACCTCGGTGACGCCGATGATGAGGCCGCCCACGACCGAGCCCCCGGGGGAGTCGAGCCCGCCGAGGATCATGGCGGGCAGGGCGCGCAGGGCGATGAAGCCCAGGCTCACGTCGACGCCCCGCCCACCCCCGGCCAGGAGCACGCCGGCGACGACGGCGACGACGCCGGCGATGGCCCAGGACAGGGCGAACACGCGCCGGGCCGAGATGCCCTGGGCGATGGCGGCTTCGGCGTCGAAGGCCGTGGCGCGCATGGCCACGCCCATGCGGGAGTAGCGGAAGAACAGAAAGAAGGCACCGAGCACGACGGCGCCCAGCGTGACGCGCCACAGGTCGATGACCCGCACCATCACGTCCCCCAGGGCGACGGTGCGCAGCCCCCACGGGTCGCCTACGGGTAGCAGGGTGTAGCCCCAGATGGCGTTGGCGCCGTGCTCCATGACGATGAGGAGCCCAAAGGTGACGAGGATGACGGCGAACACGGGCTGGCCCACCATGCGCCGCAGGATCAGCCGCTCGACCACCACGCCGATCACCGCCATGACGGCCATGGCCAAGAGGATCGAGGGGTAGAAGGGCAGACCCCATGTCTGTGTGAAGTTGAACACGAGGAACGCGCCGACCACGACGAAGGCGCCTTGGGCGAAGTTGATGACCCCGGTCGCTTTGTAGATGATCACGAAGCCGAGGCACACCAGCGCGTAGATGGCGCCTAGCGCGACGCCCGAGCTGAGGAGCTGGAGGAACTTCGTCACCGGCCACCGCCCGGCGCGTACATGCGCTCGATGAGCTCGCTGAACTCCTTGGCGATGGCGGCGCGCTTCACCTTCTGGGTTGCGGTCAGCTCGCCCTCCTCGTGGTCGAGCTCTTTGGGGAGCAGCTCGAAGTACTTGATGGTCTCGACCTGGGCGAGCTCGGTGTTCACGGTGTCGACCCACTCCTGGATCAGCTCGCGAACCTCGGGCTTCTCGGTGAGGTCCCTGTAGGTGGTGAACGGCAGGTTTCGCCGCGTGGCCCAGTCGCCCACCGTGTCGAGCTCGATGCCGATGAGGGCGGTCAGGTACTTGCGCCGGTCGCCGATGACCACCGCCTCGCGCACGTAGGGCGACACCTTGAGCTTGTTCTCGATCTCCGACGGCGACAGGTTCTTGCCGCCGGCGGTGATGATGATGTCCTTCTTGCGGTCGGTGATCGTGAGGAACCCGTCTTCGTCGAGCTCGCCGACGTCGCCGGTGTGCAGCCAGCCGTCCTCGTCGACGGTCTCGCGGGTGGCTTCCTCGTTCTTCAGGTAGCCGAGGAAGACCCCGGGCGAGCGGGTGAGGATCTCGCCGTCCTCGGCGATCCGCAGCTCCACGCCGGGCAGGGGCTTGCCGACCTTGCCGATGCGGACGTCGTCGGCGGGCGTGTAGGTGCAGATGGCGGTGTTCTCGGTCTGGCCGTAGCCCTCGCGGACCGGCACGCCCAACGCCCAGAAGAACTCCAGCACCTGGGGGGCGATCGGCGCCGCGCCCGAGATCGCGGTGCGGACCCGGACGAGACCCAGCTTCTCCCGCAGCGAGCGGTAGACGAACAGCCACCCGAGGAAGTAGAGGACCTGATCCCCCGGACCGAGGCGGCCGGCCATGCGCTTGCGGGCGATGCGCTCACCCCGCTTGATCCAGAACCGGTACATCGCCCGCTTCGCCCGAGATGCGTCGCCGATGCGGATCTGCACGGCGGCCAGCATCTTCTCCCACACCCGGGGGACGCCCAGGAAGATGGTTGGCTGCACCGCGCGCAGGTCCTGGTTGAACGTCTCCGGTCCCTCGCCGAAGTTGACGACGTAGCCGCTGTAGAGGGCGTTGATGACCGAGCCCAGCCGCTCGGCGATGTGGCAGAGCGGCAGGTAC
>SIRW01000003.1 GCA_004366205.1 Actinomycetota bacterium | reverse complement strand
GTGTTCAACCCGAAGGCCGTGCGGGCCTCGGCCGGGTCCGTCTTCCATGTCCCGATCGTCAACGGAGGTGCACCACTGGCCGTGCTGAGGGAGCTCGGAGCGTGGGGAGTCCGCCGTCTCGCCACGGCGGCCCGGGGGGGCATCGGGCACCACCGAGCCGACCTCGTGCGTCCCTTCGCGCTGGTGATCGGCAACGAGGCCCACGGCCTGCCCGCCGACGTCGTGGCCGCGTGCGACGAGACCGTCTCGATCCCCATGGTGGGCCGCAGCGAGTCGCTCAACGTCGGGATGGCCACCGCCGTGATCTGCATGGAAGCCGTGCGCCAGCGGAGCATCGAGGCGCCCGCACCCACCGGGGTCGCGCACCCGTGAGCGAGACGGGGGCGGTCGCGCCGGCGGTCGAGCCGGACTCGTTCCCGCTCGGGCTCATCGAGGTCGACGCCGACCGGCGGGTCGTGGCCGCCAACCCCGAGGCCGGGGCCGTGCTCCGCATCGCCCCCGAGGAGCTCGTCGGCCGCGCCCTGGGCGACCTCGTGGCCGTCGGCGAAGGCGCCGCGCCCCCCGAGTGGGCCCGCGACTGGCATCCCTCGGCCGCCCTGCGGTCGGTGCGGCGCATCCCCGAGCACCCCGTCACGCTGCGCTGCGGCGACGGCGGCGAGGTCGAGGCGACGGTGGCGGGGCAGTACCGGCGTTCGGGCGACGGCCGGTTGCAGGGCGCCCTGCTGGTGATCCGCCCGACCCACCGGCGCGGCTTCAACCCACCGTCGGGCATCGAGGTCATCTCCACGGTCAGCCACGAGCTGCGTTCGCCTCTGACGTCGGTCAAGGGGTATACGTCGTTGCTCCTCAACCGCTGGGAACGGCTCAAGGAGGAGCAGAAGCGGATGATGCTCGAGCAGGTCCACCACGACGCCGACCGGGTCACCCGGTTGGTGAACGAGCTGCTCGACATCAGCCGGCTCGAGACCGGCCGGCTCGTCCTGCGCCGGCAGCTGGTGGACGTCGGCGAGATCGCCACCCGGGTCGTCTCCAAGCTGGCCCTCGAGTACCCCGACCTCGACTGCACGGTCGAGCTGCCCGAGGGGTTCCCCGCGGTCTACGCCGACCCTGACAAGGTCGAGCAGGTGCTGACCAACCTCGTCGAGAACGCCGCCAAGTACGCCAGCCCCCGCGACGTCCACATCACGGGGGAGGTCGACGGTGACGACGTGGCCGTCGCCGTCCACGACCGAGGGGAGGGCATCCCGGCCAGCGACCTGGTGCGCATCTTCACGAAGTTCTTCCGCCGCGACCACGGCAAGCCCACCGGCTCGGGCCTGGGCCTGTGGATCAGCCGGGGCCTGGTCGAGGCCCACGGCGGCCGCCTGACCGCGGAGTCCGAGCCCGGCCATGGCAGCGTGTTCCGGTTCACGCTCCCGCTCGACGCCTTCGACGCCCTCCTCGAGCACGAACGACCCCGGGGGGAGGCGTCGTGATCGACGAGATCCACGCCGCCCGCGACGAGGCCCTGCGCCGGGTCGAGGCCGCCGCCGGCGTGGCCGACCTCGACGGGGCCGAGAGCGCCCTGCTCGGCAAGCGATCGGCGCTCGCCGCCCTCCGCCAGCGGCTCGGCGCCCTCGACCCCGACGAGCGACGCGAGGCCGGCCGCGCCCTCAACGAGGCCCGCGCCCGCGTCGAGGAGGCCCTGGCGGCGCGCCGGAGCGAGCTGGCGGCCGGGGCCCGGGCGGACCGCCTCGAGGCCGAGCGCCTCGACCTCACCGAGGTCGTGCCCACCCGGCGGCGCGGGCACCTCCACCTCGTCACCCAGACCCGCGACCGGCTCGAGGACGTGTTCGTCGGCATGGGCTTCGTCGTGGCCGAGGGGCCCGAGGTCGAGACCGACTGGTACAACTTCGAGGCCCTCAACATGCCGCCCGCCCACCCGGCTCGCAGCATGTGGGACACGCTGTACGTCGACCTCGGCCCCCCCGAGAGCACGCTCCTGCGCACCCACACCTCGCCCGTCCAGGTGCGGGTCATGCAGGCCCAGTCGCCGCCGATCTACGCCGTGATGCCGGGTCGCACCTACCGCCGCGACACCGCGGATGCCAGCCACCTGCCGGTGTTCCACCAGATCGAGGGGCTCGTCGTCGACCGCCGCATCACCTTCGGCGACCTGGCCGGCACGATCGAGGCGTTCACCAACGCCTACTTCGGGCCCGACATCCACACCCGGTTGCGGCCCTCCTACTTCCCGTTCACCGAGCCCTCGGCCGAGTTCGACATCACCTGCGTGTTCTGCAAGGGCGACGGCTGCCGCAGCTGCGGCCAGGTGGGCTGGTTGGAGCTCGGCGGCTGCGGCATGGTCCACCCCAACGTGTTCCGCGCCGTCGGCTACGACCCCGAGGAGTGGACCGGGTTCGCCTTCGGCTTCGGCATCGACCGCATGACCGCCAGCCGCCACGGCATCGACGACCTGCGCGAGCTCCTCTCCAACGACATCCGCTTCCTGGAGCAGTTCTGACCCGTGCGCGTCCCCCTGTCCTGGCTCCGTGACCTCGCGCCCGTCGACGCCTCCGTCGACGACCTCGTCCACCACCTGAGCGACCTCGGCCTCGCCGTCGAGTCGGTCGACGCCGTCGGCGGCGGGCTCGACGGGGTCGTCGTCGCCAAGGTGCTTGCCCTGCGGCCCCACCCCGACGCCGACCGCGTCCAGCTCGTCGACGTCGACGCCGGCGACGGCGCGGCCCGCCAGGTCGTGTGCGGCGCGTTCAACATGGCCGAAGGCGACCACGTCCCGCTGGCGACCGCCGGCGCCGTGCTGCCGAACGGCATGGAGATCGGGCGCCGCAAGGTGCGGGGCCAGTGGTCCGAGGGGATGCTCTGCGCCCCCGACGAGCTGGGCCTGCCCGGTGGGCACGACGGCATCCTCGTGCTGCCCCCGCACACCGTTCCGGGGGCGCCGCTCGCCGAGGCGCTGGGCATCGCCCCCGACGTCGTGTTCGAGCTCGAGGTGAACCCCAACCGGCCCGACGCCCTGTCGGTCGCCGGGGTGGCCCGGGATCTCGCCGCCCGCCTCGGGGTGCCCTTCGCGCTGCCCGAACCGCAGGTGCACGAGTCGGGCCGGCCCGCCGGGTCGATGGCAACCGTCGAGATCGCCGACCCCGACCTCTGCGGCCGGTTCGCCGCACGGGTGCTCACCGGCGTCCAGGTGGGCCCCTCGCCGCAGTGGCTGGCCGCCCGGCTGACGATGGCGGGCATGCGGCCCATCAACAACGTGGTCGACGCCTCCAACTACGTGATGCTCGAGCTGGGTCAGCCCAACCACCCCTACGACCTGGCCCGCCTCGGCGGCCGCGGCCTGCGCGTGCGCCGCGCCCGGGAGGGCGAGCAGCTCGTCACGCTCGACGACGTCACCCGCACGTTCACCGGCGACGACCTGCTCATCTGCGACGCCGAGGACGCCCCTGTCGGGATCGCCGGGATCATGGGCGGCGCCAGCTCCGAGATCGGCGACGCCACCGCCGAGGTGCTGCTCGAGGTGGCGTGGTTCCAGCCCCTCAGCGTGGCCCGCACTGCCAAGCGGCTCGGCCTGCGCACCGAGGCGTCGGCCCGCTTCGAGCGGGGCTGCGACCCCGACATGGTCCCGCGCGCCGCCGACCGGTTCTGCGAGCTGCTCGGCGGCGCCGCCAGCGTGGCGCCCGGCGTCATCGACGTGCGCGGCGAGCTGCCCGAACGGCCCCGGGTGCGGCTGCGGACCTCGCGGGTGAACGCCCTGCTCGGCACCGATCTGGGCACCGACGAGATCCGCGGCCACCTCGAGCCCATCGGGTTCAGCACCGAGGCCGTCGACGACGGCACCCTCGAGGTCACCGTGCCCAGCTGGCGGCCCGACAGCGCCATCGAGGTGGACCTCATCGAGGAGGTCGCCCGCCACCACGGGTACATGCGGATCCCCCGCACGGTGCCGCCCAGCGCCCACACCGGCACGCTCACCCCCTACCAGCGGGGCCGCCGGCTGGTCCGCCAGATCCTGGCGGGGGCGGGCGCGTCGGAGGCGTGGTGCACGACGTTCCTGGCGCCCGGCGACCTGGAGCGCGCCGGCCTCTCAGGCGACGCCGTGCGCGTCGTCAACCCCCTCGCCACCGAGGAGTCGCTGCTACGCACCTCGCTCCTGCCCGGCCTGCTGAAGGCGCTCGCCCACAACGCCGCGCACCGCAACCCGCACGTCGCCCTGTTCGAGGTCGGCCGGGTGTTCCACCGGCCACCCGAGGGCCAGCAGCTCCCCGACGAGCGCGAGGTGGTCGCCGCGGCGGTGGGAGGGGCCGAGGCGCCCGAGGCCGTCACGGTCTGGGCCCAGGTGGCCGAGGGGCTCCTGATCGGCGAGCACCGGCTCGAGGCGGCCACGGTGCCCGGCCTGCACCCGACCAGGGCGGCGCGGGTGGTCGCGGGTGATCAGCCGGTGGGGGCGCTGGGCGAGGTGGACCCCGAGGTGCTGGAGGCCTACGGCGTGCCCGGCCGGGTCGCCTGGCTCGAGCTCGACCTGGGTGTGCTGCTCGCCGTTCCCCACGGCGAGGGCCGCTACCGCCCGGTGAGCCGGTTCCCGTCGAGCGACGTGGACCTGTCCTTCACCGTCCCCGAGACCGTGCCCGCCGGCGAGGTGGCGCGCACCATCCGCGCCGCCGGGGGCGACCTGCTGGTCTCGGTGGCGCTGCTCGACGTGTTCCGCGGTGCGCAGGTGGGGGAGGGTAGCCGCAGCCTGACCTTTCGCCTCCGGCTCCAGGCCGCCGACCGGACCCTCGCCGACGACGACATCGCCGGCGTGCGGCTCGCCTGCATCGAGGCCGTGGAGGCCGCCCACGCCGCCCGCCTGCGGGGGTGAGCGCCAGCCCCTTCGTCACCGACCGCTCCTGGGTCTTCCCCGTCGCGCCGGACGAGCTGTGGGCGACCCTCGCCCGCACCCAGGACTACCGCCGCTGGTGGCCGTGGCTCGTGCGCTGCGACGTCGACGGCCTGGTCCCCGGCGCCGAGGCCCGCTGCGTGGTGCGCCCGCCCCTGCCCTACACGCTGCGCTTCACCGTCGTCGTCCAGGAGGTGGAGGCACCCCGCCTGGTCGCCGGGGTCGTCGAGGGCGACCTGAACGGCCCCGCCCGGCTCGAGATCGGCGAGCACCGCGACGGGGCCGAGGCGCGCCTCGCGTGGCGGGTCGAGGTCAACCGGCCCTGGGTCCGCGTGGCGGGCCGGGTCGGAAGGCCGCTGCTGGCCTGGGGGCACGACCGCGTCGTCGAGTCCGGTGTCGCCCAGTTCCGCCGCCGCGCCCTCGGCCACGGCTGAGCGCGCCGGCGGGCGGCAGGCGCGAGCCCCGGGAGAGCGAGCGCCGTCGATTGCATACTCATACAGGGTTCAGTATGCTGCGCCGGTGGCCAAGGCCGGTATCGTCGGAGCGTCGGGGTACGCGGGCGCTGAGCTCGTGCGGCTCGTCGCCGCCCATCCCGAGCTGGACCTCGCCTGGGCCACGGGCGACACCCAGGCCGGCACCCCGGTGCGTGAGCTCTACCCGAACCTGGCGCCCGCTCTGGGTGACGCGGCGTTCACCCGCTTCGAGCCGGCCGCAGCCGACGGGCTCGACGTGGTGTTCCTGGCCCTGCCGCACGGCGCCTCGCAGGCCCTGGCCCCTGACCTGCGGGCCCGGGCGAGCGTCGTGATCGACCTGGCCGCCGACTTCCGGCTGCGGGACCCGGCGCTCTACCCGGACTGGTACGGCGAGGCCCACGCCGCACCCGACCAGCTCGGCGAGTTCGCCTACGGCCTGCCCGAGCTGTTCCGCGACGACCTCGTCGGGGCCCGCGCCGTGGCCGTCCCGGGCTGCTACCCGACGGCGGCCGCCCTGGCCCTGGCCCCCCTGGTGCGGGCGGGAGCGATCCGGACCGAGGGCGTGGTGGTCGACGCCGCCAGCGGCGTCTCCGGGGCGGGACGGGGCCCCAAGCCCACGACCGCCTTCTGCACCGTCGACGAGGACTTCACCGCCTACGGGCTGCTCCGCCACCGGCACACGCCCGAGATCGAGCAGGCCACCGGGCTCACCGGCGTGCTGTTCACGCCCCACCTGGCGCCGATGAACCGGGGCATCCTCGCCACCTGCTACGCCCGGCCGGCGGGGGAGGGGAGCCCCGACCCCCTCGCCATCCTCACCGAGGCCTACGCCGGCGAGCCGTTCGTGCACGTGAGCGAGCGGGTGCCCTCCACCAAGGCGACGCTCGGCTCCAACGCCGCGCACCTCACCGCCCGGCGCGACGAGCGCACGGGCTGGGTCGTCGCGCTCTGCGCCATCGACAACCTCGTCAAGGGCGCCGCCGGCCAGGCCGTGCAGTGCGCCAACCTCGCCCTGGGCTTGGACGAGACGGCCGGCCTGACCGCCGTGGGGCTCTACCCGTGAGCGTCACCGCCGCCCCCGGCTTCAGCGCCGCCGGCGTGGCCTGCGGCATCAAGGCGTCCGGCGACCCGGACCTGGCCCTGGTCGCCACCCACGACGGCGCCCCGGTCGCGGCCGCTGCGGTGTTCACCACGAACCGGGCGGCCGCCGCGCCCGTCGAGGTCAGCCGCCTGCACCTCGAGCGCACCGCCGGGCGGGCCGCGGCGGTTGTGCTGAGCAGCGGCAACGCCAACGCCGGCACCGGCGAACCCGGCCGGCGCGACGCCCTCCGCATGTGCGCCCTCGTCGCCGAGCAGCTCGGGTGCGCCACCGAGGAGGTGCTGGTGTGCTCGACCGGCCTCATCGGCTTCCCGCTGCCCATGGACGCCATCGAACAGGGCATCCCGGCCCTCGCCGCCGCCCTGGGGCCCGGCGGCGGCGGCGATGCCGCCGAGGCCATCCGCACCACCGACACCGTCCGCAAGGAGGTCGTCGTCGAGCGGGACGGCTGCACCGTCGGCGGCATGGCGAAGGGTGCGGCGATGCTCGCACCGCACATGGCCACCATGCTCGCCGTGCTCACCACCGACGCCGCCGTCGAGCCGGCCGTGCTGCGGGACCTGCTGGCCACGTCGGTCCTCGACACGTTCAACGCCCTCACCGTCGACGGGGCCACGTCCACCAACGACACCGTCATCGTCCTGGCGTCGGGGCGCAGCGCCGTCGAGCCCGACGTGCTCGGCGCCGCCATCCACGAGGCATGCGCCTCCCTCGCCGCCCAGATGGCCGGCGACGCCGAGGGCGCCACCAAGGTGGTGCGGGTGCGGGTGAAGGGCGCCGCCAGCCGCGAGGACGCCGAACGGGCCGCCCGCAAGGTCGCCGAGAGCCAGCTGGTCAAGTGCTCCTGGTACGGCGAGGACCCCTACTGGGGCCGCATCCTCTCCGAGCTCGGCAGCTCGGGCGCCCGCTTCGAGATCGACGCGGCCACCATCGCCTACGGCGACGTGGTGGTCTCCGCCGGCGGCGTCGCCGTCGCCCACGACGAGGACGCCGTGGCCGCCCACCTGGCGGGCCCGCACATCGAGGTGACCGCCGACCTCGGCATCGGCGTGGGCGAGTGGACCCTGCTCACCAACGACCTCACCCACGCCTACATCGACGAGAACCGGGGCACCTCGTGACCCTCGCCCCCCAGGACAAGGCCGAGATCCTCGTCGAGGCGCTCCCGTACATCCGGCGGTTCTGGGGCGCTCGGGTCGTGGTCAAGTACGGCGGGAACGCCATGACCGACCCCGACCTCGCCGCCCGCTTCGCCGAGGACGTCGTGCTCATGCGGTCGGTGGGGATGCGCCCCGTCGTGGTGCACGGCGGTGGCCCCCAGATCGGCGAGCTGCTCGGCCGGCTCGGCAAGACGACCGAGTTCCGCGACGGCCTGCGGGTCACCGACGCCGAGACCCTCGAGGTCGTGCGCATGGTGCTGGTGGGCAAGATCCGCAGCGCCATCGTGTCGGCCATCAACGTGCACGGCTCGCTCGCCGTGGGCGTGTCCGGCGACGACGCCCGGCTCATCATGGCCACCCAGCGGGACCCCGAGCTCGGGTTCGTGGGGGACGTGATCGGCGTGAACCCGTCGATCCTCGAGCGCCTGCTCGCCGAGGAGCTCATCCCCGTCGTGTCGACGATCGGCAGCGACCCGGCCGGCCAGGCCTACAACATCAACGCCGACACCGCCGCTGGCGCCATCGCCGCCGCCCTCGACGCCGAGAAGCTGGTGTACCTCACCAACGTCGAGGGCCTGCTCGCCGACCTCGACGACCCCACCAGCCTGGTCCGCACCACCACCGCCACCGAGCTCGAGCACCTCCTCGCGTCGGGGCGCCTCTCGGAGGGCATGGTGCCGAAGGTCGCGTCCTGCATCCACGCGCTCCGCAACGGGGTCCGCCAGGCCCACCTCCTCGACGGGCGGATCCCCCACGTCCTGCTGCTCGAGATCTTCACCCGGGAGGGCATCGGCACGATGGTGACGCCATGACGACCGTGACCCGGGACGCCCTGATGCGCACCTACCCCGACCCGCCCGTCACGTTCGTGCGGGGCGAGGGCTCCTGGCTGTGGGACGGCGAGGGCCGCCGCTACCTCGACTTCGTGTCGGGGCTGGCGGTCACCTCGCTCGGTCACGCCCACCCGGCGGTCGCCGACGCCCTCGCCGAGCAGGCCCGCACCCTGCTGCACGTATCCAACCTCTACGGCACCATTGTCGGGCCCGAGGTGGCAGCGGCGCTCGACCGCCTCCTCGGCGGCGGGGGTCAGGTGTTCTTCTGCAACTCGGGCGCCGAGGCCAACGAGTGCGCCATCAAGCTCGCCCGCCGCTGGGGCGGCCACGGCCGCCACGTCGTGGTGAGCGCCTACGGCTCGTTCCACGGCCGGACCCTCGCCACCCTGCACGCCACCGGCCAGCCGGCCAAGCACGAGGCCTTCCAGCCGCTGCCAGAGGGGTTCCGGCACGTGGCCTGGGACGACGTCGGGGCGCTGGAGGCCGCCATCGACCCGACCGTCGCCGCCGTGCTGCTCGAGCCCGTCCAGGGCGAAGGCGGGGTCAACCCGGCCACGCCCGAGTACCTGGCGGCCGTGCGCCGGCTCTGCGACGAGCGAGGCGTGCTGTTGATGCTGGACGAGGTCCAGACCGGGCTGGGCCGCACCGGCGCCTGGTTCGCCCACCAGCGCCTCGGCGTGCGTCCCGACGTGGTGACCATGGCCAAGGCCCTCGGCAACGGCGTGCCCATCGGCGCCTGCTGGGCACGCCGCGAGGTGGCGGCCGCCTTCGCCCCCGGCGACCACGCCACCACCTTCGGCGGCCAGCCCCTCGCCACCGCGGCGGCTCGGGCCGTGCTGGCGGTGATGGAGGCCGAGGACGTACCCGCCCGCGCCGAGCGGGCCGGGGCGCGCCTCAGGGGCGCGCTGGCGCGGGTGCCGGGCGTGAGCGCCGTGCGGGGCCTCGGCCTCCTGCTCGCGGCCGAGATCTCCTCCCGCCCCGCCCGCGAGGTCGTGGCCGCCGCCCTGCAGGCCGGCCTGCTCGTGAACCCCGTGACCGACTCCGCCATCCGGCTCGCGCCCTCGCTGCTCGTCACCGACGACGAGACCGACGAGGCGGTCCGCATCCTCACCGAGGTGCTGTCGTGAGCACGATCCGGCACTTCCTCGAGATCGACGACCTCGACCGCAACGAGCTGACCGCCGTGCTCGACCTGGCGGAGGGTGACGCCGACCCGGTGCTGGCGGGGCAGGGCATGGCGCTGCTGTTCGAGAAGCCGTCGGCCCGAACGCGCAACTCCATGGAGCTCGCCGTCGTCCAGCTCGGCGGCCACCCCGTCACCCTCCGGGGCGAGGAGGTCGGCATCGACACGCGCGAGACCGCCGAGGACGTCGCCCGCACGCTCGGCTGCTACCACGCGGCCATCGGGGCGCGCGTCTTCGACCACCGCGTCCTCGAGCGCCTCGCCGCCGCCTCGCCGGT
Organism: Actinomycetota bacterium; assembly: GCA_004366205.1. Taxonomy (GTDB): domain Bacteria; phylum Actinomycetota; class Acidimicrobiia; order Acidimicrobiales; family CADCSY01; genus SIRW01. Next base: position 9,905 of record SIRW01000003.1, on the reverse strand, counting down.
CCCCGTGGTGAACCTCCTCTCCGATCTCGCCCATCCCATGCAGGCCCTGGCCGACCTCCTCACGCTCCGCCAGCACGGTGGACTCGAGGGGCGGACCGTGGCCTGGGTCGGCGACGGCAACAACGTGTGTCGCTCCCTGGCCCTGGGCGCGGCCCTGAGCGGCGTGGCCGTGCGGGTGTGCACGCCCCAGGGGTACGCGCTGGCGCCCGCCGACGTGGCGCGGGTACGGGAGCTGGGCGGCGCCATCAGCGAGCACACCGACCCCCGGGAGGCCGTCGCCGGCGCCGACGCCGTGTACACCGACGTGTGGACCTCCATGGGCCAGGAGGACGAGCAGGCCCGGCGCCTGCGGGCCTTCGCCGGCTTCACCGTCACCGAGGCGCTGCTTGCCCAAGCCGCGCCCGGTGCCGTGTTCCTGCACTGCCTACCCGCTCATCGCGGCGAGGAGGTCGAGGCCGCCGTGGTCGATGGGCCCCGGAGCCTCGTGTGGCCGCAGGCCGCCAACCGGATGCACGCGGCGCGCGGCCTGCTCGCCTGGCTGCTGGGAGGCCGGTCGTGACGGCCACCCGGCTGGGCAAGCCCCAGCGCCAGCACCGCATCGCCCGGCTGCTCGAGCAGCACGCCGTGTCGAGCCAGGCCCAGCTCGTCGAGCTCCTGGCCGCCGACGGGGTCGCCGCCACCCAGGCGACGGTCTCGCGGGACCTCGAGGACCTCGGCGCCGTCAAGGTCCGGGTGCCCGGCGGCGATACCGTCTACGCCATCCCCGAGGTCGCCCACGACCGGGTCGCGCCCGAGGACCACCTGCGCCGGGTCATGGGGGAGTGGGTCGTCGAGGTGGCGCACTCCGGCAACCTCGTGGTCCTGCGCACACCGCCCGGGTCGGCCCACGTGGTGGGCTCGGCCCTCGACCGCTCGGGCCTCGACGACGTGATCGGCACCGTCGCCGGCGATGACACGATCCTCGTGGTGGTGCGCGAGGGTGCGGGCGGTGCCCGCGTGGCCGGCAGGCTGCGCGACCTGGCCGGGCTGTAGGCGGCCCGGCCCATCGACCGAGCGAGAGCGACGAGGAAGGAAGCGGCACATGGCCAAGCGAGCGGTACTCGCCTACAGCGGCGGGCTGGACACGTCGGTCGCCGTGCGGTGGATGATCGACAACATGGGCGTGGAGGTCGTCGCCCTGGCGGTCGACGTCGGCCAGGCTGCCGAGGACTGGGAGCTGATCCGGCAGCGGGCCCTGGGCGCCGGTGCGGTCGAGGCCGTCGTGGTGGACGCCCGCGACGAGTTCGCCCGGGACTTCTGCATCCCCGCCCTGCGCGCCAACGCCCTCTACGAGGGCCGCTACCCCCTCGTCTCGGCGCTGTCCCGACCCGTCATCGTGAAGCACCTGGTCGCGGCTGCCCGCGAGCACGGCGCCGACGCGGTCGCCCACGGCTGCACCGGGAAGGGCAACGACCAGGTCCGCTTCGAGGTCTCCACCCGGGCCCTCGCCCCCGACCTCGACGTGCTCGCGCCCGTCCGCACCTGGGGGATGACCCGCGAGGACTGCATCCGCTACGCCGACGAGCACGGCATCCCCATCACCGCGACCAAGGAGAAGCTGTACTCCATCGACGACAACCTCTGGGGCCGGGCCATCGAGTGCGGCGAGATGGAGGACCCCTGGGCGGTACCCCCACCCGGTGTGTGGCTGCTCACCAAGCCGGCCGACCCCGTGCCCGAGCCCCGTGACGTGGTGGTGCGCTTCGAGCAGGGCGCGCCCGTCGCCCTCGACGGCGAGGACCTGGCGCCCGTCGAGCTGATCGGCCGGCTCACCGAGATCGTCGGAGCGTACGGCTGGGGCAGGCTCGACATGGTCGAGAACCGCCGGGTCGGCATCAAGAGCCGCGAGACCTACGAGTGCCCGGCGAGCCTGGCGCTCATCCTCGCCCACGCCGATCTCGAGTCGATCACCCTCGAGCGCGACCTCGCCCGCGAGAAGGCCCGCCTCGAGCACCGCTACGCCGAGCTCGTCTACGACGGGTTGTGGTTCTCGCCGCTCAAGGAGGCCCTCGACGCCTTCGTCGCCGAGAGCCAGCGGTTCGTCACCGGCGAGGTCCGCCTGCACCTCAGCGCGGGCTCGTGCCAGGTCACGGGCCGGCGCAGCGACCACAGCCTCTACGACTACGGGCTCGCCACCTACGACGCCGCCGACAGCTTCCGCCACGAGGACAGCGCAGGGTTCGTGCGCCTCTGGGGCCTCAGCGTCGAGACGTGGGCGGCCCGGCAGGGCGGCCGGGTCCGGCCCGCAGGCGGATGACCCTCTGGCACGGCCGCTTCGGTGACGGCCCCGCCGCCGAGCTGCTCGCCTACACGGTCAGCCTGCCCTTCGACCGCCGGCTCGCCGGCGACGACATCGACGGCTCCCGGGCGCACGTGCGCGGCCTGGCGCGCGTGGGCCTGCTCACCGCCGAGGAGGCCGCGGCGGTGCTCGACGCCCTCGACCGGACCGCCGCCGAGCTGACCGACGGAACGTTCGAGCTCGCCGAGGGCGACGAGGACATCCACACCGCGATCGAGCGGCGGGTGACCGAGCTCGCCGGCGACGCCGGGGCCAAGCTGCACACGGGCCGGTCCCGCAACGACCAGGTGGCCACGGCGCTGCGCCTCTACTGCAAGCGGGAGCTGGGCCGCGTCGCCGAGCGGGTCCTCGACCTGCAGGCCGTCCTCGTCGACCGGGCGGTCGAGGCCGGCGACGCCTACCTGCCCGGCTACACGCACCTCCAGCGGGCCCAGCCGGTGCTGGTCGCCCACCACCTGCTCGCCCACGCCTGGACCCTGGCGCGCGACGTCGACCGGCTGCTCGCCACCCGCACGCGCCTCGACGTCTCCCCCCTGGGCGCCGGCGCCCTCGCCGGCTCGTCGCTGCCGCTCGACCCCGACGGGGTCGCGGCCGACCTCGGCTTCGCCGCCCGATTCGAGAACTCCCTGGACGCCGTCAGCGACCGGGACTTCGTCGCCGAGGTGCTCTTCAACCTCGCCCTGCTCGCCGTGCACCTCTCGCGCGTCGGCGAGGAGCTCGTGCTGTGGTCGAGCGACGAGTTCGGCTTCGTCCGCCTCGACGACGCCTACGCCACCGGCAGCTCGATGCTGCCCCAGAAGAAGAACCCCGACATCGCCGAGCTGGCACGGGCCAAGGCAGGCCGGTTGATCGGCCAGCTCACCGGCCTGCTGGCCACGCTGAAGGGCCTCCCGCTCGCCTACAACCGCGACCTCCAGGAGGACAAGGAGCCCCTCTTCGACGCCCTCGACCAGACGGTGCTCGGCCTCGGCGCCCTCACCGGCATGGTCGCCACGCTGCGGCTCGACACCGCTCGCATGGCGGCCGCCGCCGACAGCCCGTACGCCGCCGCCGTCGACCTGGCCGAGTTCCTCGTCGTCGCCGGCGTCCCGTTCCGCCGGGCCCACGCCGTCGTCGGGGAGCTCGTGCGCCGGGCCCTCGACGGCGAGGCGGCCTTCGCCGACCTGGTGCGGGCGCACCCCGACCTCGGCGCCGAGGCCGCCGCCCTGCTCGAGCCCGGTGTGGCCGTCCGCCGGCGCACCACCCCCGGCGGCGCCGGTCCCGCCCCGGTCGCCGCCCAACTCGACCGCATGCGCACCCGGTTGGCGCAGGACCGGGCCCGGGTGGCGGGCGATGGGTGAGGCGGGTCCCGAGCAGCTCGTCGCCGAGGCGCCCCCGAGGCGCCCGTGAGCCCCTCGCCGCTCGACCGCGCCTTCTACGAGCGCGACGTGCGGGAGGTGGCCCCGGCGCTTCTCCACAAGCTGCTCGTTCGGGGCGACCGGGTCGGGCGCATCGTGGAGGTCGAGGCCTACGCCGGCGCCGACGACCCCGCCAGCCACGCCTACCGGGGCCCCTCACCCCGGACCGCCACCATGTTCGGCCCGCCCGGGCACCTCTACGTGTACTTCACCTACGGCATGCACTGGTGCGCGAACGCCGTGTGCGGGCCCGACGGGCACGCCTCGGCGGTGCTGCTGCGCGCCGTCGCCCCCGAAGCGGGCCTCGAGCGGATGCGCGTCGCCCGCCTCGCCGGACCGAAGGCGCCGCGGGTGCTCACCGACCGGGACCTGTGCCGCGGCCCGGCCCGCCTCTGCCAGGCCTTCGGGATCGAGCGCTCCTTCGACGGTGCCGACCTGGTCACCGGTGACCGGGGTCTGGTCATCGCCGACGACGGCGCGCCCGCGCCCGAGCGGGTCGCCACCAGCACCCGCATCGGCCTCACAGCGGGCGCCGACCGGCCCTGGCGCTGGTTCGTGGCCGGCGACCCCCACGTGTCCGGGCCGGGGGCGGTCAGCCCTCGGCAGCCACCTCGGCGGCGTCGGGCGGGTTGACCCAGATCGTCACGGTCGAACCGGTCGTCCGCCGCGTGCCGCCGGCGGGGCTCTGCTTCCACACCCGGCCGGTCCGGTGCTCGGCACCGGGCGCCGGCGGCTCGGCCTCCTCGATCAGCTCCACGGCGAAGCCGGCGCGGCGGATCGCCGCGGCGGCGTCGTCGCCGGGCATCGCCAGCACGTCGGGGACGACGCCGGATGCGGCGGTGCCGTCGGACACCAGGATCATCACCGTGGTGCCGTCGCGGGCCCGGCTGCCGGCGGGCGGGCGCTGGGCCACCACGATGCCCGGGGGGTAGTCGTCGCTGGGCGTGTCCTGACGGACGACGACGAAGCCGTTGCGCGTGAGGACCTCGGTGGCGGGCCCCGCGGGCAGGCCCACGACGTCGCGCACCACCGGCAACGACACGTCGGCGGGCGTCCCGTCCCCCTCCTCCCCGTCCTCCGGCGCCGCCTCGGGCTCGGCGAAGTGCAAGACCGGCACCTCGGCCAGCGCCGCGCTCATGAACAACTGGAAGATCTCGGCCGGCCAGCTCCCGCCCGTGACCCGGATGCGGGTGCGGGGCGGGACCATCGACCGCAGGCCCTCCTCGGAGAACCCGATCCACACGGCGGTGGTGAGCTCGGGCGTGTACCCGACGAACCAGGCGTCCCGCCACTCCTGGCCCGTTCCGGTCTTGCCCGCGACGGGCCGCCCGATGCGGGCCCGGGTGCCGGTCCCGTGCTCGACGGCGTCCACCAGGACCCCCGTGACCAGGTCCGCGGTGTGCCGGCTCACGGCCCGGGCCTGGGTGTGCCGGTGCTCGTAGAGCACCGAGCCGTCGGGCCCCACGACGCGCGTGACGAACGCCGGCGGGATCCGCAGGCCGCGGTTGGCGAAGGTGGAGTAGGCGGCGGCCATGTCGAGCGGCGACACGGGGTTGGTGCCGAGCACGGCGGACGGGAACGGCTCGAGCGGTGTCAGGACCCCCAGCCGGCTCGCCATGGCCACGGCGTCGGCTGGTCCCACGTCCATGATGAGCTGGGCGTACACGGTGTTGTACGACCGCACGGTCGCCTGGTGCAGGTCGACGTGGCCACCACCGCCACCGCCGTAGTTGCTGACCCGCCAGACCTCGTGGGTGAGGGGGATCTCCATCGTCCCCGGCGCCGGGTACACCCGGTCGAGGGGGATGCCCTCCTCGATGGCGGCGGCCAGCACGAGCGGCTTGAACGACGATCCGGCGGGGCGGCGCGCCTGGGTGGCGTGGTCGAGCTTGGCCCGCTCACCGCCGCCGAAGAAGTCGTCGCCCCCGACGAGGGCCCGCACGAAGCCCGTGCGGTTGTCGATCGCCACCAGCGCGGCGTCGGGGTCGCGCGCACGGTCGGACAGCACCCGCGAGACGGCGGCCTCGGCCTGGGCCTGCAGGTCGAGGTCGACGGTCGTGTGGATCCGCAGCCCCCCGGTGAACAGCAGGGCCCGGCGCTCCGCCGGCGTGGCGCCGAAGCGCGGGTCGTCGAGGACGAAGCGCTTCACCCGCTCGACGAAGTGCGGTGCGGCGTAGCGCTCCTCGGCCCTGCGCTCGCCCAGGCCCAGCGGCTCCGTCCGGGCCGCCTCGGCGCTCCGGGGATCGAGCCAGCCCAGGCTCACCATGCGGTCGATCACCCGGTTGCGGCGGGCAAGGGCCTGCTCGGGCCGCCGGTACGGGTCGGTCGTGCTCGGCGCCCGGATCAGCGCGGCCAGCAACGCCGCCTGGGCCAGCGTGAGCTCGGCGGCGGGAACGCCGAAGTACTCGAACGCCGCGGCCTGCACCCCGTAGGCGCCATTGCCCAGGTAGATCGTGTTGAGGTACAGCTCGAGGATGCGCTCCTTGGTGTAGCGCTGCTCGAGCTGGATGGCGAGCAGGGCCTCCTCCACCTTGCGGTTGATGGTCCGGTCCGGGTCGAGCAGGGCGTTCTTCACGTACTGCTGGGTGATGGTCGAGCCGCCCTCGACGACCTCGCCCTCGCTCACGTTGGCGAGCGCGGCGCGCAGGATGGCCTTGACGTCGACGCCCCGGTGGTCGAAGAAGCGGGCGTCCTCGACGGCGACGACCGCGTCCACGAGGTGCCGGGGCATCTCGTCCAGCGTGACGTTCTCGCGGTTCTCCTCGGCGTGCAGCACCGTGATGAGCCGCCCGTCGGCCGCGTAGATCCGGGACGACTGCGCCGACACCGGGGCCTGGAGCTCGACCTCCACGGGCGTGAAGGCGCAGGCGCCGAGCAGCGCAGCCCCGAGCACGGCAGCGGTGAGTGGGCGGAGGGGCACCGGCGCGATTGTCGCTCACGCAGGCCCCGCGACCGCGGCATCCGTGACCGTGTCGAGTGGACCGTCCGGGCTCCGACCGGCGAGAGTGACCGGTCGATGGACGTGCTCGCCGACCTCCGAGCCCGGGGCCTGATCCAGGACAGCACCGACCCCGACGCGCTCGCCCGCCGCCTCGCCGAGGGTCCGGTCACCGCCTACTGCGGGTTCGACCCCACGGCCGACAGCCTCCATCACGGCCACCTGCTGGGCCTGCTCACGCTCCGGCGGCTGCAGCTCGCCGGGCACCGCCCGATCAGCCTCGCAGGCGGCGCGACCGGCATGATCGGGGATCCGAGCGGCCGGTCCGAGGAGCGCGCCCTGCTCGACGACGAGACGCTCTCACGGAACCTCGAGGGCATCCGGCCCCAGCTCGCCCGGCTCCTCGACTTCGAGCCCGGTCCGCAGCAGGCGGTCCTCGTCGACAACCGGGACTGGACCGGCGAGCTGCGCCTGCTCGAGTTCCTCCGGGACGTCGGCAAGCACGTGACCGTCAACGCCATGCTCGCCAAGGAGTCGGTTAGGGCCCGAATGGCGGCGGAGCACGGCATCTCCTACACGGAGTTCACCTACATGCTGCTCCAGGCGAACGACTACCTCTGGCTGCACGAGCACCACGGCTGCGAGCTCCAGATCGGCGGGTCCGACCAGTGGGGCAACATCACCGCCGGCATCGACCTCATCCGCCGGCGGACCGGCGCAACCGTGCACGGGCTCACCTGGCCCCTCATCATGAGCGCCGAGGGCACCAAGGTGGGCAAGACCACGGGCGGCCAGGTGTGGCTCGCGCCTGAGCGCACCAGCCCGTACCGCTTCCACCAGCACTGGGTGCAGACCGCCGACGACGCCGTCGAGCGCTTCCTGCTGCAGTTCACGTTCCTGCCCGTCGCCGACATCGCCTCGCTGGTCGAGGCCCACCGCGAGGCCCCCGAGCGGCGTGAGGCCCAGCGGGTGCTCGCCCGCGAGGTCACCGCGCTCGTGCACGGCGAGGCCGAGGCCCGCGCCGCGGAGGCTGCGGCCGCCGTGCTGTTCGGCGGCGACGCCGCCGACCTGGCCCCCGAGGCGCTGGCGGCGATCGCGGGCGAGGTCCCCACCACCCGGCGCAGCCGCCGCGCGCTGATGGGTGCGGCCCTCGTGGAGCTCCTCGCCGCCACGGGCCTCGCCTCGTCGCGCGGTGACGCCCGCCGGACCGTCGAGCAGGGCGGCGCCTACGTCAACGGGCGGCGCGTGGGGGACCCCGAGGCGGTGATCGGAGAGCCCGACCTGCTCCACGGCCGCTGGGTGCTCCTGCGCAAGGGAAAGCGCCAGCACCACCTCATCGAGGCCGCGGACGGCGCCTGACAGCCCGGTTTGCGTCGCCCGGGCGCCTGGCTACACTGACCGCCCCGGCCGAGGCCGGGACGCACCGGTGGGGCGGAAAAATCCCCGCTCGCCGGGTTGAAAGTCACCGGCGAGGGCCGTACACTCGGTCTTCGCTCCGGAAGGCCTGGCGAGTGCGCCAGAGTCCGAAGCACCGGCACTCGAGCCGGATGCCACCTTCCGGGACCGGCACGAACGGCTCCCACGGGAGCAGTGTGTCGAGAGCGCAGTGCGCTCCTTGAAAACGGAACAGAGGACGGTCAGCAACGACAAGCCGGTGCGGGCCGGCCGGATCGGGACGCTCGCGTCCCGCGTACGGTCGGTGCAATACCTCGCATCAGAAGGACAACGTGTCTCTGATGCCAGTCGGCCCTCGGGTGCCATCCCGACGGCCGGCTCTCCGATCGCAGCACCGCTGGTTCACAGCGGCGCGACGATCTCGACGGAGAGTTTGATCCTGGCTCAGGACGAACGCTGGCGGCGTGCCTAACACATGCAAGTCGAACGGGGTCCAACCGGTGGCAACACCGGGGAAGACCTAGTGGCGAACGGGTGAGTAACACGTGAGCAACCTGCCCCGAAGACCGGGACAACACCGGGAAACCGGTGCTAATACCGGATACCCTCGCTGAGCCGCATGGCTCGACGAGGAAACGTCTTTTCGCTTCGGGAGGGGCTCGCGGCCTATCAGCTTGTTGGTGAGGTAACGGCTCACCAAGGCGACGACGGGTAGCTGGTCTGAGAGGACGACCAGCCACACTGGGACTGAGACACGGCCCAGACTCCTACGGGAGGCAGCAGTGGGGAATCTTGCGCAATGGGCGAAAGCCTGACGCAGCAACGCCGCGTGGGGGATGAAGGCTCTCGGGTCGTAAACCCCTTTCAGCAGGGACGAAATTGACGGTACCTGCAGAAGAAGCCCCGGCCAACTACGTGCCAGCAGCCGCGGTAACACGTAGGGGGCGAGCGTTGTCCGGAATTATTGGGCGTAAAGAGCTCGTAGGCGGCTTGGTAAGTCGGATGTGAAAACTCCAGGCTCAACCTGGAGACGCCATTCGATACTGCCATGGCTAGAGTCCGGTAGGGGAGCGTGGAATTCCTGGTGTAGCGGTGAAATGCGCAGATATCAGGAGGAACACCAGTGGCGAAGGCGGCGCTCTGGGCCGGAACTGACGCTGAGGAGCGAAAGCGTGGGGAGCAAACAGGATTAGATACCCTGGTAGTCCACGCCGTAAACGTTGGGCACTAGGTGTGGGGTCCTATCGACGGATTCCGTGCCGTAGCTAACGCATTAAGTGCCCCGCCTGGGGAGTACGGCCGCAAGGCTAAAACTCAAAGGAATTGACGGGGGCCCGCACAAGCGGCGGAGCATGTTGCTTAATTCGAGGCAACGCGAAGAACCTTACCTGGGTTTGACATGTAGGGAAAAGCCGTAGAGATACGGTGTCCTTCGGGGCCCTACACAGGTGGTGCATGGCTGTCGTCAGCTCGTGTCGTGAGATGTTGGGTTAAGTCCCGCAACGAGCGCAACCCTTGTCCTATGTTGCCAGCGGGTAATGCCGGGGACTCGTAGGAGACTGCCGGGGTCAACTCGGAGGAAGGTGGGGACGACGTCAAGTCATCATGCCCCTTATATCCAGGGCTGCAAACATGCTACAATGGCCGGTACAAAGGGCTGCTATCCCGCGAGGGTGAGCGAATCCCAAAAAGCCGGTCTCAGTTCGGATTGGAGTCTGCAACTCGACTCCATGAAGTCGGAGTCGCTAGTAATCCCGGATCAGCAACGCCGGGGTGAATACGTTCCCGGGCCTTGTACACACCGCCCGTCACACCACGAAAGTCGGCAACACCCGAA
>SIRW01000002.1 GCA_004366205.1 Actinomycetota bacterium | reverse complement strand
CAGCATCGCCACCAGGTAGAACTTCACCGGGAAGCGCTCGGGGGGCTCCCGGCTGGGGACGATGCCGCACTCGTAGGGGGCGAGCTTGGCGGCGGACGGTCGCTGGGGCGCGAGCAGGCGGGACGCGACGAAGCTGAGCGCCGCGAACAGCACGGCCAGCACCAGCATGACGAGGAGGGGAAGGTACGCGTCCACGCTGACCCGCACTCTGCTATCGGCGGGCCGGGCGGTGCAAACCGGGGTCCGGGTGCGTCAGGCGGGGGTTCTGGTGCGGCCGTTGGCCGGAACGGGCTCCGCCGCGCGCTGGGCAGCCGCGATCTGGTCACGCCGGTGCAGGGCGTGGCAGAGGATCAGGAAGACGATCAGCGAGCCGACGGTGATGAGCGCCGGCGGCAGCCGGATCGACCCCTGGTCGCGCAGCAGGACGGCCGACACCGTGGGGGCGTCCTCCTGCGGGCGGGGCGTGGGCGGTGCCTCGCCGAACACGATGCAGTCGTGGCCCTCGGGGCAGGGCTCGTCCTCGTCGTCGAGGATCGTGACGGGCACGGCGGCCTGGACCTGCACGGTGATGAACTCGCGGGTCTGGCGAAACCCCAGCCACATGGGGTCGCCGCCGAAGTGCAGGGCGCGCAGCACGACGTAGTCGTTTGCGGCCTCGAAGCCGCCGAGGTTCGGGTCGGTCAGCACGCCGTCGGCTGCGGCCTGCGCCTCGCCGACCTCGGGGTCGGCCAGGTCCAGCTCCTCCCAGTCCCCGATGTCGCGAGCCTCCGGGGTGGCCGCCATCGACAGGTCGTCGGGGTCGGCGCTGCGCACGATTTCGTGCACGCGCCAGGAAGGGGCGTCGCCCACGAGCCCGATGCCGTAGAGCCACCAGACCCCACCCAGCAGCACCATGAAGCCGAAGAAGGAGGCGAGCGAGATCAGAAAGCCCAGGCGGAACCCGGTGTTCGTCCCGACGAGCAGCCACACTGACCCGCAGAGCACGATGGTGGCGACGGCGACGGTCAGGATGCCGGCGACGCCGGGGTACCAGGCGAGCTCGAAGGCGAACAAGCCAGCCACCTCACAGTCCTCTCACGTAGTCGACGATCGCTTCGATCTGGGCTTCGGAGAGCACCTGCCCGAAGCCGGGCATGCGGCCCGACCCCATGCCGAACCGGCCGTACTGCTGGCCGAACTCGGTGCCCTCGGTGAGGAAGTCGACCATGTCCTCCTCGTCGACGAACTGCTGCTCGATCCGCCCGCCGAGCAGGCGCGGGCCGAAGCCACCGCTGCCGGGCTCGTCGGGCTCGCCGTAGGACCAGCCCGTGGTGTGACAGCGTGCGCAGAAGGCGTCGAACAGCTCGGCCCCGTCGGTGCCGTAGCGCTCCTCGTTCTCGGCGATGTACTCCTCGGGCGAGATCGTGATCGAGGCCATGTAGGCGATGAGGTTGTCGATCATCTGCTCGTTCATGGGCCCGCCACCCTCCAGGCCCCACGCCGGCATCGGCGAGAAGGGCCGGCCGTAGACGAGGATGTCGCGCACCTCGTCCTCGCTGAAGATCAGCAGCGTGGTGTCGAGCCGGGGCGCCGCCCAGTCGACCTGACGGAGGCTGCCGTCAGGATCGGTGAGGACGTACGGGGCGACGCCGCCGGTCGCGGCCATGCCACCGTGGCAGCCGGCGCAGTCGAACCCGCCGGCCTCGGTGGTGGCGAACAGGCGGGCGCCCTCGTTGATGGCGCGCTCCTCGAACCCCCGCTCGGCGCTGGCCTGGCGGCCGGGCTCGGCCAGCCAGTACAGCGGCAGGGCGATGGCGATGACGGCAAGGCTGACGAGCCCCAACAGCTGGGCCTGCTCGAGCTTGCGCCCTTCGAGCTCCTCGTCGTCGAGGTAGGGCTTGCGGTTGGGGGCCAGCTCGATCTCGGAGCCGACCTCGGGCCGGGCCCGGCGGTAGTTGGCGATGAGGTAGACGACCCAGCCGACGGAGAGCAGGACGGCGATGACGATGCCGACGGTCTGCTGGGTCGTGGCGAGCACGACGGTCAATGCGCGACCTCTTGATCGATGCAGTGGGGGCCCTCGGCCTCCTGACCGGTGGTGTTGGTGCCGAGGGGCGGACCCTGCACCATGTTCCCGGTGTCGACGAACACGACGCCGCCCTCGACCGCCACGGGGAAGCCGTCCATGCCGCGCGGGGCGGGGCCCCGCTTCCACTCACCAGCCCGGTTGTACTGCGAGCCGTGGCAGGGGCACTCGAACCACTGGGAGGTCTCGCACCAGGGCACCCGGCACCCCAGGTGCGGGCAGGTCTGGAACAGCGCCACGAAGCCCTGGGCCATGCCCTCGGCGATGGGCGGCGGGTAGACGGCGGCGGCGGCGTCGGCCGCGCCGGTCGGGTAGGGGTTCAGGTAGAAGCGGCCCTCGGGCACGTAGACGGGCTCGCGGGTCTCGCGCATCGTCGAGAGCAGGTCGTCGGCGTTGCCGACCCGGATCCGGGTGCCGAAGCCCTCGGTGAGCTGCGGCC
>SIRW01000001.1 GCA_004366205.1 Actinomycetota bacterium | reverse complement strand
CTCGACGTAGCGACGCTGGCCCTCGGCGTAGATCGTGTCGAAGGCGAGCGAGGACTTGCCCGACCCGGACAGGCCGGTGAGCACGATCAGCTTGTCGCGGGGAAGCTCGAGGTTGACGTTCTTGAGGTTGTGCTCCCGAGCCCCGCGGATCACGAGGGTGTCGGCCACCGGGACAGCCTACCGGGCGGGTCTCACTCGAACACGTGTTTCACAATTCGATGACGTAGTGCACCGCGGCTACCACCCATAGCAGGACCAGAGCCTGTGGAAGCCGTTCGCTGATACGAGCCCTTGAAAGCAGTAAGAGGCTGCTGGCGAGCACGTAGGGATCAGCGAGATACCGCAGGAAGAAAGCCTCACGCTCGTAGTTGGGCAGCAACAGGAACAGGCCAATGTAAGTGGCGATGGCAACTGTGAACCCCAGAGACACTCCCCCGCGACGCCCGACGAGGACTGGCACCACAACGAGGAAGACCGCGAACGAGACCAGCCAGACGGCCCGCATCAAGCCGAGTCCCTCGCCGGCGGTGAACCACTCCGCCAGTTGACGGACCAAGCCAAGCAGCGGGAAGGTTGCACGATCCGTCCGCCGCGCGCTGGCGATCACCTCCTCCGTCTGCCAAAGGTGGCGGAGAAGCAGTTGCCACCCTGCGAAGACCACCACAGGCACGATCCCGACGGTGAACGGAATCGAACCCTGGAACAGGCGAGACCAGCGCAGTCCCAGCAGGCGGGTGAGCATCGCGAGCGTCGACACGCCGACGATCGCAACACTGAACACGAGGGTTGACTCGCGTGTGAGTGCGGCGAACGTGAGAGCGAGCGCAGCGAAGACCCAGGATCGCCTCGTGATCATGACCACCGCGCCCAGCAGTGCAGCGCAGGCAACGATCTCGCTCAGACTCCTCGCAAGGGAGATGACGAACCCCGGATAGCCCACCACGAGAAGGCCCCACCAGGGCGATCGTCCGGCGTGCTGGGCGAGCAGTGCTCCGAAGTAGGCAATGAGTGCCAGACCCACCACGTTCACCCCCACCAGGGCGTACGGGGCGGCAGACGCACGCCCCCCACTGCTGACCCACGCGAGGAGCGGATAGCCGATCCGCTGGTGCCGGAGCGCAGGCTCGTTGAAGCGAATCCCATGTGCAGTCCGGTCCGTGCTGAACGGGCTGAGGCTCAGCCGGTAGAAGTACTGCCCGTCGTAGCCGGTTGAATCCGTCAGGACGGTGATGGGAGCCGGCACCTGCTCCGGGTCCGCCACCATGTCGCCCACCAGGATGAGGCGATTGATGTCGCCCCCGCCGACGAGGAGCCGCAGCAGCACGAAGATGCAGGCGAGACCCAGAGCGACGAGTGCCACCAGCACGGATCGTGATCGGTCCGATTCAGCACTCGGGGAGGTCGAGATCGCACCCATGACCGGCCCATGATCGTCCGGCCAGCAGAGAATTGTGTGGCATGGTGCACGCCATGCCGGACCAAGCCAGCCGGTCCGTCCCCGAGTTCAGGAGTCCTCACCTCCGAGAGGTTGGCAGGCGCCACCGGGTCGATCTCGCGCTCGCACTCCTCGTACTCGTCGCCACGGCGCCGATTGTGCAAGCGCTCATGGCGCAGCAGGCCTCCCGTCTCGCTCTGACGGCGGCGCTCTGGGACGACGGGTCCGTTGTGATCGACGGATATCCGATCGGCATCGATCGGGCTGAACGCGAGGGCCACACGTACTCCGACAAGGCCCCCGGCCAGCCGGTGCTCGCTGTACCTGCTTACGCCGCATACCGGGCGCTCGGCGGCGAGCCGGCGCGAGAGCCCCGCATCGACGGCAACCTCGGCCTTTGGGCGGTATCGGTGTGGTCGTCCAGCCTCGCCGCCGCGCTGTTGGCAGTCCTGACGCGCCACGCGGCCGCGCGCGTCGATCGAGGCGCGGCCACCCCAGTCGCTGTCGCACTGACTTTCGGAACGCTCGCGCTGCCCTTCGCCACGCTCCTCTTCGGGCATGCGCTGACCGCCGTCTTGCTGCTCGGCGGATTTCTCCTCGTGACAGAGGAGGATCCGAGCTGGCGTCGCCTTGCCCTCGCGGGGGTTCTGCTCGGCGCCGCCGTCACCGTTGAGTACCCAGCGGTGCTCGCAGCGGTGCTCGCCGCGGCCTACACCTTCGCCCGACACTGGCGAACCCACCGCTGGGTCGCGCTCGCTGCCGGCGCGCTCGGGCCTGCGGTGCTCCTCGCTGCGTACAACACCGCCGCCTTCGGCAACCCCCTGCGACTCTCCTACCAGTTCCGGGTGTTTCCTGACGAGGTGGCGCGCCTGGGGCTCGGGGTGGTGGAGAATCCGTTCTGGACGAACGCCGTGCAGGTGCTGGCCGGCGAGCGCGGCCTGTTCGTCCTTACCCCCGTCACGCTCGTAGCGCTCGCAGGAGCCATCCTGCTCCTGCGGGACCGTCGTGACCTCCGGCTGTCGGCGACGCTCGGCCTCGGGATGTTCGCCGTCTTCTTGGTGCTCCAGCTCAACTGGCCCAATCCGACCGGTGGCGCCTCCCCGGGACCCCGGTACGTCGTGCCCGGGCTGGCGTTCCTCGCCCTCCCCCTCGCCCACGTATGGCCCCGGGTCCCGCTCCTTGCCCGCGGTGCCACCGCCATCGGCGTCGTCACGATGGGGGCGGCGACGCTCACGAACCCGATCGTGTCCGCTGACGCCACCGGCGCCCTGGGGTACTGGCTCGGACTGTTAGGAGACGGTGAGCTGACGACCACCGTCTTCGGCATGGCGATCGGGCCGTGGGCCAACGCCCTCTGGGCGGTGCTGCTGGCCGCTGCGGTCCTCCTTCTCGTGCGGGTCGAGAGGGCCGAGCGTGCCGCCCTGGGCGACGGCGCCGTGCGCTCGCGCTCGTAGAAGACAAGTGGGCGCTTGCGAGGGCGTCACCGGCGCGGTGCGCTCGTCGCAACTCACCCACTGACGCCGTGACAAGGGCAAGGGACACGATGACTGCTGCGCCCACGGCAAGGCGCCGCAAGTGCTCGCATGCCAGCACTCGCAAGCCCGAGCGAGGCCGGACATGCAGGTACACGGCAACGACAACGGCACCGACGATCAGGACGACTCGCCTGAGACCGGACCGCCGCACGCGCAAGGCCATGACAACGATGACCACCAACGCTGACGTGAGAAGCAGATCGAGCAAGGGTCTCCCGGCATAGCTCGGCCGGAACAACGTCGTCCCCGCACCGCTGCGAGCCTCCATCAGACCCAGGGCGGTTCAGCTAGCCGACGTCGCCGAAGACCCGCCCGGCAGCGAGCAGGACCAAGGGGTACAGAGGGCGCTTGGCGAAGTACGCCCGACCCTCGGGGCCTTGGCTGGCGTTGGGTACAGGTTGCGCCCGCTGCTCAGGGTCGACTTCCGGCAGGACCGGGTCGACGATCCACCGCCCCTCGACCTCGAGGTGTCTTGCCTGCAGGATTGCTGCGCCCTCGTCGCTGGTGTACGCCATCGAGGGATTGGTCGCCCAGAGAAGCGCCAGCAGGGCAATCAAGAGCCCAACGGCGTGCGCCCACAAGGATGCTTCCCACAGCCGGGCAGCGCGGCTCACAAGGCCGAGCGCAGCTCGCGGCGCAGGTCGGCGATCTCGTCGCGGAGGCGGGCGGCGTACTCGAACTGGAGGTCGGCGGCGGCCTCGGCCATCTCCTCCTCGAGGGTCGCGATGAGTCGGGCCATCTCCTCCTGCGGGAGGTCGGTGAGATCGGAGCGCACGGCGTCGCGCGTGCGCGACCGGCGGCCCTTGCCGGGCAGCGGGGCGCTGGCGTCGGGGCGCAGGTGGGCGAGGATGTCGGTGACGGCCTTGCGGATCGTCTGCGGGTCGATGCCGTGCTCGGCGTTGTAGGCCTGCTGGACGCCCCGGCGGCGGTTGGTCTCGCTGATGGCCCGCTGCATCGAGTCGGTGACCACGTCGGCGTACATCACCACCTGGCCGGCGACGTTGCGGGCGGCCCTGCCGATGGTCTGGATGAGCGACGTCTCGGACCGCAGGAAGCCCTCCTTGTCGGCGTCGAGGATGGCCACCAGGCTGACCTCGGGCAGGTCGAGGCCCTCCCGCAGGAGGTTGATGCCTACCAGCACGTCGAACTCGCCGAGGCGCAGGTCGCGCAGGATCTCGATGCGCTGGATCGTGTCGATGTTGGAGTGCAGGTACCGGCACCGCACGCCCTGCTCGAGCAGGTAGTCGGTGAGGTCCTCGGCCATCTTCTTGGTCAGCGTCGTGACGAGCACCCGCGCCCCCGCCTCGACCCGGGCCGAGATGAGCTCGAGCAGGTCGTCGATCTGGCCCTTGGTGGGCTTGACGATGACCTCGGGGTCGACCAGGCCGGTCGGCCTCACGATCTGCTCGACCACCTGGGTGGACTGCCGGAGCTCGTAGTCGCCGGGGGTGGCCGACAGGAAGATGCCCTGGTTCACGCGCTCCATGACCTCGTCGAAGCGCAGGGGGCGGTTGTCGGCGGCCGACGGCAGGCGGAACCCGTGCTCGATCAGCGTCTCCTTGCGGGAGCGGTCGCCCTCGTACTGGCCGTGGAGCTGGGGAACGGCCACGTGGCTCTCGTCGATGACCAGCAGGTAGTCGTCGGGGAAGTAGTCGAGCAGCGTGTAGGGCGCCTGGCCGGGCTTGCGGCCGTCGAGGTGGGCGGCGTAGTTCTCGATGCCGTTGCAGTAGCCGACCTCGGCCATCATCTCCAGGTCGTACTGCGTGCGCATGCGCAGGCGCTGGGCCTCGAGGAGCTTGCCCTCGCGCTCGAAGCGTGCCAGCTGCTCCCGGAGCTCGACCTCGATGCCCTGGATGGCGGCCCGCATGCGCTCCTCGCTAGCCACGTAGTGGGTGGCCGGGAAGATCGTGAGGTCCTCGATCTCGGCCAGGTGCTCGCCGGTGAGCGGGTCGACCCGGGTGATGCGCTCGACGTCGTCGCCGAACAGCTCGATGCGCACCGCCATCTCCTCGTAGGCGGGGTGCACCTCGATGGTGTCGCCCCGCACCCGGAACTTGCCGCGGGTCAGGTTGTGGTCGTTGCGCTCGTAGCCCAGGTCGACGAGCTTGGCGAGGATGAAGCGCTGGTCGTGGGTCGACCCGCTGACCACCCGCAGGATCATGCCGGCATACTGCTCGGGTGAGCCCAGGCCGTAGATGCAGCTGACCGAGGCCACGACGATGACGTCGCGCCGGGCGAGCAGGGCGGACGTGGCCGAGTGCCGCAGCCGGTCGATCTCGTCATTGATCGACGAGTCCTTCTCGATGTAGGTGTCGCTCGAGGGGACGTAGGCCTCGGGCTGGTAGTAGTCGTAGTAGCTGACGAAGTACTCGACCCGGTTCTCGGGGAAGAGCTCCCGGAACTCGTTGGCGAGCTGGGCCGCCAGCGACTTGTTGGGGGCGATGATCAGCGTCGGCCGCTGGACCCGCTCGATGGTCCAGGCGATGGTGGCCGACTTGCCGCTTCCGGTGATGCCCAGCAGCGTCTGCCAGCGGTCGCCCCGCTGCACGCCCTCGGCCAGGGCCTCGATGGCCTTGGGCTGGTCGCCGGCGGGCGCGAAGTCGGAGACGACCTTGAAGGGCGGCATCGCCGTGATCGTACCGGCGGGGCGCGTGAGTCGACCGCCAAGCGGACGTGCCACCATGGCGCCTCATGGATCGTGACCGCAGCGCTGCGTGGCGGGTGGCGCTGGTGGGGTTCGGCGTGAACCTGTTGCTCGCGGTCGTGTTCTTCATCGGGTACGACGGGCGCATCGAGTGGTTCGTCCACTTCGGCACGGAGAGCTCGGTGGCCGAGCTGGCGCCCGAGATCCTCGGCGAGGACGTGCTCTTCCCGCACGAGGACGGCCACGACAGCCAGACGTTCTGGCTCCAGGCCCGTGACCCGCTCCTGACCGGCGGCGAGGAGCTCGCCAAGTGGTACGACCGCCCCGCCTACCGGGCCCAGCGGATGCTCTACCCGCTGATGTCCTCGCCGTTCCGGGTGTTCGGTGAGTACGGGTTGCTGTGGGGGATGGTGCTGGTCAACCTCACCTTCGTGCTGCTCGGCGGCTACTGGGCGGCCCGCCTCGCGCAGCAGGTGGGCGCACCGGTGCGGGCCGGTCTCTCCTTCGGGCTGAACCCCCTCACAATCGCGGCGTTCATGCTGAGCCTGGCCGACGCCATCGCCCTCGCCCTCCTCGTCTTGGTCGTGCTGCTCGTGGTGCGGCACCAGCCGGTGCTCGCGACGGCCGTTGCGGTGCCCGCCGTGCTCGCCAAGGAGTCGCAGCTGTTCGCGATCGGCGCCATCGCGGTGCTGACAGTCGGGCTGGCGTGGCGGCATCGGGTGCTGCTGACCATTGCTCCGGTCGCGGCCGTCGGGCTGTGGGCGCTCTACGCCCGCTGGCGACTCGGCTGGCCGCCGTCGCAGATCCAGGAGTTCGGCTGGCCGCCGTTCTGGGGCTACCTCGACAGCTACCGCCGGGGGTGGTCGCACTTCGGGAACTGGGGCGACATGGCCATGGCCATCGCCTTGATCCCCGTGGCCGTGGTGGTCGGCGTCCGCTGGCTGCAGGAGCGGGGGCGGTCGGTGCTGCTGAACGCCGCGCTTCCGTTCGCCGCCATGGTGCCGGTCATGAGCGCCCAGGTGCTGAACCTGGCCGTCAACTCGCTGCGGGTCTTCGGCCCGGCAGTGACGTTCCTCGCCATCGACATCTACGCCCGAGTGGCCCGAACGGGAACGGTTCCCGAGGCCGGGACCGATGACCCCGAGCACGACGACGCTGCGGTTGAGCCGGCGCGCCGACCGGCGGGTGGTAGCGGTGGTCGGGACGGTCCGAGCCGGTGAGGTCGCTCCGGCCGCCGGGGCTCGAGGCGCTGTTCGGGGCCACGATCGTCCTGTTCGGCTTCCGGCTGGGCGCCCGCCCGATCGGCGACAACTCGACGTTCGTCCACCTGCGCACGGGCATCGACATCGTGGCTGGGGGCGGCATCCCCCGCAGCGATCCGTACTCCTCCACGGCCGCTGGTGAACCGTGGATCGTGCAGAGCTGGCTGGCCTCGGTCCTCTACGGAGCCACCGAGCGCCTAGCCGGACTCGAGGCCCTCGTCCTGCTCCAGGCCGTGCTCATGGGCGTCCTCGCCGCCCTCGTCGTGCTCCTCGCCCGGGCCGGGACGCCGCTGCGGACGGCGGCCGCCGGCACGGTGGCCGTCGGCATCGGCGCCGCCTACTGGGTGCCGCGGCCGCTCCTGTTCGGGCTGATCTGCCTCGCGCTGCTCGTGCTCGCCGTCGAGCGGCGCTGGCCGTGGTGGGTGCTGGTCCCCGTCATGTGGGTGTGGGTGAACACGCACGGCACGTTCCTGTTCGCCGCCGCCTGGCTCGGGCTCGTCGCCGCCGGCGCCTGGATCGACGGCCGGCGGTTCCCGCGCCACCTCGTCCCCTATGCCGGCGGCCTGCTCGCCGGACTGGCAGCCGCGGTCGTCAACCCCCTGGGCCCGCGGCTGCTCGCCTTTCCTTTCACCAGCCTCGAGCACCGGGACCAGCTCCGCACGCTCACGGAGTGGCGGACGCCCGACTTCGGCCGGGCCGACGGGCTGTTCGCCCTCGTCTTCATCGCGCTCGCCGTTGTCATCGTCGCCCGCACCCGGCACCGCTGGGCCGACGTCATCCCATTCGTGGTCTTCCTCGCCCTCGGCCTGCTGGCCCTGCGCAACGTGGCGGTGTTCGGCGTCGCCGCCGCGCCGATCCTCGGACGCGCCCTGGCCTCCAGCCCGCGCCCGGCGCCCTCCCCGGCGGGTGCGGATCCGCCCCGCCTCAACCTGGCGTTCGCGGGCGTGCTGGCTGCGGCGTTCCTCCTGTTCGCCGCCGGCGCGTGGACCGGGCCGGCCCTCGCGCTCGACGACTACCCCCTCGACGCCGTCGCCTGGCTCGACGACGAAGGGCTCGCCGGACCGCGCTCGACGGCACGCATCGCCCACGACGAGGTGGTGGGGTGCTACCTGATCCTGCGCTACGGCCGGGACGCCGGCGTCTTCGTCGACGACCGGCTCGACATGTACCCCGCCGAGGTGTCCCGGGACCTCGACACCCTGATCGGCGGCGGGGCGGCCGCCCTCGACGTCCTCGACCGCCGCGAGGTCGACGCTGTTCTGTGGCGCCGCGGCGGCCGGTTGATCGGCACCCTCCTCCTCACGGGGACCTGGGTGGAGTCCTACGCCGACGACGACTGGGTCGTGCTGTCGCGTGTGCCCAGACGCCAGACATGAGCTGTACGTGACCGTCACCCGCAAGCTCGACCCTGGGATGCCGGCGACCGAGGCCCGGGCGGACGTCCGGGACCTGCTCGCATGGAAGTCGCTGCCCCTCACGCATGAGCTCACCGTCGACGCCTGGGAGCTCGAGGATCGCCTCGGCCTTTCGTTCTGGGACGCCCTCATCGTCGCCGCGGCTCGAGCGCAGTCCTGCACGCACCTCCTGACCGAGGATCTGCAAGATGGGTTGGACCTCGGCGGGCTCATCGTGACGAACCCCTTCAACAGCGCCCCGCCGAAAGGCTTCGAGGCGCCACTCCCCGACGACGGCGATACCTGACGGAGCGTCGAGGGCTAGGTCTCGGTGCGCGGCCGCTCGGACGTGCTCGCTCGGAGGGACTCGATCCAGGCCCAGGCCTCCTCGACCTGACGGCGGAGGTCCTCCAGTGAGCCGCTGTTGTCGATGACGAAGTCGGCCCGCTCCCGGCGCTCCTCCCGTGTCGCCTGGCGCGCCATGCGGGCCCGCACGTCGGCCTCGTCCATGCCCCGCTGCTCGAAGAGGCGTTGCACGGCGACATCCTCGGGGACGTCCACCACCAGCAGGCCGGCGACCGGGTAGCGGACCTTTTCGTGCCGGGAGCCTTCGACGAGCAAGGGCACGTCGAGGATGACGACCTCGTCGGACGCGGCCAGCTCGCCGAGCCGGCGGGCGATCTCGGCGCCGACGGCAGGGTGCACGAGCGCGTTCAGAACCGCCAGCTCCTCGGGGTCGTTGAACACGATGCGGGCGAGGGCCTGGCGGTCGAGCGCGCCGTCGGCCGTGAGCACACCGTCACCGAAGTGCTCGACGATGGCGGCGAGCACGGGCTGGCCCGGCTCCTGCAGCTCGCGGGTGATGGCGTCCGCGTCGACGATCACGGCGCCCCGCTCGGCCAGAAGCGCCGACACGGTCGACTTGCCCGAGCCGATCCCGCCCGTGAGCCCGATCGCCAGCACGAGCGAGGAACGTAGCAGCGGGGCCTGGGCGTACGATGCGGGCATCGGTGCCGACCCGTCGCTCTTCTCGTCGCACCCGGCCGAGCGCCTCGCCGCCGCCCGCCGGGTCGGACGGCGCGAGCGCAAGCGGCTCGACAAGGCCGCGACCCCGTGGCCGGCGCTCTCCCCCGCAGCCCGCAACGCCTGGCTCCTGCTCGTCACCACCAAGCCGCCGGCGTGGCGCGACCCGCTGCTCGCCTTCCCCGACGGTCCGCCGACCTACGGCGAGCCCCACCCCGGGTTCTTCTACCCGGACCCCCTGGGGTTCTGGGCGGAGGTCCGGCGCTGGGTGGTGACGCTGCTGCGACGAACCGAGCCCGCCTTCGGGCTGCCCGAGGCGCTGTCGCTCGGCGCGCTCGTGCACCTCGGCGACGAGCCCGCGCGCCTTGCGTGGGTCCGGGCTCGACTCGATCCGCGCCTCGTGCTGTTCCTCGACGAGCCCGCCTGGGAGCACGCGCGCAACCGGGGCGACCTCGTGGTCAGCCGCCCGGAGGTGCACCACATCCCCGATCCGCACCGGCCGGGCCAGGTCTACGAGGGGTTCTGGGCCCGCGCCGAGGACGGTGTGCTGGTCGGGAAGTCCCCACAGCACCCGTCGACCCACCGCCTCTACTCCGCGTCCGACATGGACGCATTTCTCACCTCCACACCTTCTGCGTCCGGCTGACTAGTCCGTTCGGGCTATTTGCAAATGGCCCGGGCTAGTCGGTCAAGGCCAGCCCACATTCGGCCGAATGTTGGTGCGGTGACCAGCCCGATGGGGCCACCGCCAAATGAGCCGCAGTTGCCATGGCGGTGATCACGGAAAGATCGGACAATCGTGCCGCTTCCGATGTTGAAGCGCGCCAAGCAGACCGGGAGAGGTTCGAATGGGCAAGCGAAGCAACGTCCTGGTGGTCCTCGGCATCGCGTTCTTCGTGCTGGGTGTCGCCATCGTGTTCCTGCTGCTCCGGGACGACGACGACGTCGTGGCGCCGGGCGCGGACGCGCAGACCGCCCGGGTGCTGGTCGCCACCCAGGACATCCCCCCCGGCACCCCCGGCTCCGAGGTCCTCGACCAGGGCTGGGTGGAGCTGCGAACCATCGAGGCCGGCGAGGTCGAGCCCGGCGCCCTCACCTCCCGCAGCGCGCTGGCGGGGCGCACCATCGGGGTCCAGATCCCCCGTGACGCGCAGGTGACCCAGGGCCGGCTCCGCAGCCCCGCCCTGCGCGAAGCGGTCATCAGCATCCCCGACGGCAAGGAGGCCGTCGCCATCCAGGTCCCGTTCGTGCCCGGCGTCGCCGGCTACGTCTCGCAGGGCGACTTCGTGAACCTCTACACGGTCATGCGCTCGGGCCCCGGCGCCCCCGTCACGAAGTTGATCGTGCACAACGTCGAGGTCCTCGACGTGTCCACCGAGGTCGCTCCCCGGGCGGCGACCGCCCGGGACGGCGATCAGGCCGCCGGCGAGCGGCCGGCTGGCCAGCAGATCACCTACCTGCTCGCGCTCGACCCCGTGCAGGCCGAGCAGGTGATCTTCCACCAGAGCGTCGAGAACCTGTACCTCTCGCTGGTGCCGCAGGGCGCACCGGAGGTGCCGACGCCCGGCCGTACCTACGAGAACGCCCTGTAAGGGAGAGCCCCGAGTGCGAAACCCCAAGATCCTTGTCCTCGACCGCAACACCGCCCTCGCCGAGCAGGTCCAGGGGATCGCCGACGAGCTGCGCCCCCGTCCCGAGGTGTCCGTCTGCGAGCGGGTCGGATCGGTCGGCGACGTGCTCACCGACGAGGGGCCGTTCGACGTGCTGATCGCCGGGCCCAGCCTGGGCACCCGGGCGGGCCTGGCCCGGCTGCAGATCATCCACGACGAGCTGCCCGGCATGGCGATCGTGCTGGCCTTCAGCCGCCGGCCCGACGCCAGCCTGCGCGACATCGTGCGCTCCGGTTCGATCGACCTGCTCCAGCTCCCGGTCGACGACGGCGAGCTCGTCGAGAGCGTCGAGCGGGCCGTCGAGCTCGCCCGCAAGCTCGAGAAGCCGGTCGCGACCGCGCAGGCCCCCGCGGCCGCGCCGCTGCCGGCGATGGCCGGTGGGCCCGGTCGGGTGTTCACGATCTCGTCGGCCACCGGTGGCTGCGGCAAGACCTTCTACGCCACCAACCTGGCGTACTTCCTGTCCCGCCACACCCAGCTGCGGGCGTGCATCGTCGACCTGGACCTCCAGTTCGGCGAGGTGTCGACGGCCCTGCGGCTGCGGCCCCGATACACGATCTTCGACGCCCTCCAGCGCGAGGACACCGACGAGGCCGACCTGCAGGCCCACATCGAGGAGTACCTCGTCACCCACGAGACCGGCATCCACGTGCTGGCCGCACCCAAGGAGCCGTCGGAGGCCGACCGCATCAACCCGCCCGACGTCACCCGCATCGTCGAGGCGCTCCGCAACCGCTTCGACTTCGTGATCGTCGACACCCCCCCGGCGCTCACCGAGATCGTGCTGGCCGCCTTCGACCTGTCCGACCTGCTCTACGTCATGGCGACGCTCGACCTGCCGAGCGTCCGCAACATGGGCGTGTTCCTCTCGACGCTCGAGCGGCTCCGCATCCCCACCGAGAACATCCGCCTGGTGCTGAACAAGGCCGAGTCCGACGTGGGGATCGACATCGACCAGGTCACCAAGCTGTTCCCCCAGGGCTTCGAGTCCGTGCTGCCCTACGCCAAGGAGGTCAGCCGCTCGATCAACCTGGGCATGCCCGTGATGGCGGCATCGCCGAACGCCCAGATCAGCAAGCGGATGGCCGCTGCCATGTCGACGCTGCTGCCCGAGGAGCTGCGCGTCGGTGTCGACGACGGGGCCATCGACGACCGCCCCGGCCTGTTCGGCCGCCTGTTCCGCCGCGCCCCCGCCGCCACCTGATCCCCGAGGTGATCCCATGAAGCTGTCCGAGAAGCTCGCCGCCCTCGAGGAAGAAGAGCAGAAGAC
Organism: Actinomycetota bacterium; assembly: GCA_004366205.1. Classification (GTDB taxonomy): domain Bacteria; phylum Actinomycetota; class Acidimicrobiia; order Acidimicrobiales; family CADCSY01; genus SIRW01. The sequence goes on along the minus strand of SIRW01000001.1, from coordinate 6,403 downwards.
CACCAAGAAGGCCGCGGCCGCCGGCGTCGCCCGCAAGCGGGCCCCGAGCCGAGCGAGGAAGAAGGCGGCCTCCTGGGACGACGCCAAGCGCAAGGTGCGCGAGATGGTCCTCGAGGAGCTCGCCCCGAAGATGGCCGGCATGTCGAGCGACGAGCTCGAGGAGCAGGTCAAGGCGGCGCTCGACAAGGCCATCCAGAACGAGGACGTGCGCGTCTCCCCCATGGAGCGCCGCAAGTTCGTGCGGGAGATGATGCAGGACACCCTGGGCTACGGGCCGCTCGACCCGCTGCTCCAGGACACGTCGATCACCGAGATCATGTGCAACGCCTACGACGACATCTGGGTGGAGCGCGACGGCAAGATCGAGCCGACCGACATCGCCTTCGACAACGACTCGCAGTACCGCACCGTCATCCAGAAGATCGTGGGCAACGTCGGCCGGCGCATCGACGAGGGCTCTCCGATGGTCGACGCCCGCCTGCCCGACGGCTCCCGCGTGAACGCCATCATCCCGCCGCTCGCGCTGCACGGTGCCGTGCTCACCATCCGGAAGTTCGCCGCCGACCCCTACACCGTCAAGGACCTGATCAACTTCGGGACCTGGACGCTCGACATGTCGGTGCTCATGGAGGCCGCCGTCCGCGGGAAGCTCAACGTGCTGGTCTCCGGCGGTACCGGCACCGGCAAGACGACGAACCTGAACGTGCTGTCGGGCTTCATCCCCGACGGCGAGCGCATCATCACGATCGAGGACTCGGCCGAGCTCCAGCTCCAGCAGCCGCACGTCATCAACCTCGAGTCCCGGCCGCCCAACGCCGAGGGCCAGGGCGAGGTGCGCATCCGTGACCTCGTCCGCAACGCCCTGCGGATGCGCCCCGACCGCATCGTCGTGGGCGAGGTCCGGGGCGCCGAGGCCCTCGACATGCTCCAGGCCATGAACACCGGCCACGAGGGGTCGATGACCACGGTGCACGCCAACAGCGCCCGGGACGCCCTGTCCCGGCTCGAGACGATGGTGCTCATGGCCGGCTTCGACCTGCCGGTGCGGGCCATCCGCGAGCAGATCGCCTCGGCCATCGACCTCATCATGCAGGTCGACCGCCTGCCCGACGGCCGGCGCGTGGTCACCGCCGTGACCGAGCTCCAAGGCATGGAAGGCGACACGATCCTGCTCCAGGACATCTTCCACTACCGGTTCCTGCCGGGTCGGGAGCGGGGCAAGCCCGAGGGTGAGCTGGTCGCCACCGGGCTGCGGCCGAAGTTCCTGGAGCGGCTCGCCGAGGTCGACATCGAGGTGCCGGCCAAGATCTTCCGGGCACCGCCCCCGGTTCGCGGCCGGGCGAGCGACGGCCGGCGCCGGGCCGCGGTGCCGAGCGCCCGGGAGCTGGCCGAGCCGGAGCGGGCCCGATGAGCGGCACCGAGCTGATGGCCGCCCTCCTCGTGGGGGCCGGCCTCGCCTTCCTCGGCGTCGGCATCCTGATGCGGTTCCGGCGGCGCACCGAGACCCTGGCCGACATCCTCGACCTGCCCTACGGCGAGCGCGACGTCGACATCGAGGCGGTCACCGAGACCCATTCCGCCTTCGTGGAGGACACCATCGGCCTCGCCGGGCGGATGGTCGAGCAGGTCGACACCAAGGGCGCCCTGCGGACGCTCCTCGAGCGGGCTCGGGTGCCCATGCGCCCCGGCGAGTTCGTGCTCGTCGCCGCGTGCGCCGCCGTCGTCGTCGGGGTCTTCCTGGCCGCCATCACCGAGAACTGGATCATCGGCGTGGTGGCCGGCCTGCTCGTGCCGGTGGGGGCGGTCGGGGTCCTGAAGGTGCTCATCGAGCGGCGCCGCAAGGCGCTCGAGGCCCAGCTCCCCGAGGCCCTGTCGCTGATCGCGTCGTCGCTGTCGGCCGGCCACACGTTCCTGCGCAGCATCCAGATGATGTGCGAGGAGGCCGAGCCGCCCATCTCCGAGGAGTTCGCCCGGGTGGTGGCCGAGACCCGGCTGGGCGACCCCGTGGTCGACGCCCTCGAGCGGATGGCCATCCGCCTGGAGATCACCGACCTCACCTGGGTGGTCCAGGCCATCCGCATCCAGCAGACCGTCGGCGGGAAGCTCGCGGACCTGCTGCACACGCTCGCCGACTTCATCCGGGCCCGGGAGGAGATCCGGCGCGAGGTCGACGTCCTCACCGCCGAGGGCCGCATCTCGGCCTGGGTGCTGGGCGCCATGCCCGTTGGCCTCCTGCTGGTGATCCAGGTCAGCAACCCGACGTACCTGGAACCGATGTTCCGCGGCTGGGGGCTCGTGGTCCTGGGCTTGTGCGCCGTGAGCATCGCCGCGGGCGTCGCCACGATCCTCCGCATGGTCAAGATCGAGGTGTGACATGGAAGTGACCGCCGCGCTCGTCGCCGTCGCCGCCCTTGCAGCCGGCGGGTTCCTGCTCGTTTCCGCCGTGACCGCCAGGTCCCGGCTTGCGAGCGGCGATCCCGCCGAGTACCTCCGAAGCCTGGATGAGGAGGAAGGCCCCACCGACGCCTTCGAGCAGATGCTCGACGAGCCCTTCTTCACCCGTGTGGTCCGACCACTCGGTGGCGGCGCCTTGCGGTCGATCGCCAGCCTGACACCCCGCAACTACCTCGAGAAGATCCACAAGCAGCTCGTGCAGGGCGGCATCAGCAGCTCGGTGCGGGCCGAGGAGTTCGTGACGGCCCAGATCCTCATGGCGGCCGGCGGTTTGGTGCTTGCCATGCTCTACGTCGTGCTCGGCGAGCCCAGCGCCCGCATCGGTGTGCTGGCGCTCGTCCTGGGCCCCGCAGTGGGCGCCCTGATCCCGGGGTCCTGGCTGTCGCGCAAGGTCCAAGAGCGCAAAGACGCCATCCGCAAGGACCTGCCCGACACCCTCGACCTCCTGTCGATCAGCGTCGAGGCCGGCATGGGCTTCGAAGGCGCCCTGGACGTGGTCACCACCCACTTCCAGTCCCCCCTGGCGGAGGAGTTCTCCCGTACGCTGAAGGAGATGGAGCTGGGCCTGGCCCGACGTGAGGCCCTGCACAACCTCAAGCGACGCACCGAGGTACCGGAGCTATCGAACTTCGTCCTGACACTGACCCAGGCCGACGCGCTGGGCATGCCGATCGGGCGGATCCTGAAGACCCAGGCGGCCGAGATGCGCACGAAGCGCCGCCAGTGGGCGCGGGAGAAGGCCGGCAAGCTGCCGGTGAAGATCCTGTTCCCCCTGGTGCTCTTCATCTTCCCGCCGACGTTCATCATCATCCTGGGACCGGCGGCGTCGGAGATCGCCCGCGCGTTCTGAACACCGAGCGGTCAGGCACCTTCCGGCCGCCCATCATCTCGATCCGCTGGGCGACCGTCGCCGTCGGCATCGCACTCGCGGCGTCCCAGCCCCAGCCCGACACGGTTGCCTTGGTCTCGGGGGCCGCCGTGCTGCTCCTCTACGCCGTGTACCGGACGTGGCGGCCGATCAACCTCGACAGGTCGACCCGCACCCTCCTGGAGATCCTCCTCGAGGTCGGCATGCACACCCTCGTGGTCATCGGCACCGGGTACTGGGACTCGCCGTACGTCTTCTCCCTGATCACCGCGATCATCGTCGCTGGGTTCGTCAGCGGGATCGGCCTGGCGTTACGGATCTCCTTCGCGTCGATCGCGGCGGTGGCGCTGCCGTTTGCGCTCGAAGCCGCGGTTGGCACTGACCGGGCGCTGCGGAGCACCGCCGAGTGGGCGGCCGTCCTCTTCCTCGTCGCCGCCGTGTCGGGGTACGCCCGCCGTCTGTCCGGCGAGGCCGAGGAGCGGCACTCGCTCGCGCTCGACCGGCTAGGTCGACTCGCCGAGGCCAACACACTCCTCTACTCCCTGCACCAGGTCGCCCAGACCCTCCCGGCCTCGCTCGACCTGGACGAGGTTCTCGACTCCACGGTGTCGCGGCTCGACGACCTGTTTGAGCACACCGCCCTGGCCATCCTGCTGCACGACGACAGCACCAGCGAGTGGCTGGTCGCCCGCGCCGAGGGCGTCCGGGCTGCCGTCGTGCTGCCCGACGGCGTCCTTCCCGCGACCCTCCACCGGGCCATCCGGGGCGCAGGCGCGATCGTCGCCAGCTACCCACGGTCGTTGGGTGACCGTGGCCTCTCCCCTCTCGCCCGCTCGGCTCTGTACGCGCCGTTGCGCGCGCGGGGGAACCTCGTCGGCCTGATCGCCCTCGAGCACCACCAGAAAGAGCGGTACGGCCAGCGGGATGTCGAGCTGCTGAACGGGTTCGTCGATCCCGTCGCCCTGGCGGTCGACAACGCGCGGTGGTTCAGCCGGCTCCGCACCGTCGGCGCGGACGAGGAGCGCACCCGCATCGCCCGGGACCTGCACGACCGGGTCGGCCAGTCGCTCGCCTATGTGGCTTTCGAGCTCGATCGCATCGCCCGGCTCCCGGGCGTCGAAGGAGTCACGGACGACCTCGCGAGGCTCCGCCAGGACCTGCGCACCGTGATCGGCGAGGTACGCGAGACGCTCTACGACCTGCGCACAGACGTGTCCGACACGCAGGACCTCCCGACCACGATCAACGCCTTCCTACGGCGCGTCGAGGAGCGCAGCGACCTCCGGACCGAGGTCCAGGTGACCGAGGGCCCCCACAGCCGCCTCCCGCTGCTGCAGGAACGGGAGATGTGGCGCATCGCCCAGGAGGCGATCACCAACGCCGAGCGACACTCCGGTGCCACTATGCTCCGCGTCATCTGGCAGCAGGAGGCAGGCGGCGCCGTCCTCGAGGTCAGCGACAATGGCCGCGGCGTCGAGATCGGGAAGGCGGGACGGATGGACTCCTACGGCATCCTGGGTATGCGGGAACGGGCCGCCAGCATCGGCGCCCAGCTCGAAATCGACTCCACGCCGGGGCGGGGCACCACGGTCCGCTGCGTCCTCACATGACGATCCGGGTTCTCCTCGCCGACGACCATCGCATGCTGCGCGAGGGCCTCCGCCGCTCCCTCGAGGAGCGAGGCTTCGAGATCGCCGCCGAGGCTGCCGACGGCGACGAGGCCGTCACGCTGGCAGCCCAGCACACGCCCGACGTCGTCCTGATGGATGTGAGCATGCCCGTGCTCGACGGCGTCGAAGCCACCCGTCGGGTTCGTGAGGCGACGCCCGAGGTGCGGGTGGTCATGCTCACCATGCACGTCGACCCCGATGTGGTGGCGCGGGCCATCCGGGCCGGCGCCAGCGGCTACCTCGTCAAGGACTGCTCCATCGACGAGGTCGCCGAGGCGCTCACCCTCGCGTGCGACGGCCAGACCGTCATCTCGCCCCACCTCGCCGCCAGCATGCTCGACGAGGTCCGGCGGCTCGACGGCGACCCCCATGAGGAGGTCATCACCAAGCGAGAGGAGGAGGTCCTCCAACTCATCGCCGACGGCCACTCCACGCCAGAGGTCGCGGAGAAGCTGTACATCAGCCAGAAGACGGTCAAGAACCACCTCGCGTCGATCTACCACAAGCTCGATGCCCGTGACCGCACGCAGGCGGTGGTCCGTGCCGTCCGGTTGGGGATCATCCACCTGGATTGATCCGCTTTGCTCCCACGCGTCGGTGCTCAGAAATGAGCCGATCGCCCCATGTCACAGCGGCCTCGAATGCCGATACTGACAGGGACAGAGAGCCCCGGTTCGGGGCGATTCGCGAAGCAGGGAGTCCCCCGACATGATCAAGACCCAGTGGTTGTTCTTCGCCTCGTGGATGCGCGCTCGCTTCGGCGACACCCAACGGGGCGCCAGCCTCGTGGAGTACGCACTCCTCGTGGCGCTCATCGCGGTGGTGTGCATCCTCGCCATCACCTTCCTCGGCGGCCGCGCCTCCGAGAAGTTCAGCGAGATCGGCTCGCACATGGACAACACCTGAGCAAAGGCTCAGCACAACCGCTACCGACCGGGGACGGGCCTGCTGCCCGTCCCCGGTCTACTTCTCCGCACGTGAGGACTCGATGACGAAACGGCTCCAGGACACGGAGCAGCTGAACAACGACGAATGGGGCGCCTCGATCGTCGAGTACGCCCTGCTTGTTGCGCTCATCGCGCTGGTGTGCATCCTCGCCGTCGCCTTCCTCGGCGGCAGCCTGTCGGAGAACCTGAGCCGCTCGGCCAGCGAGATCGGCAAGGCCTGATCGTCGGGTCTTCAATGGGCCGATCAGCCCATGGAGCGCACGCTGCGTGCCGTCGATACTGAACGCGACAGCAGGGCCCCGGCTCCGGGGCGACAACGACACAGAGGGAGTCACCCCGTCATGATCAAGACCCAGTGGTTGTTCTTCGCCTCGTGGATGCGCGCTCGCTTCGGCGACACCCAACGGGGCGCCAGCCTCGTGGAGTACGCACTCCTCGTCGCGCTCATCGCCATCGTCTGCATC